>LXRJ01000644.1 GCA_001684025.1 Candidatus Glomeribacter gigasporarum | reverse complement strand
TACGTGGATTTGATACATCAGATTATATTAAGGAGATTCGTAATATTGATTCAAGTCTGCGAACGGTAAGAGAAATGGAAGATAGTAAAGATGCAGGAGTAAGAGAGCTTGCAAAGAAACACAAGAATCTCGAGATGTTATTCACGAGTCACACACAATCCGAATATGTGTTGCGACTACGATTAAACTGTCGTGTCATGGTCATCCAGAATTATTCAGATTCTGTTGTGAACGGTTCTTCGGGGGTGTTTACTGGATGGTCTACTAGGGTCCAATCAAAAAAAGAAAAAGGTAATCCAAAAATGGGATTAACAAAAGAATGTAAATACCGTGATCTTGATGTTAATGATGAAGAGAGGTACTTTGATCATGATATGATCATAC
>LXRJ01000643.1 GCA_001684025.1 Candidatus Glomeribacter gigasporarum | reverse complement strand
TAGAAATAAATCTTTTTTTTGTAATATTTTCTTGAAATTAAATTTATTTTTCTTGATTTATATTTTTGCTTTATCTGTATTATTTTTTTAAGTATTATCTGTTTATAAAATTATTGGTTATAATTTTTCTTTATAAGTATCAATATAGCAATAAGTTGATAATATTTTATTTTTAATGTTTTATAAAAAAGGTGGGCAAACTTTGCAAACTTTGCAACTTTGCTATTAAAAAATAAACATTGTTTTAGGACGACTTATTACTATAGTGATTTTATAATCAACCAATCAAAATCAATCACATGAATCATATAATTTTATTTATTAAAAAAATTTTTTTAAAGTTTTTTTTTAAAAAAAAAATACAACAATGAAGATGAAATCTAC
>LXRJ01000640.1 GCA_001684025.1 Candidatus Glomeribacter gigasporarum | reverse complement strand
ATTATCGCCACAAACATTTTTAAAATCTTTAATAAAAAATAAAAACTAAAGTGAAAATTAATTTATAATAAAATTAAAATATAAATATAACTCTTGTTTTCTTTATTGCTAATAAATTAAAAATTCTAAATTATTCTTTATAAATTAGATTTTCAAATTCAATTTGTTCGTTAATAATATCCTCAGAAAATAAATATAACTCTTTTCCGTCAACAACATTAAAGAAAAAATAATGATTAAATAATGAAGATTGAAAAGGAACTTCATCTTCGATTTCATATATAGAATCTGTTTTTAAATCATGTATAAAATTACTTGGATTGAAATAATAAAAATAAAAAGTTTCTAATCGATGATAATAAATCTTTTTAGGAACTAATATTTTT
>LXRJ01000639.1 GCA_001684025.1 Candidatus Glomeribacter gigasporarum | reverse complement strand
ACGAAATGTGTTTTCATCAAAGAACAAACATAAAAAAAAAAGAAATTCTGAAGATCGTAGGTTTATAAATTTTTTCAATCTGCACAATGTTGATCAATCCTTATTAATTTTTTGATTTACTTAATTACGTTATCTTATACATATTTTAGTATTTAAATATTATTTTTATACATTTGTTTTTTAATTATTGAACAAAAAANTATAAAAACAAGGTATGCGTATATTAATTAAATTAATCAAATTAAATAATAAAATGAAAATAAAAACTAAAAGAAAATTTTATTATAAAAAAGATATATCATTAGCTGGAGCTTTAAATATTGGAAAACGAAATGATAATGGTGACTTGGTTTATGACCACGATATACAAGAATTCGAAAACTTAA
>LXRJ01000638.1 GCA_001684025.1 Candidatus Glomeribacter gigasporarum | reverse complement strand
AAAAATCAGTTGTCTGACTTTTTTAAATTAAAGTTGATTTATTGTGGCGTGATAATGACAATTAGTCTTGATTTGTAATAAACTTTTAATTACTATCGTTATGACGAACAAAATCAGTTTTCTGGGATTTGTTTTTAAATTAAAAAATTAATTTATTGTGGTAAGATATGACGACAATTAGCCATYTTGNTTTTTTTTTTTAATATATACTAATTTGTTTTTCTTGGACTTTCTCTTAGATCTGTTTTTAGAATTTGTCTTTACGATAAGCATCATCTTTTTTTAATTTCATTCTTTTTCATTATCAGTACTAACTTCTCCTTTTCTTTTAGATATGCTTTTTTATTTGGAAGTGGCGGCTAAGTGCAAAATGGAGTCGGACAAAT
>LXRJ01000637.1 GCA_001684025.1 Candidatus Glomeribacter gigasporarum | reverse complement strand
CTTTCGCAATACCAGTAAAATGAATCTCTTCTACATTTATCTTTGATCATTAAGTAACCGTAAATGTTAATTTTGTCATTGCCACGAGTAGACGGAACAACTTCACAGATAATATTATTCATTCTGTATTTGTAAACAGAAGATTGTGAACAATAAATAAAAGCTATGATAAGAACAGCAAGAAAAAAATATTTTTAGAAAAATAGATTTGAACTTTTATATAAAATTTTTGACAACCTTACAAAATAGTGATTTTTATTCTTTAAAAAAGGGCGAAAATTTTTTTTTATAATTTACCTTATTAAACGCAATATACAAGGTTCTTTTTGTATTACACTTTACTAAAATATCTACATGTTGTTAGACCTTAAAAAGACCTTCAAAAC
>LXRJ01000632.1 GCA_001684025.1 Candidatus Glomeribacter gigasporarum | reverse complement strand
AAAAAAAATATATTCATTGTAAAATTTCTTAAAAAAGAGTATCCAATAATACAGATTCATCTATTGCATAGAAGCGATAAAAAGTTGAGATATAGCAATAAAAAATAGGATCAACATTTTTATACTGTACTTGTATTATTGTAAAAAATGTTTATTTATAAAAAAAAAGTTACACAAAATTTATTTATTTNTAMTANTATATTTGATATTTTTTGTATTTTCAAAAATAGAATATGACATAATTTTATTTTTTGTATGAGTTAAATACATGAATAAAAATATTAATAAAAATATAAATTAAGAATCTTTTGAATAGTTGTTTCAAAACTGTGACCGATCTTATAATTTGAAATCTAATAAAAAGTGGGAAAACATATTAGTAAAGATTCCTA
>LXRJ01000629.1 GCA_001684025.1 Candidatus Glomeribacter gigasporarum | reverse complement strand
CCCGATCTGCAAAATTTGAAGAAAAGCGAACAGGACCTTTTATTATTCAAGCCAAATTGAATAATGGAGCCTACAAGCTCTCAACATTAAAAGGAAAAACACTACTAGGATATTATAATAGTGATCGTCTTTCTAAATACTATGAGAAACAGAATTGGCAACCTACTATTGTTATCGATACCTAAGTAGAAGCTAATTAATTGCACAAGAGTTCGGAGTCCTCACTTTAAAAGGGACGGATAGACAATTAATTTATAAAAACATTTTCACATTTTTGCATATGGTTAGACAAAAACATACCATATGGGAAACACAAACAAACACATTTTGAAAATCCGTAGATTAGTTTATTTTTAAATATTATAAATAGATAACTTTTTCCATAGTTTTTGT
>LXRJ01000628.1 GCA_001684025.1 Candidatus Glomeribacter gigasporarum | reverse complement strand
AATTTATTAATAAAAATTACTTTTGTTATTTGTTTTATAAGCCTACTTCTTCTTTTAGAAATATAAACTGTTTTCTTGTTTCTGTTTTTTAGATATCTCAGAAGTAGGATTTTTAATAAATTCTCTGTAATACCTGTAAGCTTTGCTACAAATTTGTATCTATTATTTCTTTTTTCATAAATTTTTATTTATTGAGATATATACTAATTTTTGATCACCTATAGAGAGAGTTCAAGAAATGTTTTTATCTTCTATTTTTATTATGAATTCTACTACTATTAGAACTTTACTACCTTTTTATTTGATATATAAATTCTCTATCTTGTTGAGTTTTTTGCATGTATACTTAACTTTTATACATTTATATCTATTGATAGATCTTAAACTATAATA
>LXRJ01000072.1 GCA_001684025.1 Candidatus Glomeribacter gigasporarum | reverse complement strand
CTTCTCAACTCGGTGTATCCATTTTCAATCGCTGACCTGTGTCAATTTACATCCGATGGTGACACGGATAGCAGCGGTTGTCGACTAAAGGCCCCAGCGCATTGAAAATACGGGTTTCGATGCTCACCGCCGCACTTGCTTCGCGGCCTGTTCGATGCGTTTAGCCAATTGCGCTTTGATCGCGTTGGCGGCGGCCTGTTTTGTGGCCTCGAACGCAGGCCGCAGAAAGGGCCGGGCCGCCATCTTGACCGTGCCGAACTCGACAAAGCGCCAGTAGAAGGGATCGTCGGGATTAGACTGACCGGATTTTCCTGTCTGCGCCTTGAAGGCCATGAGCTTTTTGCTGCTTAAGGCGCGCACGCCGACGACCGCCTCCCATCGGCCCGTCTGATTTGAACGCACCGCCTTGGCGCGGATGTTCTTTTTCAGCGTGCCGGGCTTCCTCTGAGGCGTCGGCGCGGCCAGTACGGGCGCTCTGGCTCTGGCGTCTTTGGCAATCACCCGCGCGCCGGCCATCACCGCAGAACGCCCGATGTTGCTCTGCAGGCGGCGGTCTAGCGCCCGAATTGCGAGGCCGAGTTCGGTTAAGCCTTCGATTTTGACAACGGTTTGAGCGGCCATTGGGGGTCTCTCATCTCAATCATGAACCTTATTTCATCACTGTCAGTACGGGCTTTTTGATTGGTTTTGCCTCTGTGATGACCCGAAACATCAGTCGCTCGTGATGGATTAAAAAGCGGTTGCTGTCTCCAATACGTTCCACAAAACCGCGTTTTCCCAGATTAAGCCAAGCGAGCAGCGCGTCCCCTGGGGTAGCGTCCTCATCGCAAGCCAGACCGGTTGAGGCATCGCTGCCGATATCTTCGAAGTAACCGCACAGGGCCTCCTCTTCCCACGTTACACACTGGAAGAGTGCGCCTAACAGCTCCCGTTCGGTTGGACCCAGTCCTAAAGTCGAGAACAGTACTGAGGTGGCTTGGTCTATATTAAATGCTTCGGTCATGATTGAACTCCTCTTGAAGACTTAAGGGGTCGCTATCTGGACAGGTTTTGCTGCGATGACAGGTGTCGGTGCCTGAGGCGGGGATTCACCCGTCTGCGCGAGAACCGTCTTAAACCACTTCAGTTGCTTAACCGGCGTACCCGTGTTGTGCCGGTGGCCGGTATCGACCCATTCATACAGACCTTGGGCTTTCTCGGTGGGTTGCCATTCGCCGAGGGCATCTCTTGCTTGTAATCCTTGAGCTTCTAAAAGCATGTTGACTTTTTGAGCGGTTAAGCCGATGAACTGGCCTAAATCTCTGGGGCAATAACTTTTGCCGGTTTGGTTCTCAGCCCTTAAATGAGTTTGACCTAAATCAGATAAGAGGTTGATGGCAGTGTGTTTAATGGTCGCCTGGTTGGCGCTGATGGCCGCCGCATTCTTGYCMCAGCCGATCAAACGGGCCACTCTGAAGAATGGCTGGRAAAGKTTGGTGGSCGCGATAATGGTCTGGATAGGGGAAAGCTCTGGCTTGAACTGACCTGTGACCAGTGCATCAAAGGTGCGGATCACTTTCAGATGGAAAGCGGGACTGATCCACATCGCGTAGCTGTAGACCAGTTCCTTGCAAACGTAGGTGCCTTGGCGCTTGCCCTTTCCTTGAATAATGCTCACCGCTTTGTTTCTCACTTCTGAGAAACATCCTGATGCGGCTTCTAAATTGCTCACATCTGAGCAATTTATTTGCTCTATCAAAGCCCGTGTGGTATCCAGCCTCAGAAAGTTAGCCGGCTTATGTTTTTCTTCTCCACCGGCTGCCCGATGCAAATCATTCAGGCAGTATCGCCCTTCTGCGTCTTGGCGAATCTGGATGTCATCAATCGTGATCAGTGCTTTCATATTCGGTTCCTCCGTTCCTCTATTGGCCTTGCTCTGACTCTGGAAATTTTTGCTGCCGGTAAGCCAGTAACGCCTCTGCATGGGCCTGTAGCTCATCGGCGCGCGCTCGCTTGGCATCAGCGGCTTTGCGCCACCGCGCGATGTTCTGGTTCAGTTCTTCTGCGGTCATGGCTTCCAGCAGCACATGAACCGTTTCTTTCCCTCTTCTGTGCACGGGGTAGCGGGTTTGTAATGGGCTCATCTCGAATACCCTCCTCATGGGTTGGCTTTGACTGAAAGAAAAAGGCCGCCTGGGCAGCCCTTTTTTCATGGGCTGACCAAACGGCCTCTGTTTAAATCCGGCTTGGGTGGATAGAGGTTTAGTGACCCTCACGGGCCGCGTTCGTTTTGCACATCAATTCCAGCGTCCGGTGCGCACTCTGCACATCGATGACGCTCTGAATGCGGTACGGCGTTTTGCTGTGCCGCACGCACAGTTGAGGCGTGACCTCAATTGGTAAATACCCGTTCTGCGGGTATTTAGCTGTTCCGCGACAAAATCAATGAACGGTGCGCCGGCTTCCCTCGCCCAGTCACTTATCCGGTCATGTCCGCTTCTTACCGCAACAACGCGGCGACTTTCTGGCCTGACTGTTCACATTCCGCTGCACAGGGGGCGTTGCCGTGGAGATCGCGTTTTTCAATCTGGACTCTGGCGACAAGTTCCGCCATTTGGGTGGTGATCAACTCGTCCAGGGACATGACCTCCCGCAGGTTTTTATTATGGGAAGGCAGCCCTTTTCGGGCGCATAGGGCGGGCTTGTCACCGCCGAGCGCGCCTTTGTAGAGCGCATTCGTGCATCGGGCGTAGCCCCAATGCTTGACGCCGTGCTCTTGGAGCGTGTCGGTTAACGCACGGCGCTTGACCTTGCCTTGCATACGCGCGGCGAGCCACTGTTGGTCTTTGAGCGATGCGCGGTCTGCAATCTCATCGGCCAGGGTGACATCGCCTTTGATTGCACGGAAATAGGTTTTGACGAGTTGTCGCTGAATCTTCCAGGCCAGGTCATCTTGAAAAGACTTGACCAGCATGAGATAGCCGGTTTCGGCGAAAAGTAAAATAGCCTCGTGTGCTTTGGACGAAAGCGGCAGAATGTTGCGTCGACGAATTTCGTCGGCACAAACCTTGAAGTAATCCTCGCCTTCAATCAGCTTGTCACGGTGTGCTCTGAAATTACGACCCGCTGTTTCTTCTGGTCGCTGATGCACTTTATCTATCATCGCCAAGGTGATCACCGGCTGATTGCGGTAGGTGATCACGGGCAATGCCACATCCGGCGTAAGACAAACCGTAGACTGTGTTTTTCGTAGAACGTTCATAGCAAGTTCCTCATCAGTAATACCCATCAGGAAACGGGATGGATGTGGGGGGTGACGGCCGGGTTTCTTGGAGGGCAGAGCAGCCCGTTTTATCGACCCTCGCGGGCCGCGTTCGTCTTGCACATCAGCTCCAGCGTCCGATGGGCGCTTTTCACATCGATGACGCTTTGAATGCGGTACAGCGTTTTGCCGTGCCACACGCGCAGATGCGGTGTAATTTCGACATTTCGTGGAGTGCGCAGCGTGATCTTGACGTCGACATCAATTCGAATCTGGTTGGCGCTGAAGTACTCGCGTCCTCGTATGGGCTCGACTGCTGCCCAGAAGTCACCGACCGGCTGCCAGCTTGGGGTAACCGAGCCACTGGGCGAGGAGGTCTCCGTAGGGCGTTCCAGCGTGATGCGGCAGCGCAATCGTCCAGCACGCATCGCTAAAATCGGGGCAGCACCGTAATATCAGCGAGCAGTGTGTCGGCAAAGGCATCCGGCATCGGCTGCGCTTGATTCACCAAGTAGAGCTCCCGCTGTTCGAACAACCAGGCGCAGGCCAAGAGCAGCCACTGCTTGACCGAGGGGCGGTGCGCAAGATCGAGTCCAGCCCGATATTCGATGCACACGGCCTCCGTGCTGCGCGCCGTCACGGGCCATTGGTCGACGGGTTCCACCCAGGACGTCCGACTGCCGTAGTGCAGCCGATACGCGGCCGGATCCCACACGAGCTCGCCATTTAAAACAGAGCGATAGCGCAGCTGTTCGACTTTCGTGACTTGACCCAACCCTAACGGGAGGCTCAGCGTCGCAGGAAACCACGGGAAGGTCTCCTGATAACGCGCGGGGCGAATCGCCGCCCCTGTTTTCTGCTCGGCGAGCTGTCGGGCCGCCGGAATCAGGGTGGACTCGATGAAGGCCCGTTCCGCTTCGCCGTCGAGCCGACATTGCGCGGCGACGTCCTCAAAGCGCAGCGGCTCCTCGCCCAGATACTCAATCAGCGTGATACTCATGGCGTCGTCTCCGAGGTGGGGGATTTACTTTTAGAGTCAGCGGGTTTTTTCGGCTCTTTTGGGTCTTTCGCAGGCAACTTGTCCTTGGGTTCTTCTGGCGGGGCGGACAAGCGCCGCTGGGCGATGCCGCTATCGATCAAAGATCGGGCGCGCGTCTCATCAAACGCAACACAGTCGCCCGCGGTATAGACCGACCACGGGCGCAGAAACTGAATCAGGATGGTGTTCATAGGCTTTTCCTCTTTCACATTCAGACCCCCCACCGCAGGCCGCTCATCACCGCAATGGACTCCTGATGCCGGGGCCCGAAGTCGTGCTTGGCGATCACCCGAACCAAGGTCTGATCCCGCTGAAAGGCGCTCACCACATGGCTGCCTGAATCCCGATAGGTCGCTTCCTTGGAATAGTCGATGAGTAACTGCTCGTCCTCGCCAATGAAGCAGTCACCGAAATCGCAGAAGTACAGCTCGCTGAGGTCGTCGTATTGATCGTTGGCGAGATCGATAGGGATTTGCGTGGTTTTCCGAATCGCATAGCCTTTGAGCAGACCGCCTGCTAATTCGGGATACGCCTTGTTGCCGGTGCCGTCGCGCAGTCCTTCGAGGAAGCGGAAGGTGCGCGGCGCGCAAATCCAGCCGGGACTTGTCATATTCGCGTTGGCGTTTTCCAGCGCCAGAATCAGCCGATTCAGATCGTTTTCGATGTCTTGCAGGCTTTGGCCCGCGCCGGCGGTAAACAGATGCGTCGGCAGGCACCAGTGGCGCAGGCCCTTCGGGGTGTTGGCCGAGCCGTCGTCGCGGATAAAGGCTTTGTCTTCGCGTAGTGCGATGGCCTGGGTCAAATCTTCTGCGACCACCTGATCGACGCTGGGCTGTACACCCGCATAGGCCAGGAGATCGTTGCTGATCGGCACCAATGCGGCCATTTTCTTGCTGGATAAGCGCAGATCATCGAATTGGGGTTGGGTCGCCGGTGCATCGGTATCGAAGCCGATGTAGCCAACAATCGCGCCGCCCCGCAGCCGTGGAATAATCAGATTGCCGTTCGATAAAGGCAGCGAGCGCGTCCCCAGACTGCGCACCACCGCTTTCGGGCGCAGCAATTCGATAATCTCGGCGGACAGATTCGACGGCACCAGCACCCCGCCCGCCCCGGGTTCGGTCTGGGTCAGCGCCATTGCCACGTCTTCGCCAAAGCCGCGCTCCATCGCCAGTTTCGCGGCAAGCTGAGGATTGCCTTGCGCGGCCACCAGCGCGCGCACCATCCGCGCGACCGGGCCGCCCTTCACATCGGACGTCTTGGCTTGCGCGGGCCAGGCAGTAGGCTTTGCACTGCTCGGTGTCAAATCCGGCGTGGGATCGACTGGCTGCGCGCTCGCGGCTGCCATCCGCTCGGCGGCCTCAGTGCGATGGATGCGTTCAGTCAGCGTGTTGAACTCAGCTTGCAGGGTGTCAAATTCCTGCGCCTGTTCATCGCTGAGCGCGCCGCCCTCGGCTTCGATGTTGGCAAGCGTTTGCACCGCGTCATTGATGCGGGCGCGTTCCGCGCGCAGGGTGTTGATATCCATTTGCACAGCATCGGTTTGAGATAAGGTCATCTGCTTGACTCCAGAAAGAAAAAGGCCGCCCGCAGGCAGCCTGACTAAAAAACAGAGGGGGCGATTTTTCAGACACTGTCTGAAAAATCGTGCAAGGGTCTACAGCGTCGCTCGCAGCTGCATCGCGCGGGCCTGATACCGGACGCGCCGGGACAGAGGCGCTGCCAGCCGTTGTCCAGACGTTGCTCCGACTTCCGCAGCCAGCTGGTCGATCACCGTTTGCGGGGCGGCCAGTTCGTCAGCCAAGCCCTGCGCCATCGCTTCCTGTCCGACGTAGACGGCAGCTTCGGTTTCCCGTACGGCCTGTTCCGTCAGGCCGCTGCGATACCGGGCGACGGCGCTGACGAACAGTTGATAGAGGCTTTGCACCTGATGGGTGAGCGTCGCGCGCGATTGCTCGGAAATTGGCTCATGGGGCGTCAGATCGTTTTTGTGTGCACCCGCCGAGACGGTGGTGACCTGGATGCCTTCCCGCTTGTTGCGCCGAGACCAATCCACGTGATCAGCCCGCACGCCGATGGAGCCCACCGCCGAGGTTTGGCTGACGACGATTCGGCTGGCGGCGGACGCTAGCAGATACGCGCCGGAGCAGGCAGTGAAATGCGCAAGTGCCGTGATGGGTTTGACCGCGCGCGCGGCAAAAAGAGCATCGGCCAGCTCGAAAGCGCCCGTCGCGCTTCCTCCTGCGCTGTCGATGTCCAGCACGATGTGCTGAACTTCGGAGTCCGACAGCGCCTGATGGAGCTGCGCATGCAGGCGCTCGTAGCTGGTCACCCATCCCCACGCTTCTAGCGGAGAAGTGCGCGCACTCAGCCAGCCGGTAATTTGGATCACGGCAAGACCCGTAGGCATCGTAGGCACCTGTGGTGGCCGTTTGGCAAGATTGCTAAACGCGGCGGTGTCGGCCAGGTCAGGCGTATCGGCTCTAGGAGTGGTCAGGTATGCGGTCATTTATTCAGCAGGATTGGGCGGCGGCGCGGATACATCCCCCACCGCCTGCATATTCAGGGGTTGCAAATAGGTATCGCCACCGACGATGGGCGGCAGATTCTCCAGTCGTCGGATGTCGTTCACCGACAGCCAGCCCCACTGACGGCCCATTGCATACGCCTCGAAGCGGGATTTCTGATCGCCGCGCAATAGGCCGGAGACGTTGAATTCGATGGTGTGGGTGCGGCGCTCTTCAGGGTTAAGCAAATCCCGCCGCATCGCCTGCTCGTGGCGTTTGAGCCACGGCAGCAAGGTATACACGACAAACTGAATCGCCTGATGCTCGATATTCGAGAAGGTCGCGCGGTCCAGTTCGTTGACCATATGCGCGGGCACTTTATAGATGCGCGCGATGTCCACCGCCGACAGTTTTCGGCTCGCAATCAGCTCCGCATCTACATTGCTCATCGACAGCGGCGAGAATTTCATCCCTTCCTGT
>LXRJ01000625.1 GCA_001684025.1 Candidatus Glomeribacter gigasporarum | reverse complement strand
TTTGTTTTTGTAGTAGATGCATTATATATATTCATCAGATTTGTAGATACTGTCTCTTTATATTTTTCAGAAATTGTGTTTATAATGTATTTGGTTTAAACATTTTAGTATGTTGTTTATTGCATTGTGATAACTAAATTTCTTTGTATAAATTGTAGGTGATCTTGTATATTAAACTAATTGTTAGGCTGTGTTTTGATTTAGATCTCTTTATTATTTTGTTAATAGTATTTGTGCTGCTTTGTAGTAGCATGCCTAATATTACTATTGTAAGCCTTGTTTGTGGATTAGTGAGACATATGCTTTTTGTAATTAGCATTATTATGTGGTATTTGATTTTGGCTTCTATTATTTCATATTTAATTAGTGTTTTGTTCACTATTTGTGTTATTATT
>LXRJ01000620.1 GCA_001684025.1 Candidatus Glomeribacter gigasporarum | reverse complement strand
AGTGACCCATCAAATATAGTATAAGGACTATATCAATTGTTTTAATAAATATCAATTGTTTAATAAATTCAATTGATTTATAATCAGTTTTATTAATGGTGTCCCTTATATTGTATCTATATCAATTAATAATCAATTTTATTAATGATATTTTTTATATAATACTGTATTTGATTCATCTTTAAAAGTTCTAAAGTGTAGTATCTATTTTGATAGATGCTTTAAATCAGATGTGCGTTAAGAACGTCTTTATTTAAATATATAATTCATAAAAAATAAATAAAATAAAATAAATAGATAAAAAGCATCTATAAATAATACTATAAATAGAATTTTTTTTAAATTATATAGATGGTGATTAGACTTAAATTTTTTAAATATTCAAATTTAAGCATTTT
>LXRJ01000619.1 GCA_001684025.1 Candidatus Glomeribacter gigasporarum | reverse complement strand
AGTACTATTTATCCTCTACAAAATAATAAAAAAAAAGTTTAAAGTTTGTTGCTAGTTGCCAAGATAATTAAAATATATGATGATGACTAAAATTTTACATATTAGGATAGATTATTTGAATTATTTCTGCAATTAATGATTAGATTTTAATAATTTTTTTATATTTTATAGAGRAAATATGTATCTRTTAAATAAAAAAAAWATTATTTGTTTTAGACTAATAATCATTGAGAAAATTAGTTTAAAATATTGAACTATAAAATTTTGCTTTTTGTTAAATTTTTAGTTAACTATTAAATAAAATTATATGAAACTTATATAGTAGATAGAAAATAACTTTGTCTATAAAATAGTAAAATATCATTAAAATTGGATTGATAGTTATTGAAATATTTGCAC
>LXRJ01000613.1 GCA_001684025.1 Candidatus Glomeribacter gigasporarum | reverse complement strand
ACATAACCTCTTATTTTTTTTTAATTTATTCGTGAATATTATAGATTTCATATATAAAAAATTTAAAAAAAATAAATGATCCTAATTTTTCGAAAACATGAACTTTATTTTATTTGACATGCTGCATTACTTTTAATCATATGTAATGCAACACAATATTAAAACAAAAAAATTTTTTTTATATATAAAAAAAATTTTTTTTTCTATTCTAATTCTTTTGACCTCTACCACTTGATGTATCCACCACATGCCTTGATAACATCATGAATCCATTTAGGCATGGATCGGATCAGGTTAGTGCAGGTTTCAACATCAATTTGTTTCCAAACTACCTGATCTTGTTTCACAAGTCTTCTTTATCTGAAATTTGTCCAGGGAGGTTTCTAAGTTGATGGTCAACCT
>LXRJ01000612.1 GCA_001684025.1 Candidatus Glomeribacter gigasporarum | reverse complement strand
TATTTATTATATTAATACCATAATTTACTGTACTAAAAAATAAAACATTGTTATATGTTATATTCTAATATTAAATATTTAATTCTAACTATCTAACTCTAATCATAATTAACTACTAATAACACATCAATATGATAAATTAAAAACTAAAAACCTCAAAACCAGAAGCTCAATTTCAAAGAAAACAAATAAAAGTTAATTAAAAAAGAAAAAGTATATATCTAAAAATCTAAAATTAGAAGTTCAATTTCAAAGATTACAGGTAAAATTATATGAAAAAAAGAAATAGACATTAATTAAACATGCTATACAATCAAGAATATTAATTTTAAAGAGAACAAGCAAAAGCAAAAAGAGCATGATAAATATGTTTACAACCAAAAAAGTACCCATCTAAAAATCT
>LXRJ01000609.1 GCA_001684025.1 Candidatus Glomeribacter gigasporarum | reverse complement strand
TTGTAAAAAAATCTATTCAGAACTTACCGGCTATGGTACGTGATTAATATTAATTATTATACTAAAATAAAAATTATCGTAATATATTGATTGAAAAATTTATGTTACAGAACTCACTAGCTATAGTAAAGTAGGGTATGTGGTTTAAGTTAATTACTGCATTAGAATTATCGTGATCTCTATCGTAATTTACTGTTTGTAAAAGATTTTATTACGGAACTCACTATCTACACACGGTATGTGGTTGAGTTAATTATCGCATTAGAATTGTCGTGATTTATATTGTGATTTACGTTTGTAAAAACTTTATTACAAAACTTACTGGCTATAGTGATATACGGTATATGGTTGAAGTTGAGTTAACTATTGCATTAGAATTATCGTGGTTAACCGTATTGTGACAG
>LXRJ01000606.1 GCA_001684025.1 Candidatus Glomeribacter gigasporarum | reverse complement strand
CATTACTACAACAAATAATATGAGTGATGCCAAGAGAAAATGGGACTTTAATCATATATGATTGAAGTTTCATTTTCCTTGGCATCACTCATATACAGTTAACCCTCCACAAGTGCACTTCATATGCCTTCCCTTTACATGGCACATTAAATGATCAGTTCGATTTAATAATATTATTACTTCTTACATTTCAAATAATGTGTATTTATGGATTGGATTTKGAAAATCGACCCTTATTTTGAAGTTATTTTGCACTTGTATAGTGGTTATATTTTATTGAATTCAACATCAAAAAATAGGATTAACACTACAAAAACTAATCGCATTGTTTTTTTTTTAGAGTTAATAAGCTTCTGTTTGTAAAGTAGTGATTGTAGTTGATTTAGAATTATATAACTAATAAAA
>LXRJ01000605.1 GCA_001684025.1 Candidatus Glomeribacter gigasporarum | reverse complement strand
ACTACTGTTGTTATGCAAAACTATTTTTGGCGAAACGGTGAAACGGCGAAACTATGGCAAAACGGCGAAACTCTGGAAAACCCCTGGTAAAGCTAAAACCCCTGGAGAAAGTCAAACCCTGTGAAGATCAACTCCTCTAAGACTTTAGAAAGACTGAGCCATGTTGGTAAATTAAAATATTTTGCGTATGGCTATTAAGCACAACATGTGGCTTATAATATACAAAAATAAACAAAGTAATAGCCTTTTGTTTGTATTCGAGTACTATTAAAAAAACTTGACTTCAGGCTTTTGAACTTATAATAAATAACTCAGCCTTGAAAATTCAAAGCATGAAATCCTGTTTTCTTTTAGTAGCGTTATCTATGTATTAATATTATTCATGTAAAATAAATTTATCTAAATA
>LXRJ01000603.1 GCA_001684025.1 Candidatus Glomeribacter gigasporarum | reverse complement strand
TATATAGGGTATTATATAAAAACTTAAATATGTAAAACTTTTATATTAAATATAATTTTGCATATAAATTTTCGTAAAATTTATGGCACTGATGGTTTAATATTTTTAAAAGTATTCCTAAAATTATTTTTTAGCTCTCTGGAAATTTGGATTGACGGTTGTCATTCTTGCTTTAAATAAATTTTAAATAAMWAAACTAAAATAATAACTTTTAGTACTAGTTGAGTGGGTAGATAGACAAAAAAAATAAAAAAAATCAAATATTAGTATCTATAGAACTATTTTACCCACTCACCCACCCAACAAACCAGAACAATGAATAATAGGTGGATAGGTGAGCAAATCTCCCTTATGAGGCCATAATGATAAATAGAAAAAGTTAGATTAATTAATTAAAAAAGGTGCCA
>LXRJ01000602.1 GCA_001684025.1 Candidatus Glomeribacter gigasporarum | reverse complement strand
TTCATCCCATAAAATTACTTTAGCCTTTCTAATTAAATCTGCTAATTCAGATTGTTTTTTAATGTCTAAAGTAGTGGTTTTAGTTAACTTTAATGGAATTTTAAATCTTGAATGGGCAGTTCTTCCACCATTCATTAATAATGCAGCAATTCCTGATGATGCTACTGCAATTGCAATTCYATTTAAACCACTTGTACTTGATGATCTTACATGAGCCAAGATCATATTATATAAATATGTTTTTCCAGTTCCTCCAGGTCCATCAACAAAAAATAATTTTTGTTCTATTTCACCATTAATTGCTTTAATAATTGTTTTAAATATTGTTTCTTGATCAATATTTAAATTATTAAGATGGCTTAATGTTTTATTAATTTCATCTTGGTCATAATTTTGTTCATCAGAAA
>LXRJ01000102.1 GCA_001684025.1 Candidatus Glomeribacter gigasporarum | reverse complement strand
TTACCCAAATGTAGTGTTAGATCAATCACCAAATGTAGAATGTTTACGATTYACTCATAGATTGCTTCCAATATGAGGTTAATCTCAAGTAATTTTAACCAAATGTAGATTACTGCTATTATTTGTAAATAATTTTAACTACAGTAATTTTGTCATAATAAAATTTATCTATGATGAATATATTTACGAGATAAAAAATTTTGAACTTAGAATTTTTTCAACTAGTTAAAATTTTCTATAAAAAGGGCGAGAAATTAACGTTGAAATATCATCGAATCGGCACGATTTGATAAGAATACATAGCTTTACAAGCAAGATATTCTAAAAAGTGATTAAAATAAATTAATCACTTCAAGATGGTTGAAAGAGACGTTACAACTCATTTTACACGTTTCTCTYCCATATCCTATAAGAAAATGCATGAATCATTCGTGGTTCAAAAATCTATTTCTTGGCGAAACATTGATTTTAATCGCTCTTCAGTAATTGTTTACATGAAAAGAAAACCAAAAGAAGAATTTGATGTTTTAAAACATACTAGAGAATATAAATTTCTTGATTATTTTCAATGCAGATGCAAAAATACACGTGAATTTCGTCCAGATATTTGGCAATATGATAATCGTCATGATAATTCTTCTTGTCCATTTYGAAAACGCTACAATTATTTTAGATTACTTCAATCTGTTGACAAATCACTACCACCTGAAGAAAAACTTACTCGTGTTTCGAGACAAGGTTCTATRATGAGAATGAAAAATTATTATCGAACATATAAACTCGATTATGATATTTTCTTTTGGGTAAAAAATTTTAATGATACTTGTGGGCAAATTTACAAAAATGAAGTTTCACTTTTAAAAGAATTTAAGAATTACACTAATCGAAAAGGTAAAAAAAAATCAAGACGACAACAACAAGCAGTTTCAAATATCATCGATTCGATTAATAAAAAATTAAAAAAAATCGAGGAATATGTATTACAATCACCTAAATATCAACCACAATCACCTTCTACTTAGTATAAAAATACCGAGTAGAAAAATAATTACGTAAATCAAAANTGTATTCTTCAAATCAAATCAACCAGACAGATGTTAATTTATTATTTCAACAATTTTTAAATTTTCNNNTATCTTATAATCAAACATACCCCAAACAAATAAAATCTAATTCTCATCATCATCATGAAGATGATTTCATTYCTATAAAAACATATTTACAACAAAATCCACAAATTAATCATTATCAATTTTTTATTAAATTAAATGAAATTGAAACAATTAATATGACTCATGATTATATTTTTGGGATGAATCATGGTCAATGCTGGAATTGTGAATTATCATTTAATCATAAATGTTGTGCCGCATGTAAAAAAAATAAATGGTTATGCGATTGTATTTTTATATGCGGAAATACATATCCTACTGGTCAAAAAAACAAGAAAGGCGAGTTTTGCCAATTCGCAAAATGCAAGTATTACACAAACGATCAAAATAAAATAGTACATGAATGTAAAGGGATGGTAAAAAAACATCAAGTTATTTTGTTTATTGATGAGACTAATACATCATCATTTAATTTTGATAAAATTCAACGTCAAAAATATTATTAAACCATTTGTTAAATTATAAATATATTTAATAAACATTTCTAACTAGTGTATTGCACCAGTTAGAATTTTATTTGTGTAAAAANTAAAAATGTCTAAATATCAAAAAGTTGTTAAAACATATCACGAATTTTGCGAAGAATATAATTTGTTAATCAATTATATCTCTAAACAAAATATCTCTGAAGAAACATTTACCAGAGCAAATTTGTTTTATAAAAAGTTTTTTATTTTTTTTAAAACTTATAATCTTTCTTCAAATGCATTAAATAATATTAGTACCTATTTACAATTATACAGGTTGATAACTTCAGCGTATATTATTAAATTAAATATATCAGATTTTAAAACAAATTTAACACTTATTATTGAGAATGTTGAATTAAAAATTTAAAGTTTATTAAATAAATAATCTAATCAGTCTTGTGACCGATTAGAAATTTAATCACGTAAATTCAGAATGAATATTATTATTGGAATTGATGGTTACAGTGCAACTGGAAAAACTACAGTTGGTAAAATTTTAGCAGAAAAACTAGGGTACAAATTTATCGATTCTGGTTTATTTTACCGATATTTTGCGAGAACTTTTTATCAACTTTCTACTGATGAGGTTGAAGAAAAGATCAAATCTTATTATAAAACCGAAATAATTGAAAACCAATCTCTTTACCTCGAACAAATCAATAATTTCGATCAAGATCAAGAAAAGAATTTGGAAATAGGAAAAAAGGCCAGTGAAATCGCAAAGAATGAAAATATTCGAAATCATATTAATGAAATAATTCGTTCAATTGTAAAAGCTAAAGGTTATGTTGTCGTTGGACGTGATGTCGTCACAAAGATGCTTCCTGATGCTGAAGTTAAGATTATTCTCAATGCAGATATGTATGAACGATTAAATCGTAGAGTTAATCAGACTGGATTAGAATATGATGTTGTATTTTTTGATTTGATTGCACGTGATACTAAATCATCAAGATCGCTTAAAGAAGCTGTAAAAGTTGCAAAAGTTATCGATACTTCAAATATTGAAATCAATGAAGTTATTGATAGAATTTTATCAATTGTATTATGGAAATCGTTTAAAATTAGATATGATAAATAYATTAAATTTTTCATCATCTTCTCCTTTATTTTACTATATAAATTATTTAACAACATTTTCTAATCAGTCTTGYGACCGATTAGAAATTTTTTTATATAAATCAAAATGTCGAAAAGAAAAAATCAAACTCCTCAAAATGAAGAACCTGATGCTGTTATTAAACAGCAAAAATTGTTATCTTCTGAAAAAAAACCAAAAAAAAGAATCTTTAACAACCCTCAGATAAATCGCTATCTTAAATTAAAGAATTGGGAATTAACATCTGAAATTAACCAAGAAGCTTTAGTGGAAGCATTTCCAAATGCCAGTGAATGTTTAGCTTTTATCGAATTGTTAAAAAAATATTTTAAAAAAAGAATTGATCTTTATGAAAATATCGATAATCATCTACCAAAGAATATAAATCATTCATTATACAAMNATSWTAAAGAATGGAGGAAAAAGATTCTTGATGGTCCAAAACGTGGTGCGATAATGGAATATCAACGTCTTTGTGCTTCTGAAGAAGGTATCGAAGAAGATGAAGAATATGAGGAAGAAGAAGAGGAGGAAAAATAGATAATTTATTATATTTCAATATTGTATTTTTTTTTATTTATTATATATTATCAAATCAAATCTATTCAGTCAAATTGACCGAATAGAATTTTATTTAWWYAAAAATGWCTAAAAACAATATTCCAATYTTACAATTYTACACTAACAATAGATTAAACTTCTATACTGAATATATTTATGAAAACAATCAAAATCTATTAGTTCGAAAGAGTCTACGAAACAGAAATGTTAAAAGTTACAAATTAACATTATCTTATAAACGAAATGATTGTCAATATTATTGTGAACGTTGTCATAAAGTTTATAAGATTAAATTCTGTCGTAAACATAAACAACAAATATCAGAACTTAAAGATGATATTATCYATTCTGAATCAGAACGATCGATAGATTCTTCAAAAGAAACGAATGATAGTTTTTTTGTACAAGATGAAAATGTTGATGAACTTTTGACTACTCATGAAGAAATCGAAGATTTTCCAACTGAAGAAGAAGCGTTYAATTYAGCTTTAGAGAAAGTAGATGATAATGAAAATAAAAAACCTAATTATTTGATTAAACAAAGTGGATTTGTTTCTGGAAATGAGGTGGTTTTTAGTGATGATGGTTTGAYGATGGATAATAGTAGTAATAACAGTATCTGATTAGGTTTATACCCGATCAGAATTTTAATTACATAATTTCAAAAAATGGCATTATATAAACAATATAAAGTCAATGTTGAAGGTTTGGTTAAAATCAACCAAGATATCGAAAATTTTGATCGATATATTAAAACTTTATACGAAATCCAATCCAATTATTTTTTATCTACCGGCACTCTTAATGATGAAATTACAAAACTTCGCATTGAACGTAATACGAACAAAGAATCTTATGATTTTGTGATAGATCAATATCAATTTTTGGAATTTTCACTTTGTGTTATGGTCAATTCCAACAAAGAAATATATGTTTCACGTAGACACGATAATCCAGAAAAAGATTATCCAGGAAAATATCAAGTACCAGGAGGAAAAGTGGAAGATATCGATCATAAAACTGAAGATTATTTTTACAACTGTGCTAAAAGAGAAACTTTTGAAGAAGCAGGAATTAATGCTGTAAATTTAATTTTTGTTACGAAAGAAGAAAATTCTAGAATATTTCCAAATCGTGGAGAACAATTATACAGAACTGCAGTATATTTTGTTGATATTRGAGATCAGATCCCTGAATGGAAAGAACCAGAAAAAAATTCTGATTGGATTCTGATGAATTTTGAAGAACTTAAAAGATATCGTGATGATGGAAAATTAACTGATACATTCGCATTAAAACTTGATGATATCATCACCAGAATCAATGATTATTTTAAGACTAAAAATAGACGAAAAAAAYGAGCAAGAGTTGAGCCTCCAACTCCCCAAGCTATCGAATATAATGTACCGAATGGTGAAAYTGATGTTCAWATAGATAGTGATGAATCTAATTCTCAAACTAAAGATTAATTTTTCTTTATTTTTTGTTTTTTTTTAAATTTTATCAATAATAAATATCATAATCTATTCAGTATTATAACCGAATAGAATTTTATCTACGTAACGTCTATTAAAATTTCATTTACAATTATTGAAACAGATGGGTCATTCAATATTTGATCAATTTCAAAAAGATGAATTAAAAGAACAATCGAAATTAATGAGAAGAGAATATGGTGAATTTATCAAAAATGAATACCAAATATGTAAAACTCAATCAAATTTTATTTTTAATAACGAGAAAATAATTAATCTAGTAAAAAATATTTGTGAACCAATTATACAAAATATAATTAAAACTGGGGAATTAAATTATCAAGAAAAAATAACTCCGCTTAATGTTTGGGAATATGGGGATTTACTTACTTGGTACCTTTTAATGAGCRGAATAAAAGATATATATCAAAAAACTACACCACAAAACATAAAGGAAAATTATGAAAAATCACTTTCTTTACTTTATAAACGACTGACAGGAAACAAATTACATGAAGATGTATTTTAAATTTTTACTTATTTTTTTTTAATATATATTTTAATCTTGTATATTTTTTTAAAGA
>LXRJ01000600.1 GCA_001684025.1 Candidatus Glomeribacter gigasporarum | reverse complement strand
TATAACAATATTCAGCATTACCAATTTTAGATAACAATGTTGTCTATATTCATCCTTTTCAACTCCAATTCTATTTTAATAACAAAATTATGCTGTTTCATCCCAATTTCATTATTATAAGAATGTCATAAATTAAATATTCTACCAGAATTTCCCACCTGATACATACTAATGCCTTATATTTATTTTTTCAACCCCTAYTCCATTTTCATAACAATATCCAACTTGACCTACTGCAATAGCACCTCTCATTTCAGCAGATTTTAGATAATAAATAATGCCTTGTTTTCATCCTTTTCAACTCCTATTCCATTTTCATAACAATATCCAAAGTTGACTTATTGCATCTGCATTTCCCATTTTAGCAGATTTTTGGTAATGAATAAATGCATTATTTTCATCTTCTTC
>LXRJ01000598.1 GCA_001684025.1 Candidatus Glomeribacter gigasporarum | reverse complement strand
TATATGCGTAATATAACTTTACAAGAACTTGAAAAAGCCAAAAAAGTTTCAATTACTTGTGATATTTGGAGTTCAATTACAATGCAATCGTATCTTGGTATTACGGTTCATTTTATTAACCATGAATGGCAATTGAAACATTTTTTACTTGATCTTTATTATCTTTCTGAACAACATACGGCTATAAATATTAATCAAGCTCTTATACAAGTATTGGATCAGACTAAAATTACTGAAAAGTTATTGGGAATTACAACTGATAATGCACATTTGATGATAGCTGCAGGGCGAGAACTTAAAGAAACTTTAAATAATTATGAATTAGTTCATCAACGATGTGTGGCGCATATACTTAATCTTGCTGTACAACATGGTTTGCAGTTAGTATCACCAATTATAAAAAAAGTTCG
>LXRJ01000597.1 GCA_001684025.1 Candidatus Glomeribacter gigasporarum | reverse complement strand
TATTAATTTTGTTGCTTTTTCTGTTTTGTTAGAACTATTTGCAAAGTTTTTTATAGTTTTTATTAAGTTTTTATTGATTTAGCTTCTGCTTATTTTTGTATCTAAGTGATCATTAAGAAGAGTTGAATAATTAAAATTTTGTTAATATAATTTTTACAATAATTTATTTAGTATTAGAATCTGTTTAACTAAATATTTAGATATTCACAGATTATCTGAAACTCTAATGAAATAAGTCTAAAAGAAAAAAAAGTTAAATTAAGGAGAAAAAAAGTACAAAATGAAAAGAAAAAGCTAACAAAATTTACCTCACAGTAGTGACAAAAATTATAATAGTACTAATGATAATACTAACTATAGCACCAATAAGGGACGTGACAAAAATCAGGTGATTTTTTAGGGGGGGGGCA
>LXRJ01000596.1 GCA_001684025.1 Candidatus Glomeribacter gigasporarum | reverse complement strand
AATAAGTTTTGACTTGAAAATATTCTTATTAGTTATTTTATTAACTTACTCGCTATAGTGTTTAATTGGAATAATGTAACAATTATAATCTGTTTTGAAGTATCGATATTTTTGACTTAAAAATATTCTTAACAGTTATGCTGTTAACTTACGCACTTTAACGTTTGATTATATATAATATRWGTTATTAGAATTAAATTATCGATATTTTTGAYWTGAAARATATTTTTATTAACTTACTCGCTATAGTGTTTGATTGTGTTGACGTAATAGAATATATTATTCAAATTGAATTATCAAGATTTTTGATATGAAAGATATTATTATCAGTTACACTACTGACTTACCGACTATTGCAATATTGTTTGTGTTTGCATAACAAGTGATATGTTATTAGTTAAAGGTTTTGAT
>LXRJ01000580.1 GCA_001684025.1 Candidatus Glomeribacter gigasporarum | reverse complement strand
AATTTGGAAATGTGTAGAATATAGAAAGATTAGAGCATATGTATTACATCTTCTCTAGAGTAACCTGATAAGTATAAAACCTTATTAAATTATCTATAGAATTAGAGCACAAATAGTTAGCAAATGTTAATCTGAGTGGTCTTCAATTGAAGCAGCATGAGATTATAAACTAGCATGATGTTGGTGATAATACAAGACAGGAATATTAGAGAGTTTAAATAGATAATCTCCTAGTTAAGTTACAGATATAGTATCTAGTATAGAATTTTTAGATAAACTACTTAAATAGACAACTAAAAGTTGCATATGTAGCTAAATATACTCTTATTAACTAAAAATATAATACTTAAATACCTAATAAAAATCTGTCTTCACGTAACATTGCGAAGATTAAAAAAAAAAGATATATAATAAACTAATATAA
>LXRJ01000569.1 GCA_001684025.1 Candidatus Glomeribacter gigasporarum | reverse complement strand
TGGAAGTCAATGAAGTCAATAGAAACGCACAAATTTTCCTAGATTTTTTTTTGAAATTTTAAACAATAATAACAAGAATTCCTTCAAATTTATTAAATTTGATTTTTTAAAAATTTTGTAAAACTTGTTATATGAACTGGAACTGTTTAAACGCATAAAAGATTATTCATAATTCTGGGCTGAGTTACTACAATTAAATAATTAAAAACTTTCAGCCGATTCCAATCTCTAWWTTCTTGTTATTATTATYATTATTATTAGTATTATTAGTATTATTATTATCACTACTATTATTAATACTCTTACCTTTAAAATTTTTTTTTTAAAAAATTTTTTTTTCATTAAAGTTTATTGCTACTCCTTATATTACACAAATTTATACCTCTAATAATTATTTGCCAAATATAGTAATTATAATAATTAAAAATAGAACAATTG
>LXRJ01000565.1 GCA_001684025.1 Candidatus Glomeribacter gigasporarum | reverse complement strand
TTGTTGTATTTATTCTGGTCTTTTATAAATTGTCTTGTAGTATTTCTTTTGATCTTTCAATATTTTTCTAATAAATTATCTTGTAATATCTTTCTAATCTTTCAGTATTTACTGGTGAATTGTCTTGTGATATTTTTCTAGTCTTTTAGCATTAAACTGATGAATTGTTTTGTGGTATTTCTTCTAATTCTTCAGCATCTCTATGTTGTTTGTGGTAATATTTATATAGTGTTTATGTAGTGSCATKTTTNTNGTAGTTTTTTTTTACGTAAATAAAAATCTAGTTGGTCTTTAATAGACTAACTAGATAATCATTTGAATATTTTATTAAATTGATAATAAAAAATACAAATAAAATAACAAAAAATCTAAAATATTTTTCATATTTGATTCTAAATGTTTTATAGAATATTCGTGTTAAAATTGTATCAACCACTTCTG
>LXRJ01000564.1 GCA_001684025.1 Candidatus Glomeribacter gigasporarum | reverse complement strand
TGGCAAGAAAGAATTACTGAATTGGATGACTTCAATAAAGAAAATACACCAGAATAGACAACTTCAACAGTGAGAACCCACAAAAAAGAAACCTGAAAACTAGAAATTGTTAGTGCTAAAATAAAAAAAAAGTAAGTACAAACAAAAAAAAACTTTCTGAAATATAATATTAAAAAAATGAAACACATCAGAATAGATGACTCCAACAAAGAAAATATATCAGAATGRATRACTTCAATAACAAAAACCCACAAAGAAGAAAACCTAAAAACTGAAAATTGTTAGTGCTCAAGTAAAGAAAAAGTAAGTGCAAACAAAAGAAAAAAAATATTTCTTGAAATATAATATCAGAAAAAAAATAAAACATATCAGAATAAATGACTTCAATGATAAGAACCATGAAGAAGACCTGAAAACTAGAAAAATAAAAAAGCACAATTA
>LXRJ01000541.1 GCA_001684025.1 Candidatus Glomeribacter gigasporarum | reverse complement strand
AAAGCGAAAAATTTTTTTTTAGTAAGAAATAGTTGTACATTCTACCTTTTTATAGTTTATACAAACAATCAGATTGTCGTACAATAGGTCACGTATTGTTACACGATAAAATGACAATACCGATATTGTATTTATCAGGAACGTAGTACGAAGTACGAAGTGTATGGTTTACGGGAGAGTTAAATGATGTGTCATTTTCGAATCTAATTGGACTAAAAAAATCTTGTGACATCAACTCGTGATTCATATATTAGTACGCTTTTGTTAATTAACTCTCATGATTCCTATATTAGTACGCTATGTGTGGCTTTTTGTTTATTAACTCCTGACGTAATTTAAAAAATACTCTATTCCTATATTTAAACTATATGAAGCTTCACTCCTGCGTAATTAAAATACTTTTTAGGGATACTACAGTCAGGGAATTTACCAAATTAGGAAATCGGATTCTAGAACGATCTA
>LXRJ01000539.1 GCA_001684025.1 Candidatus Glomeribacter gigasporarum | reverse complement strand
GGCAAATGCCAAAAGACTAGAAGAAATACCACAAGACAATTCAACAGTAAATGCTGAAAGAACAGAAGAAATACCACAAGACAATTCACTAGCAAAATGTTGAAGGATCAAAAGAAATACTACATAACAACTTACTAGCAAATACTGAAAGATCAGAAGAAATACTACAAGACAATTTATTAGCAAAACATTAAAGAACCAGAAGAAATATCACAAGACAATTCACAGTAAACAGCAAAAGACCAGAAGAAATACTACAAGACTATTTATTAGTAAAACACTAAAAAAAAANTAATACAAGACAATTTACCAACAAATGCTAAAAGACTAAAAGAAATATCACAAAACAATTCATCAACAAACCATTGAAGAAACAGAAGAAGACTATCAGAAAAAATGTCAAAAAGAAATTTTACAAAAAAAAGAAAGAACTATAAAAAAGGTTATACTACTAAATCCTGATA
>LXRJ01000113.1 GCA_001684025.1 Candidatus Glomeribacter gigasporarum | reverse complement strand
CGCTATCAACGCACGCATGGCCGTCCAGAAGAACAGGGGCGTTTTGGGACTCAAATCCGCCTGAAGCATTGCTCTCTACAAGCCATATGGTATCGGAATCATTTTGTAGAACGAAAAGACGGCAGAAAGCAGCCTTATTCCACGCATATTTGTAAAGGCATCCGTACTTTCCACTATCCACCTAGAGCCTTTCGGCTGGCAACGGACTGGGAAAAGGTGCTGATTCAATCTATCGAGGAACGATATGCCTTGCTGAGGCGGCGTTCGGCCGCATTGACCCGCTTGCGGGCTGCGATTGCGCAGTATGAGGGCTTATTGGCAGAGGGGTTCGCAAGATACCCAGAGTTTAGGCAAGTACACGAGGTAAAAAAGGTTGGAAACGGCGCTGAAAAGCAGCCCTATCCTTGACAGACAGTTTAGAGGCCAGAATTTTTAGAAGATAAATGGAAATTCCAAAGTGGAACAGACGAATCATATTCAGACAGACTAATCCTATCGGATTAAAAATATGCCAACATGTCTATTTTTGTTTTTGAAATCAAGTTTATACGTTATTAGTGGTTTTTTGTTGACATGAGCGGATTTTAGGTATAACTTCCGAAAAATCTATCCATGAATGGTTAATAGCGTGCCTAAAAGCGACCTCACATATAAGCCAAAAGTGGCTGCGCGTCTGCTGGACTTATCCACCAGTCAACTCAATCGTCTCGCAAATGAAGCTAAGATCGAGGTCAGAACAGTCGCGCAAGGAAGCATACAAGTTAGGGCTTATACGCCGCATAATCTTTTCGACATAGCGGCCTACCGGCAACAAAAATCCAAAGCCCCCATCTCGCAAAGAGTCATTGTCATATATACCCCAAAAGGAGGGGTTGGAAAGACAACGCTTACCTCAAATATGGGGTGTATTTTTGGATTAATGGGCTTTCAGACGCTACTGATTGATCTAGATTTCCAGAGCAATCTGACACTTGCATTTGGGTACGATAGTGATTTGGATGAGAACGATGCTAAAGAGTCAGGCTTCCCTATTGAAGATATTGTTAAATACAACTTTGCTAACCTGATTCGGGACGATAGCCAAAAACCTTCTTTAGCGGATGTCATCAAGAAACCGTTTGGAGAAAATGGCCCTCATCTCATCCCAGCGGATGTAAATCTGGATGAACTCAATTCCTATCTAATGGTACAGCGGATTTCACAGGCTACAGCACGTAAGCGAAACATCGCAGAATGGATCAATGCGGCTCAACAAAGCAGAGATCCAGACGCCAATATCAGTCAATACCACCTCATTATTTTTGATGCTTCTCCCCAAAAGAGTCTAACGATTGAGGGAGCGCTATTGGCAGCGGATTATGTGATCGCGCCAGTCTCACTAGATAACTTCTCTAGAAAAGGACTTTCATTCCTATCTGACATGCTGCACCAGCTACGCGAAGATTATGGGCGTAACCCAGAATTGATATTGGTACCAAATTTTTACGATAACCGTAGGCTACGTGTCAGTAAGCAAGTCAGCCTGCTTACACGAGATTATGGAGATAACCTGATTGCGCCAACTATTCGTCAATCAGAAGACTTTCCCAAAACGCTGTCCCAGCCTGATCAGAATATTCCTCTTGTACTTGCCAAACCAAAGGCGCAAGCAGTGGAGGACCTCTTCATTGTTGCGAAGGCTTTACTGGAACGCATAAAGATGACGAATCATGGCTAAATTACGCAACTCAGAAGAGCGAGAAAAGGATTTACAGACGCTAGCTGCTTCAGCAGGCATCAATGTGCAATCAAGAAATCAACCAACTGATATAAAAATTTCAAGGCCGCCTACCGCAGAGGGGAGTAAATCCCTAGATGAGGCGCTTGCTCACGCGCAGCAGCCTCACATCACAGACACTGCTTCTGTCAATAGGTTCCGTATAGCCATTTCAAAACTGCGTGATTCGCCTTATCAGCCACGCATAACGTATCCAGAGGAAGAGATTCAAGAGCTCTCCACATCAATGGACAATGTGGGCCAGCAAGAACCTATTCGAGTTCGCCCTTTAGAGGGAGATATCTTTGAATTACTGGATGGTCATCGAAGAAAAAGGGCAGCTGGCGTGGCTGGCTGGGAAGCGCTTGACGCGATTATCGAGGAAAAAACAGACCGAGACGCGCGCATTGCTGTCATGACAAGCGTTGAGACTCGCAAGGGCTTATCGGAATGGGAGCGCGCAAAAATGTACAAAGCAGCGCTCGATGAAGGCATTGTAAAAAACCAATCCGCGCTTTCTAAATTGCTCGCTTGTACACGAGCCAGAGTCACACAGGTACTGACAGTATACAAACTACCTGAAGACATACTGGCTCTCTTTGAATCACACACGAATCAAGTAACTAAACGCATTGTATTAACGTCTGCTGAACTCTTCCAAGAGCATCCTAATGAAGGAGTTTTAATTACTTCAGCAGTAAAACGTATTCTTGTTGATGGTGCGCCAGTGAGCTCTTTAAAGAGCTGGGTAAAACAACAGCTTGCCCGTCAACAACAAGGCATAGTAGTACGACCAGAATCATCTATTGTCGCGGATGCTTCTGGCCGTGTTGCTTTCAACGTAAGACCCCAACTAAATGGAGGCATAGCAGTGAATATCAGTAAGGGAGCATCTATCCGGCAGGAGCAATTACAAAAATGGATTGTCTCTGCCTTAAAAGAGCACCTACATGAAGCATTCGATGTGACATCAGGTTCCATAGATGAAGAAAGTAGCTGACCTAAGTGCTTAGAGTTAAAAAGTGTTAACCAGGTTAACAAAATTTGAAGTTGCAGAAGTTAGATATGAGTAAGTGATTTTTCACAACAACCCAAGAAAAAAGCCCGATGCGGGAACATCGGGCTTTTGAAGTGTTGTCCACAGCAGCAAGCTATAAACAACCTTTGACGCCCAAATATTAGGGTAAAGCTGCTGCGGTGTCAATACCTCTGTGGGTTTCATGACGGAGGTCTTATGACTATCGCTGTTAATAGCGGCGTGGGAACTGTTTGTCCTTCACCCCAGGGACTTAGCTCGCTTGTATACAAGAAGCACTTCCCTCAAAACATTGCGCTGGCTGTCACAGCCATTACGACAAGTGCTGCAAGCCCTACCCTTTCTTCGCTATCTCGCGCAGCAAAAAATGTCTTGGCATTTATCGTGAGATTAGCTGAATGCACTAATCCCACGAAGCCCTCATGGGCCTTCAAAGCGACCATTGCTCAAGAAATCGGTGCAAGTGAAGCCACTGTCTATCGTGGTCTCAATGAATTGATTAAAGCGGGTTTAATCGAGCGGCTCAAACAGGAACGTAAAATACACAATGGGCGGTTGTTTGTTTCAAGGCTTAAGTTGACGGAAAAAGCCTGCGCCTGTCTAGGGTTATTAAACACTCGATGCAAGAGACATTACTGTCCTGATGCTCCCGGAAATCAGGATACTAAAAGGGCGCTTAAAAAGACTACACAGCAGATAGCACCCCAGCAAGAAGAAGCTGCGACACTAGAAGGCGCTATGACTGATGCTACACCCCAAACAGTACCTCACACGCTCTTATCCCCTCTTGCGTACTCAAATAAACCATTCATATCGTCTGAAAATTCCATCATGGATACTATTGCTGAAACAGAACCGCTCAAGCAAGAAGAGGGAGAGGCTTCAGGACCTATTTTCCACCCACAAGAGACCCCTACAGCATCCAGACGCAATACAACTCGCACCGAGTCAGTTGAACCTAAAAGGGCTTCTTCGGGAGCGAATCAAGGCCAAGTTATCCACAGGCTACCGTCTGTCAAATTGATAGACGGTATTAATACCCTATCTTCGATAGACCAGAAGCAGTCTATAAAGAAACAGCCCGGCCAGCCTGGGACTTTTTCTATCAAAATTGCCAACCGGAGAATCCCATGCGACTTGGCCTGGTTGGTGCAGGACAATTGCCTGTCGGTCACAGGACTGCTACATTTGATGGGAACGGCTAAGAAAATGGGCCATTTCCTCTCGGATATCGTAAAGCTACGCCAAGCCGCTATTCGACCGCACACAGGACGTTCCCTTTACGCTTACCTGCGAGCGTTGATCACCAAACCCGTAGACTATGGCTACTTGAAAGCACAACAGGACAAAGAGCGGACGGCGCGTGAGCAGAAAGCGGCGGAAAGAGCACACCATGAAGCTTTGATCAAAGACGGCATGGAAAAGTTCCGAGGACGCACCTTTGTATCGGAAGAGGGTGTACACTACACCTTCGAGGACACGCACACCGTCTCCACAAAGCAACGACGCAACGGCCTGTGGTATACAGGCAGCTTTCATGCGCATCATGCGTATGACTTGCTCAAGAACATTCTGGCGGGAAGACTACGGGAAATCTCTGGATCGGAGAAAGCCCAGCTGGATGCTTCAGAGAACGGACTGCGAAATACACCCGAACCCAACTCGCGCTTTACGAAGCACCTGGAGAAGTTACGGGCACTCCTCCAAATGAGGACAGCTCAAACAGTATGCGTTTAAAGAGAAAACAAAAAAACTAAAGGGGCATTATGCAACGCTTAAAGAGATCGAAACAGAGTAGGAACGAATGCGCCGCGCACTGTCACCTGCACTCGGCTTTCGTCTCTTCCACGCAAAAAGGGCGTAAGCGTCCGGTTAAAAGCCTTGTATAAAAGAAGGATTGAGATCATCAGAATAGGTGTCCACTAAGAAATGTAAGTGGA
>LXRJ01000538.1 GCA_001684025.1 Candidatus Glomeribacter gigasporarum | reverse complement strand
TGATAAATTTTTAGAACATTCTAGCAAGTTAATATTTATTTTTTTATTTTTATGTTCTTTTTGTTTTAATATTAATTTTCTCTCTTTTTTTTTCTTTTAATAGGTAACTTGAAATTAGAGTTTGAAATTGAAAAGAAATAATCATAAATGATAAATATTTTTTTTAATCTGCAAATTGCCACTTTTTTTCTTTWAATAAAATATAAATTAATACATTATTTTATTCTACGAGTTTATTTTTGCCTTTTTTCTACTTCTTGTGTAATCTGAATTTTCAGAATCAACGTCAGAATCGTAGTCGCTGATTTCCTCTATACTTCTCTTATTACTTGAAGAAGAAGATTGATTTGCTAATTCTTGTTTATATTCAGATAATTCTCTGGATTTTGGATAGTCTCGTAAATAATTTTTCTTATACTCAGGAAAATTACGTCTCCAATAAACTTGATTATCTTCTTTAATGAT
>LXRJ01000536.1 GCA_001684025.1 Candidatus Glomeribacter gigasporarum | reverse complement strand
GAAAACTAGAAATTGTTAGTGCTCAAATAAAGAAAAAGTAAAAAAGTACTAACAAAAAAAACTTCTGAAACATAATATTGAAAAAAATAAAACACTGAATTGGATGACTTTAATAACAAAGAAATGCATCAGAATAGATGACTTCAATAACAAGAACCCATGAAGAAGAAAATCTAAAAACTAGAATTTGTTAGTGCTCAAGTAAAGAAAAAGTAAAAAAGTACTAACAAAAAAAACTTCTCAAAACATAATACCAAAAAAAAATAAAACACTAAATTGGATAATTCTGATAACAAAGAAATATATCAGAATGAATAACTCCAATGATAAGAACCCATAAAGAAAATCTAAAAACAAGAAAGGTAAAAAAGCACAAATAAAAAAAAAATTTTTCCAAAATATAACATCAGCAAAAAAGAAATACTGAATTGGATGCTCTAACAATATAGAAAATGCATCAGAATAAA
>LXRJ01000522.1 GCA_001684025.1 Candidatus Glomeribacter gigasporarum | reverse complement strand
CTAACAATTTATTAAAAAAACTAACCTTTTTTTACTTATTTTTTTGCAAATAACGAATTCGTATTTTGCCAAACTAATAGAAAAGCAATTTACAAAAACAAGTTGCGAAAAATTCAAAGAATTAGTATAATAATATAAGAATAATCTGTAAATAAAAAATAAATTTATAATCTGTTATCGGACTTTCAATTATATTTTGTGTATAGTTAGCCGTCTATAAAAAATCTATCATAATAATAGATTTTTCATAAATGGCTAACTATATACAAAATATAATTAAAAGTCTAATAAAAAGTTTTCTTTGATGACGCTTATATCAGACTTATTATAATTGCTATTTAAAATTATATAATTACTTACTATTTAATGTAACCAATATTTCAATTATACAAAACAATATATTACAATTAAAGCAATCTAGCAAAACAAATATAAAATTAATACAAAATTTTTAATATAAAACATTTAATATCCTTTAATATTTTTAACA
>LXRJ01000510.1 GCA_001684025.1 Candidatus Glomeribacter gigasporarum | reverse complement strand
TATTACTCAATGTGATTAGTTTATAATCGTGATGATGCTCAAGTATTATGATAAATTAAAATATTGATTGCAATTGCAAACGTTTTTATCATTATTACTGTATTACCATTTAGCGATTATTATGTTTGAAATAAAAAAATGAAAGCAATGAATTAACAAAAAAAATATAAAAGCACTATTTTCAACAATTCCTAGTTTTGTTTCATCTTTTTCAGACTTAACTAAAGTTAACAGTAAAACAAAACATCGACTCCAACAATTTCGGTTCCTGTTTTCTCTTTTTCAGACTTCACGAACTTTTATATGTTACTGCACAACAAAAATATCCAACCCAACTTTTCTGAATCCTACTGTGACAAATAAATCAAATAGAGAATTCGAAGAAGTAATCAATATATAAATAAATTTTTTAAAATATATTTATGTTTTTTTGTAACATCAATAATGTAATAATACGTATATAGTAATAATTCGTTGGCACTAGTAACGATTTTTAAGATCCATAAT
>LXRJ01000838.1 GCA_001684025.1 Candidatus Glomeribacter gigasporarum | reverse complement strand
CAATCCTTATCTTTGCGGGTATTGCGGCCGGACTGCCCAATGCCATAGGTGGACTTTTTGAGCTGGTCCGCACCAATTCTATGAGCATTATTTCAGCTCTTTTGGTTATCGTTTTGGTTGCGGCCGTGACCTATTTAGTCGTATTTATTGAGCGCGGCCAGCTCAAAAAGTCCACCTATGGCATTGGGCAGTCCGGCCGCAATACCCGCAAAGATAAGGATTG
>LXRJ01000837.1 GCA_001684025.1 Candidatus Glomeribacter gigasporarum | reverse complement strand
CACCGGAAAGGAAAGACGGTTTAACCGCYGTTTTCTGGCGCTGGCGAACCATTATCTGTTTGAGCCGGTGGCCTGTACAGCGGGATCGGGCTGGGAGAAAGGTCAAATTGAGCACCAGGTCGGCAAGCTGCGGGAATGGCTGTTTACGCCGCTGGCGAGGTTTGACACACTGGCAGACCTGAACGACTGGCGGGCGAGGCGATGTACGGAACTCGCGCAGCGGA
>LXRJ01000834.1 GCA_001684025.1 Candidatus Glomeribacter gigasporarum | reverse complement strand
TTTTTTTAAAAGATACTCGAYTRCCAATTGATAATATATTTGTTCATCATTTATTGTAAATTTAAAATAATAATTTATTAATTTAACAATATAAATTCTATTGTAAATTTAAAATAATAATATATTTATTAATTTAACAATATAAATTCTATTGTAAATTTAAAATAATAATATATTTGTTGATCAATTAAATATAAATTTATAKWAMTWNTTAWAYYAACTCNAT
>LXRJ01000813.1 GCA_001684025.1 Candidatus Glomeribacter gigasporarum | reverse complement strand
TGCAAATGATAAATGGCATCGTTTGCCTTGGTACTTGCTAGGGGGGGGNCTACCATGCCTTGGTTCGGTTGAGTTCTACCAAGGGGGCTAAACCCCGGGCCGTAGGCCCCCTAAAGGCCCCCCTAGCAAGACAAAATAATGCCCACCAAAAGCCATACGGAGGAAACCCGAGCTAAAATTACCGCAGGTTGGTATGGTTGCTATGCAAAGGATCCCGGGGCTCCGGCAAAGGAGCCCCTACCATA
>LXRJ01000805.1 GCA_001684025.1 Candidatus Glomeribacter gigasporarum | reverse complement strand
TAATAAAATTGGGTTAAAAAAATTGATTTGATAGAGTCGATTTGCTTGGTATTGCATATAATTACTAAGCCTGATTTTATGTGGTAGTTTAAATTGACTACAAACATTACTTTGAAGTAAAATATCTAAAAATTATTAAAATTTTTTAGTGATATATGTTATATCTAACTGTTATATTTTATTATTATTATTAGATATTAAAAAACCAGCTTKATTTTCAGCAATTGATCAAGAGAATTATATTCCTGATGAGTT
>LXRJ01000801.1 GCA_001684025.1 Candidatus Glomeribacter gigasporarum | reverse complement strand
CAAGCCTTCAATGACAAAGATCGTTCAAAGATCTAGAAGCAGGTTACAAAGAATTTAGTTATAAATTTTTTTTTAGCACCATATTCCAATTAGTGATAAGTGACAAAATTGACAAAATTTGACGAAATAAGTATTTCGTCAATTTCGTCACTATTCATCATTGTAAAAATAATTTTATCACTTATCTATAATTCTAATCCATATCACTTAGTATCTTAATATGCCAGTATGGATTAAAAAATGGTAGTCAAGTGTTATA
>LXRJ01000109.1 GCA_001684025.1 Candidatus Glomeribacter gigasporarum | reverse complement strand
GCATASCAACCATCCCAAGCCGGAACTACCAAGCCGCAAGTACCAAGCAGAAACAGGGGGCTAAGAATCCTATGTTTGGTAATCCCTCAGCTACAACCAAGGAGGTCTTGTTACATGAGACCACTAATGAGGGGAGTATTCTTACTTTACTCGTTTCCTTGCTAGGGGCTAAAGCCCCCCGGCATAACATGATTCAGGCGTGGTTGGTATGCTACCAACCATACCAAGGGCAATTCCTTGAGGGGCCATACGAGAGAAGACTTATTCCGAACATGGTTTAAGCCATGTACCCTCGTTGTACTCTTACCTGTGATTAGTAAGGTGAGAGGCCATGAGGCCATAGGGTATCACTATGCTCCTAACTGACCGTAATTTTAACACCTGCTTCTATGAACCGGCGGGCGGAGGAGACCTGTTACTTTATCAACACCTTGACTTTATAGGAGTAACATGTCATCAATCACCTCTATTCAGTGCCCCTCCCTTGGATACCTTGATTCTAATCCAAAGAATGCCCGCTACTGTTATTCTCAGTCTCTGGTGATGGTGAGAGAGGACTACTTCTGGCATGTCTTTGCTTACTTCGCCACCTTCTGTGCTCCCTTGAGTGATGCGGGGGGTTCAGAGAACCCCGGGGCTTCAGAGGAAAACCCCCCGCCCACAGATTTGATAAGGTAAGACCTACTCTTGCTTGGAGATGGCAATCTCCCTTCTTTTTGACTGAACTCCCCCGTGAGCTGTTCTACTTGAATGGGGTTCAAATATACCTGCTTGCCTTTTCAATTGGTTTACTGTAATAGAGCTTGCTTTCCTAAGTATGACGATGAGGCATTTATGCCCAGAAGGGGCGTTCTAATAGCAACCAACTCTTTGACTGTTCTCGAGGTGGGAATCCCAATCAAGGGTTTGAGTCTAAGTTTGGCTTGATTCCTCGAATCCGTATGCAGCATGGGCAAGCCTCTCATTTATGACCTGCTTCGGATATGCCTCATCTACGTGAACTTGTTCTTCCTTACTTTCATCCTTGAATTAGTCTGTCTAAACTGGGTTTAATTGCTTCAATAGCATTCTCCCCCCGAATAGAGAGGATTGATGACTCCTCCTGCTTTGCTTGCAAGCAAAGGGGCGCCGTTACTAGAGGTAGTAATGGGTAGCATACTCTATATGCTGGAACTCCCTAAATCAAATCCCTTTAGGACTCTTTGAGTGAGAAACTAAACAGGGTAATCAGCAGGTAACCAAATCGTCCTTCGGGCGGTAATAACTCCGTTCCGGGTCAAACGGTAACCTCAATGGTCATATGGGTACGAGCAACGGCTCGATGAGATGGTCTAAGCATGCGTGTAATCACATGATTAATCAATTGCTTTTGGTTCTTTGGTCATCCTGAAGTGTCATTACGCTGTTCCTTACCTTAGTAAAGATACCTTTATCTCTAATTGCTGGGAGTACCTATCTGCCATAATGAACAATGAACAACTCTGGCTTTAAGGTGGCCTTCGCTTTCTTTACCTTATCTTCTTCCCTGTTACTACCTGAATCCCTTGACCCGAGCCGTTCACATGCACTACCTTCCCCTTAACACCTTAATTAGGGCCGCCGCCCCTAAGGGCCCCCCTAATATGGTTTCTAAAGAGGAACTCATCAGATGGAACCTAAGTTCTCTCAATGGATTCGTCGATTAAGCACTTCTTAAGTCTCCATAACCAAGGAAGTACACATCCTTGGTTAAGAGGAGGAAGGTTAAAGATTCCCTTCCTGTTCACCATCACCCTCCTAAGAATAAGAAGAGGTTTAAGGTAGATACTAATCCATTACTCTGAAAACTACGACTTTTCATGCTAGCAAGTATAGTATACTCTGGGTGTAGGCTATCTATTAGATACTGCTCTAAGGTTAAGACCGTTCTTTATCATGCTTGCTATGGTTGCTATGCTAGCAAGCATGGTTGGTATGGTACCATACCAAGCATACCAAGCATACCAAGCAAAAGATGGTAATCAAAGAGAAGGAGGTTAAACCGTGCTTCAGCATGTAAATAAGAGAGAACCACTTAAACCCCCCTCTTCTAACCGGAAGTAACACGAAAGGCGAGAGTATAAGTTAGTAGAACTACAGAATATCCTTTACCGTTAAGCATATTGGTCCAAATGTAGACCCTGAACGGCCCTTACTTAGCTGCATAATCATAGGAATAGATTGATACACGTTATGCTTGCTAGTTGCTCCTTTGCATAGCAAGGGAACACTAACACCCTTTTTAGGTAAAGTTGCCCCCTTAGTATCAGCTTTAGAAGGAACGAAGTTGCCCACTTGTGATGGTAGCAAAGTAAGAACTTAGTGAGAGAAGGTTAAGGTAGAAGGTGAAATAAGATGAGGTTGGGCTAATACTAACCAGGCCGAACGAGCTGAGACAGGCAAGATATTGACAGTAGGAGCAGGTATCAGTAAGATAGACTCAGTAGCTGGAACAAGGATAAGCGAGTTAGCCGATGCAGGAAGTAACACGGCAGGGGCTCCAGTATTAAGCGGAGGTTTCAGGAACAATACAGGCTCAGGAACCGAAGGAGTCAGTGAAAGACATCACCAAGACGAAGGAATGAGAAGTAGAGGACTTGATGAAGGAGTGATTTCCTCCCTGATTAAATCCCGTAATCCTCCAACGCAAAGAGCATACTAATCATCGGAATAGCTAGAATAAGCCCCAGTAAAACCCCTTCTGGGATAACAACAAAGAATCACACTAGAATTAAGCACAGAATAGCAAGGATAATTGTTCCAAGGAATGAGTCAAACTCTTCTTCACACTCAGTGTAGAAGTGTTTTACTTGCTTTACGTTCCTTATTTGTAGGGTTGACTTTAACTCTAGGGTCTTGCTACCATGAAGGAGGAATGTAAACCCACCAAGGCTTACTATGCTAAATGCGAAGAACATCCCTGGGGAAAATGAAGGGGTTGTTACTCTGTGCTTCACTCCAGTATACTATATCTGCTGATATCAGAGGGATTTATACTGGGTCTCTTACTTTCGTTTCAAATAGGTGCTTTACTCTTCGGGGAGGAGGATTCATTACCTTCTTACTGGTGAGTGTGACACACCAAAGTTCTGAACAGAATATGCCTTCCGAGGCTCTGTTATTGCTTCGCCCGAAGGGCATCACTCTGTGATTTTTGTTCCGCCCTCATGCTACCAAGAGGCTATGGAGCCCCTTAACTGAGCCTTCTAGTGTTAGTCTTATCTAAATAGATAAGACGAAAGCTTCTCTCCCTAATTCGCTTACACCAGAAGTGCCTTCTGAACTATCTCAGCCTTATTCTTGCCCTGCCCCTTCTATCTAGTGTTACCCTCTTTAACTTACCCTTCTTTTTCTCCTGGTTCTTGCTACCATGCCGACTCATGTCTATTTATACCCTGCATTTGCAGTTCTCCTTCCTGTCTCCGTAATACCTCCTTGTTTCACAATCATTGCTCCTTATTCTCTGGGCCTTAACCTTAGAGCAAGTTCCCTTACTTCTACCTGGTTTGCCAAGGGGCAAGCAAAGTTGGCATCTAGCTCTTGCCCTAATGACCACAACCCTCCTTCTGTGTCGCTTTATATGAGAGCCTCAAAGGGGATGAAATTGGTTCAAGAGAACCATAAGTTCCCCGGAGTCTACTGTCTTGTTGATAAAATCAATGGTAAATGCTATAAAGCTCAATAGTTCTAGCGAATCGTCTTAACTGTAACCCTGTTTTCATGGGAACATGCATTAAGCCGCGGGAAATCAGTCAGATATAGCGCCATATTCAAGTAGGCTTAAGTAATGGTATTGTCGCGAGCGAATCGGTGCTAAAGAAAACGAGAGCAGTTTGATTTAGATCCCTCCCGAGTACAATATCCTTCCAGTAGCAGGCTCTCGCCTGGGTCCAATCATTCAACTGAAGCACGTGCACGAATAAGTGATACACTTAAAGGAGCAAACATTGGGGCCTGAGGGGAGGGGGGAGCGACTAGTTGCCTCCTCCCCCCCATACCAAAGGCCAAGTTCTCTTCTGCMCKTGCTAGCATGAAAGGTCACAAGTGCTTTTGGGTAATAACCACACAGAGGAGGCCAAATCCAAAATCCCTGCAGCCAAACAGGGGCAACTGAGAGTCAACAGCCACACAACTGAGAGTCGGGCAATAATGGCCGCAGTAAATGCTAAGCAGGTCTTATGCTACGAGCTTACAACTGAGGGGCCGGTGGGGGTTAAAAGAGGAGCTCAGTAATGTTCCCAGGGGAGCACCTTGACCCCCTGTTCATACCAAAGCTGATGCAGGATGAAAGGAAGAGTAAAGGTAGCGAAGTTTTACCTGCTGGAACTATTCCCCACTCATTCTCACCCGCGGGGCTCCCCCCTAGGCAACTAGTCGCTGGGGAGGAG
>LXRJ01000033.1 GCA_001684025.1 Candidatus Glomeribacter gigasporarum | reverse complement strand
GTTGCTGGTGAAGGTCACGATATTGACGGCTGTTTTTGTTCAAGCCTGCCGTCTCCAGATCGAGCAGGCGGACAGCCGCTTCACGGGCCAGCGCGCTTTCTTTCAGACCCGCAGCAATCGCCTTCAGGCGTTGGATATATCGCTTCAGACTTTGGAGGGCGTTCTCGATCCGGCCGGTTTCCACGCGGGGAAACAGTGCGCCCTGTAAGTCGCGCCCTAGCTTCGGCACTTGAGCCGGTTTCGGGGCGGCCTGCTTTGTGACTGACTGCAGCGCTTTTTGCCGCTTGAGCAAGATGCGCAGATCGCTTTCATTCTCAGCGATCTGTGCGTTCAAAGCCGCGAGATCGCCGCTCTCCCACCAACGCTTAAATCCCGTGAGCGCTTCCAGCTCCTCTTTCAGCTTTTTCATGCCGGCGAGCCGCTCGGTCGTCTCCTGAATATTCTGCTGCAGGTCCTGGTTCGGCTGATGCAGCATCATGATAGACAGTGCGCCCCAGAAGCTCCCCGCCTCTTGCCGGGCGATCCGGAAAGCGTTCGTCAGCTCGACCAGCTGGTTCACCCACTTCGTTAAAGTCGGCAGCAAGTCCACGGCCAGTTGCTGGGTGAGCGCGCGGGACTGATTTTTCAGCTTTTCCAGATCATGGTGGAAATGCTGGGCCGCCTCCACCGCGTCCTCTCCGACCAACAGAGCAAAGCGCTCGGCTTCTCGGCCGGCTTCCCGCAGCGCCGCTCCCCCCTCGCTCAGCATCGGGGTCAGCAGGGCGCCTGCGGTGCGGAACAAACGGAAGGCGAGCGTTGATTTCATCGCGCCATCGGGCAACTTGGCAAAAACATCCGCGACTTGAAGCAGCACCTCGCGGGTGGGGCGCAGTTGGCCGCGGGCGTCTCTCACGGCAATCCCCATCGCCTGAAAGAGCCGCACGTCGTCGCGCGCACCGGAGGCGGCGCGTTGCAGATGACCGGCCAGCCAGCGCAGGCCGCTGCCGAGCGTGGTGACACTGACGTGGGCTGCCTGGCCGGCATAGGCCAGTTCCTGAAAGGCGCGGATCGACACGCCGGCCCGTGAGGCATCCAGGCCGATCTCGCCGATCTCCGTGATTGTCCGTTCCAGGCCCTCTACTGCCTGCTTGGGCCACTCCAACAATTTGTGGGTCAGTTCAGCACTGATCCCGGCCCACACGCCCGCAATACGCCCGACCTGACGGGCAAAGCGGTCGGTAAAGCGTTTCGTCTCGTATTCGGATTTGGACAGCCCTTCGGTAAAGGCTGCGGTATTGAGGCCCAGCAGAATGTTGAGCCGTCCAAGGTCGCCGGCCATCGTATTCTCCTTTAGCTCAGACGGTTTTCAAGCGCGCCTGCACGATGACGGCATCCGGAAAAACCTCATCAATCGCCTGCTGCAACGCGTTGGATTCCTCGTCAGGCCGATAAAACGGCATGAAATCACTCGGTGTCTGGCCCTTGACGCCGAACATGCTTGCAATAACTGTGAGCAGATACGCGAATCGGAAATCATCACGCCACAGGCCAAACGGCTGCTCGCGGTAGTAAGCGGCGTATTCGCGGTAGTGCCGTTCCGGCATCGCCTCGATCTCTTCCAGGGTTTTACCGAGCGCGAGCGACAGTTCGATCTGGAACCGCCGTCGCGCGCTTAGTTTTTTTCGGGCGTCGCCTCGTTTAAACAGCGCAGCACGCGGGCCGGCAGCCGATTGAGCAGCGCGACATCGTCCGCGTTATCCGGGTCGAACAGTCGCCGGTAGGCGGGTTCTCGCTCGCCTTCTTCGGACGCATACAGGATGCGCGCGAGACTGCGGCCCAGATCGATACCGGCTTCGTCTTCGTCACGGTGCGCGTTGACCTCGCCGACCGTCAGTTCCTTGACGAAAACGCGGCCGATACCGGGCAATTCGACCGGCGTGTAGCGGGGTGCGGCAGCTTGCTGAAACGCGGCCCTTAAAAGTTTGACAGGCATCTTTTCACCTCATGCGGTTGCAGACAGGATATGGACGACTTCACCGGACAGTTTGATCGTCACGTTGCTGGTATAGACTTGACCGACGCCGCCCTGAAAGCTGCTGCCCTGTTGCAAGGAGCCGTTGAACAGCAGCAGCCCCTGGCGGCGGGGRAGCGTGAGCTTCATCCAGAACGTGTCACTGTTGCGTTCGTATTCAGCCAATTGGCGCTGCGCGCTAGCGGCAGGCGCGTAATTGAAATCGAGCTGCAGCGTGCCTTCATCGGCCAGCCCGGGCTCGTATTCCTTTTTAGCCGAGCAGATCGTTGTGACATCGATCTGGTCAATGCTGCCGCCTTGCTTGTTAATCGTTTTGAGTTCGCAGACATTCAGCCACTGTTTGGCCGCCGCCCGTGCCCCTTTCGTGTAGGCGTGATAGCCCGTCGCATCAATGCCAATCAGCGCGAAGGTATCATCGCTGAGTACCTGGATCGGGTAGCCGCCATCGATCAGTTCCATCATGCCCGCTTGCGCCATGCCGGTGAGCGTCACGACATCGCCGGTGCGGGTGCCGTGTCTGGCTATTGTGACGACAGCAGGATTCGTCTGGCGGATGTCGGTGATTTTCTTGGCTTCCCCTGAGCCGGATTCGATCAGAAAGACTGAGCCTTTAAAGGGGGTGGTTGCGCCTTGGGACATGGGGGCCTCGTTGTCAAAAAGTTAAACGTTTAAAGGGCGCTCTCCCTCATGGAGCACTTGCACCCTCGCCATCCGTTCGCCGATCCAGCGCATCACGGGGACGGCCATGCTGTTGCCGAGCGCCCGGTAGCGCGGGCTGTCGGCGGCCGGTTTGCCCCGATAGGGGACTTGCGTGTAGTCGTCGGGAAATCCCTGTAGCCGTTCGCACTCGCGCGGCGTCAGGCGGCGCACAGCCTTGTGGATCAAGGCATGCGGCTTGTCGCCGCCGCCTTGACTGGCGCGCAGCGCCGTCGCTATGTCACAGGACAGTTCCGCCGTCGCGCCGCCGTCACGGCCCCGCAGATTGACCGCTGCTGCCATCAGCGCTTCACTTTCGCACTGGCCCATGCCCCCTGCATTCAGGCCATAGGACACTTCGCCAGGGATAGCGATGGGGTCGCCACTGCCCTGAGTGCGTCTTCCAAGGGTCGGGGCAATGTCTTTCTGCGATTTTTGGCGCGGCGCAGGATGCCCACGCAGGCTGTCGCGCTCAAAAAGTACTGCGGTGGCACATCGCCAGTTTCCAGAATGTCCGACAACGAAGAGGCGACGGCGGCGCTGGGGGATTCCGAAGTACTGAGCGTCCAACACGCGCCAGGAGAACCGATACCTGAGTTCTTCCAGCGCCCGCAGGAAGGCGCCAAAATCCCGTCCGCCGTTCGACGACAGCACGCCGGGAACGTTCTCCCAGACGAGCCAGCGGGGGCGATAGCGGCGAGCCGCGCCAAGATAGGTAAGCGTGAGGTCACCACGCSCMCCAGCCAGTCCGCCTCGCCGTCCGGCAACGCTAAAGGACTGGCAGGGCGTGCCGCCGACGAGCAGATCGATGGGGAGTGAGGGCCAGTTCGGGTAGTCACGCAGATCGCCCCAGTTCGGGACATCAGGATAGTGGTGCGCGAGCACCGCGCAGGGAAACGGCGCGATCTCACTGAACGCGACAGGCGTCCAATCCAGGGAACGCCACGCGACGCTGGCGGCTTCTATCCCTGAGCACACCGACAGGTAGTTCATGCGCCGCGCGGACCCGTGGCAAACCACACCAGATAATCAATGGTCCGCCGATGTAACCTGGCGTCCGGTTCAAAATCAGGGACGTCCATCTGCCGTTCGGCGGATTCAAAGGCCGCCTCGATAACTGCGAAGACCGCCAGACGCAAGGCCGATAGTCCGTCGTAGTCGGGGCCGTAGAGATCGATCTGCAGCCGATACACATCTTGGTCGGACGCGCCGCATACGGTGTTATCCGGCACGATGGCCGCAAAGGTGTAGCGGATCGCGGGCCAGGTGGAGAGCGATGCGGGCAAAACGACCGGATAGCAGCGGCCTTCAACGAGCGGCCCCAACGCCTCAAAAATTCGGGTTTCGATACTCACCGCTTGGCACGCTTCGCTTCCTGTTCGATGCGTTTGGCCAGTTGCGCTTTGATGGCATCCGCCGCTGCCTGTTTTTTGGCTTCGAACGCAGGCCGCAGAAAGGGCTTTGCTGCCATCTTGACGGTGCCGAATTCGACAAAGCGCCAGTAAAAGGGATCGTCGGGGTTGGCTTGGCCGGACTTTCCCGTCTGCGCTTTGAAGGCCATGAGCTTTTTGCTGCTTAAGGCGCGCACGCCGACGACCGCCTCCCAGCGGCCCGACTGGTTCGAACGCACGGCCTTGGCGCGGATGTTCTTTTTCAGCGTCCCAGGTTTGCGCTGGGGCGTCGGCGCAGCCAGTACCGGCGCTCTAGCTCTGGCATCTTTGGCAATCACCCGTGCGCCGGCCATCACCGCCGAGCGCCCGATGCGCTGCTGAAGTCGGCGGTCTAAATCCCGAATCGCCAGCCCTAGCTCTCGTAAGCCTTCAATTTTGACAACGGTTTTATCGGCCATCGCTCAGCTTATGGGTTTTAGGCATCCGTGCCTTTTTAGCCCAGGTTCTGAGCCATAGGCGCCATGACCTGTGCAATAGGCTTGTGATCGCCCGTCAGTTTTTTGAGGTTGATGTAAAAGAACTGGTTGTCTCCCTCTTCTCTTTTTACAAAGCCTTTATCCATCAGGCCAAACAGGGCCTTGACGGTATCTCCTGGGGTGGCATCTTTGGCCACCAGACCGGTCAGCGCGTCCATCCCGATGCTTTCGAGATAGCCGCTCAAGACGCCTTTTTCCCAGGTAGCGCATCTGAACAGACCCGCTAAAAGCTCGCGCGCGTCACGAGGGAGAGCATTTGTCGAGTCCAGCACACTGGCAATAAACTCTTGATTGATTTCATATGTTTCGGTTTCAGTTGTCATCATCAGTTCCTCTTGCAGGCAGGGTAGAACGAACAATACGTTCAGAAAGACACGCCAGACCTTTAGGCGTGACCAAAGTTTGCAGACGACTCCGGCCGTTACAGGACTCAGGGGGATGGATTTTGTGTTCCAGAAGCCTGGCGTTGAGCTTGTCCTGAAAACCCGACCAGGGAGAAGATGGATGCCGTTTGTAAATCCAGCCATGCGTAGACGCCCAGTCAAGGAAATCCTTGGGCTGCATTTGTAGAAACTTGGCGGCCAGCGTAAGACTTATCGCGCCCCTGGTTTCCGTTCCAATCCGGTCAAGGGCTTGAACCTTGGGGGCGGCCACGGCCAGCTGGTTTTTCTGCAGGGCCACCGTGCTTTCCAGGACAATGACCTTTTCGACGTTTTCCAGTAAGAGGCGGCGGAGATGTTGAGGATTGTTGAGTGCAGCCTGTGGATCGATACCGTATCTGCCAGTTTTGCGTAGGCTGGGTAATACCTCGGCAGTGACCCATTTCCGAAAGCGGTGCGCGACCGAGCCAGGCGTGACCGCATCCCGGCAGCGGAGTATCAGGGTATAAAGTCCTGACTCGCTGATGACATTGACATTCGGATTGCCACGATTTGAATAAATACCCTCAGTTAAACTGAGGGTATTCTTTTCGTCCGCATCCAAGGCTTTGAGCGCCATTGTTGGGTTGCTGAGTCCAAGAATCCCGCAGACATCCGCCGCAACAAACCAGGGGTGGCCGTCTTTGTTCAGGACGCGAAAGCGCTGATCATCATCAAACCGAAAAACCACAGGGGCATGATCTTGACAGGTGCCCGTCTCAACAAAATCCGTTTTCCGGTCTGCCTGTCTGATGATTTCGTTCATTTTCTATCACCTCTCATGTGCTTGATCTGAATCAGCTACGGGTGCGCTGAAAAGCACCCTTTTCAGGGGTTCTCCGATGCGGCTGCCTGTTCAATCCGGCCTGCGCAGACAGGTTCTCAGCGACCCGCGCGGGCCGCATGCGTTTTGCACATCAGTTCCAGCGTCCGGTGGGCGCTTTTCACATCGATGACGCTTTGAATGCTGTAAAGGGTGGCCTGATGCCGCACGCGCAGTTGGGGCGTGATCTCGATGTCTCGCGGAGTGCGCAGCGTGATCTTGGCGTCGACTTCATCCCGAATCTGATTGGCGCTGAAGTACTCGCGGCCGCGTATTGGCTCGACCGCCGCCCAGAAGTCGCCGACGGGCTGCCAGCGCAACTTCTTCGCACCACTGGGTGTGGCGGTTTCCACAGGACGCTCCAGGGTGACGCGGCAGCGCAGCCGTCCGGCCCGCATCCTTAGAAGCGGGGGAGGACTGTAATGTCAGCGAGCAGCGTGTCGGCAAACGCATCCGGCATCGGCTGGGCGGCATTCAGCAGATACAGCTCCCGCTGCTCGAACAACCAGGCGCAGGCGAGCAAGAGCCATTGCTTGACTGAGGGGCGGTGCGCCAGATCAAGTCCGGCCCGGTATTCGATGCACACGGCATCGGCCCCGCGCGTGGTCATGGGCCAGCCATCGCCCACTGGCTCAACCCAGGACGTCCGACTGCCGTAGTGCAGCCGGTAAGCGGCCGGATCCCATGCGACCTCGCCGTTCAAGACGGAGCGATAGCGCAGCTGTTCCACTTTTGTGACCTGGCCCAAACCGAGCGGGAGGCTTAAGGTCGCGGGAAACCAAGGAAAGGTCTCCCGATAACGCGCCCGGCGAATCGCGGCCCCTGTTTTCTGCTCGGCAAGCTGGCGGGCGGCCGGAATCAGGGTGGACTCGATGAACGGGCGTTCCGCTTCGCCGTCAAGCCGGCATTGCGCGGCGACGTCGTCAAAGTTGAGCGGCTCCTCGCCCAGATATTCGATCAGCGTGATGCTCATGGCATGGTCTCCGAGGTGGGGGATTTACTTTTGGAGTCAGCGGGTTTTTTCGGGTGGTCTTTCGCAGGCGGCGACTTGTCTTGGGGTTTTTCCGTCGGGGAGGGCGGCCGCCGCTGGGCGATGCCGCTGTCAATCAAAGATCGGGCGCGCGTGGCCTCGAAAGCGACCACATCGCCTGGCGCATAGATCGACCAGGAGCGCAGAAACTGAATCCGGAGGCTGTGTGGCTGATTTGTCTGCATGTTCACACCCCCCACCGCACGCCGCTCATCACCGCAATCGACTCCTGATGCCGGGGCCCAAAGTCGTGCTTGGCGATCACCCGAACCAAGGTCTGGTCGCGCTGAAAAGCACTCACCACATGGCTGCCTGAATCCCGATAGGTCGCTTCCTTGGAATAGTCGATCAGCAGCTGTTCATCCTCTCCAATAAAACAGTCACCGAAATCGCAGAAGTACAGCTCGCTGAGGTCGTCGTATTGATCGTTGGCTAGATTGATAGGGATTTGTGTCGTCTTGCGAATCGCATAGCCTTTGAGCAAGTTGTTTGCCAACTCCGGATACGCCTTATTGCCCGTGCCATCACGCAAGCCCTCCAGAAAGCGGAAGGTGCGCGGCGCGCAAATCCAGCCGGGACTCGTCATATTCGCGTTGGCGTTTTCCAGCGCCAGAATCAGCCGGTTCAGGTCGTTTTCAATGGCTTGCAGGCTTTGACCCGCGCTGGCGGTAAACAGATGCGTCGGCAGACACCAGTGGCGCAGGCCCTTCGGGGTATTGGCCGAGCCGTCGTCGCGGATAAACGCCTTGTCCTCGCGCAATGCAATCGCCTGTGTCAAATCTTCTGCGACCACCTGGTCGACACTGGGCTGCACGCCGGCATAGGCCAGAAGATCGTTGCTGATCGGCACCAATGCGGCCATTTTCTTGCTGGATAAGCGCAGATCATCGAATTGGGGTTGGGTCGCCGGTGCATCGGTATCGAAGCCGATGTAGCCGACAATCGCACCGCCCCGCAGCCGTGGAATAATCAGGTTGCCGTTGGATAAAGGCAGCGAGCGTGTACCGAGACTGCGCACCACTGCTTTCGGGCGCAGCAATTCGATGATTTCAGCGGATAGGTTCGACGGCACCAGCACCCCGCCCGCACCGGGTTCAGTTTGGGTCAGCGCCATCGCCACATCCTCGCCAAATCCCCGCTCCATCGCGAGCTTTGCGGCAACTTGGGGATTACCTTGCGCGGCGACCAGCGCCCGCACCATCCGTGCGACGGGGCCGCCCTTCACATCGGGCGTTTTGGCTTGCGCGGGCCAGGCAGTAGGCTTTGCACTGTTCGGTGTCAAATCCGGGGCGGGATCAACCGGCTGCGCCGCTGCGSCCGCCATCCGCTCGGCGGCCGCMGKGCGATGGATGCGCTCGGTGAGCGCGTTGAACTCCGCTTGCAGGGCATCGAATTCTTTAGCCTGTTCGTCGCTGAGTGCGCCGCCTTCGGCTTCGAGTCCGGCGAGGGCTTGCACCGCGTCGTTGATGCGGGCGCGTTCGGCACGCAGGGTGTTGATGTCCATTTGCACAGCATCGGTTTGAGATAAGGTCATCTGCTTGACTCCAGAAAGAAAAAGGCTGCCCGCAGGCAGCCTGACTAAAAAAACAGGGGGGGTGATTTTTCAGACACTGTCTGAAAAATCGTGCAAGGGTCTACAACGTCGCTCGCATCCGCATTGCGCGGGCCTGATAGCGGACACGCCTTGGCAGCGGGGCCGCGAGCCGTTGTCCGCTTGCTGCTCCGACTTCAGCGGCCAGACGGTCGATGACTGCTTGCGGCGAGGCTCGCTCATCGGCGAGGCCCTGATCGATAGCCTCCTGCCCGAAATACACCGCCGCTTCGGTTTCCCGCACTGCCTGTTCGGTCAGGCCGCTGCGGTAACGGGCGACAGCGCTGACGAACATTCGGTAAAGGCTTTGCACTTGATCAGTCAGGGTTGTTAAGGACTGTTCCGAGATTGGTTCATGCGGTGTCAGGTCGTTTTTATGCACCCCCGCCGAGACGGTCGTGACCTGGATGCCTTCCATCTCGTTACGTTTGGACCAATCCACATGATCGGCCCGCACGCCGATGGAGCCCACCGCCGAGGTTTGGCTGACGACAATCCGGCTGGCCGCAGCCGCCAGCAGATACGCGCCGGAACAGGCGGTGAAATGCGCAAGCGCGGTGATGGGCTTGACCGCACGGGCCGCATAAATCGCATCAGCCAGTTCAAACGCGCCGGTCGCCGTCCCACCCGCGCTGTCGATGTCCAGCACGATGTGCTGAATTTTGGGGTCGGTGAGCGCCTGATGAAGGTGCGCGTGCAAGCGTTCATAACTGGTTACCCATCCCCACGCTTCCAGCGGCGAGGTGCGGGAGGTCAGCCAGCCGGTAATCGGGATCACGGCAAGACCCGTAGGCATCGTAGGCACCTGCGGTGGCCGTTCGGCGAGTCGGCCGAACGCGGCGGCGTCGGCTAGGTCAGGCGTATCGATTCCAGGAGTGCTTAGGTATGCGGTCATTTATTCAGCAGGATTGGGCGGCGGCGCGGATACCTCACCGGCCGCCTGCATATTGAGGGGCTGCAGATACGTATCCCCGCCGGTAATCGGCGGCAGATTCTCCAGCCGTCGGATATCGTTGACCGACAGCCAGCCCCACTGGCGGCCCATCGCATAGGCTTCAAAACGGGACTTCTGGTCGCCTCGGAGCAAGCCGGAGACATTGAATTCGATAGTGTGGGTGCGGCGTTCTTCGGGGGTCAGTAGATCGCGCCGCATCGCCTGCTCGTGGCGTTTGAGCCACGGAAGCAAGGTATACACGACAAACTGGATCGCCTGATGCTCAATATTCGAGAAGGTCGCGCGGTCCAGTTCGTTGACCATATGCGCGGGCACTTTGTAAATCCGGGCAATATCGATGGCTGACAATTTGCGGCTCGCAATCAGCTCCGCATCTACATTGCTCATCGACAGCGGCGAGAATTTCATCCCTTCCTGTAGCAATGCGACCTTGCGGGCRTTGTCCACCCCGCCAAATTTYGTCTGCCACTCGGMCAGAATYCGGTTSACCGCKTCCTGATCCTTGATTGCAGGCGCSGTCGGMGGMCKYTCAATSACSCCMGASAGSGCGGTGCCGTTSACRAAGGAYTGGCCGGCGTGYTTYTCAATSGCMAGCGCSACCCCAATCGCGTCCTTGTGCAGCGCAATCGGCGAGACGCCCGTGTAGCCATTGAGCGTGACCCAGCGCACGTGGTGGATCATCCGRTGCGGSAYSGGATCCGCCGCSCCGATGCGGTAATACGGCARRSYATCKGGGCCSCGCAGCACGSTSACYTGATCRGGGTCCAGCGGATAGAGYGCGATCACRCGGCCRTCGGGGGCGCGCTCGATGAAGCTGTAGCTGTTKCCSCGYARKCCYARCGCSRTYTGGCACTGCTCCCGATATTCAAACGCGCTCTGCCAGCCGTTGGGTTGATCGTGCAGCAGCGCGTAAAGGGGATGRTCGTGCGCGACYKYGCGTGCATCGTTCTCGCTCGATGGGYCTTTGCGATAYATCTCCAGCGGCAGTTGSGCSACCGCYTCGGCCARSARSGTSACGCASGCTTGCACGGCGGTGAGYGCCAGMGCSGTGTGCGGGCTCACCATCGGGCCGGCCTCGGAACGTCCGGCACCGACGAGCGCCGATAGCCAGCGGYCGCCCGATKGGGAGGCAGAGGCCGCGYCGGTRAAYAGGCGGCTRAAAAACATYYCGYTTGCGCATTCCGTTACCGACGCCGCCGTCTAAAGGGCGGACGGRGCATCGCGGACAGYGGTGGAGCCGCGCCCGCACGGGCGGCCAGATACGACCAGAGCAGCAGCAGACCGCCGGCGGTGATCAGCGCGGCGGGCACGGAKACCAGCGCCACGCCYRSCGTCARCAAYMCRAAGCCRARGGCCCCAATRCCAAACGTCATCCTGTCCCAATKTTTCATCRATTTTTMMNYTTCATGCGGGSTTGYRTCGCNNACANAAAAAAAGCGAGGGCCACACCGCCATCGCTTTATTCACACTTCGCGTCGAATTTAGCCAAAATCCTAGCAAAAAACGGCTGAAATGTTGCACCCTCAAAATCGGGCCAACCCGACAAATGCCCCCATTCGCCCACACGCGCCTAGGCATGCTACGCAACTTTTATTGCCAGCATGCGGGTGAATCGGCTAGGGTGCGGGTTCCGTGAACAACGAGACTGAAATCGACAGGGGCTATGAATAAAAAGGAACTGATTGACGCGGTGGCCGCCCAGACGGGCCGCCCTAAAAGCGAGACCGACCAGACACTGACCGCTTTGCTGGCCGCCATCCGGCAGTCGGTGATCCAGGGCGAGCCGGTGCTGCTCGTGGGCTTTGGGACGTTCAAGACCGGCCAGAGCGCCGCACGCACAGGGCGCAATCCTGCGACCGGCCAGGCGCTTCAGATCGCGGCCGGCAAGACGGTGAGATTTAAGGCGGGCAAGGCGTTCAAGGCGGCGGTCAACGTGAAGGCGGCTGCCAAGAAAGGAGCCGGCAAGAAAGCGTATAAAAAGAGCACCAGCTTATTCGGCGGATGGGTTGCCAGGCCTAACTGATCATCCAGATCAGCACAGTCGTCATGCGACAAGAGATTGAAAAACTTTGATAGCGGTGTCCCTTTAAATGCCGACGCCCAAATCATAAACAGACACGGCCTGCGGACTGCTCTGGCCCAGCAGGGCGCGGGACAGCGCCATGATCAGCGCGACCACACCGTCGATCTTGTTTTCCGGCCGCTCCTTGCGCGGGTAAATGTTGTCCTTGACATCCCGATGGGCGACGACGTTGCTGATCATCCAGGTCAGCGCCGGATTGCCGTCGTGTTTCAGTTTGCCGGTCAGCACAAGTGCCTCCAGTGTTTTCATGGGTTCTGAGAAATTGAGCACCGTGGGCCGCACTTCCAGCATTGGCACGCCCTCGGCCAGCATGCGGGTGGAGAATTGCGTGGCCTGAAAGGGGTCGAAGGCAACCGCCTCAATCTGGAAGCGACTGGAAAAGTCGAGTAAATCCGCTTCGATCCAGCCAAAGTCGATCACATTGCCGGGGGTGACCGTCAAGAAGCCTGCGTGCTGCCAGCCGGCATACTGGCTGTTGTCGCTGGCCATCACCGTATTTTCCGGCAGATAGTAGCGGCCAAACGTCACAAAACCGCCGTCCACACCCGGATCGGCAAAGACTAAAGCGAGCGCCGCGATATCGGTTTTGCTGGCTAAATCCAGCCCGAGCCAGCAGGGTTGGCCTTCAAAGTGCTCCAAGCTGAGCGTCGGCTGCGCGCCTTTTTCCCACGCCCGCATATCCATCCAGCTCACGTTCGCTGTGACCCATTCGTTCAGATGCTTGGTCTTGAAATTGTTAACAGCGCCGGGCAAGCACCGCGCCTTGCCCTGTAGGGACAGCACGACATCCGGTTGCACGGAGATGTCCCAGTTCGGATTCGCTTTTTGGAGCGCGGCTTCGGTGGTCCAGTCATCGCCGTCGTCCAGTCCGTAAATGAGGCCGAATTGTGAGTCGTCGGACACGACGCCTTGCAACAGCTGGGTCATCAGCGTGCGGACCTCAAAACAGATGCCGGCCCGATTGCTGCCGGCGGTGGTGATCATCCAGAGCAGCGAATTCTTGCGCTTGCCGGTCGCGGTCTCGACCACATCGTAGACGGTGCGGGTCTTGTGCGCGTGCAGCTCGTCGATGCAGCCGAAGTGGATGTTCAGGCCATCGAGCGTCGAGCCTTCCGAGGACAGCGCCTCGAATTTGGAGCCGGTACGCAAGACGTGAATGTTGTGCGCGCCGACCGCGACCCCGAAGCGTGACCGAAAACCGGGCGCGTGCCGCGCCATCGTCTGCGCGGAGCCAAACACAATCCGCGCCTGATCGCGGGTGGTGGCCAGCGAATACACCTCGGCGCCGCCTTCGCTGTCGGCGGTCAGCATGTACAGCCCCACAGCAGACGATAAGGTCGATTTGGCATTGCCGCGCGGTACTTCGATGTAGGCGCGCCGGAAACGGCGGCGGCCATCGGGTTTTAGCCAGCCAAAGACGGTGGTGAGGATAAAGATTTGCCAGGGTTCCAAGCGAATCCGCTGGCCGGTCAACGGGCCTTTGACGTGCGGCATCCGTTCGACGAAAGCGCAGACGTTATCGGCGGGACGATAGGGCTGTCCGGTCCGATGGCGCAGTGTGGGATTGAAGCGGTAGGGGCTATCTTTTCCCTTGAAGCGGGCCAGATCGTCGAGTTGCCGCTGGCAGGCGGCTTGCACCCAGCGACCGGCTGCGATTTTGCCGGCTACAACGCTTTGTGCATAACGCCGGGCGATGTCGATGTATCGGCGCACCTACTTTACTCAAGGTCGCCTTCCAAAACCAACAGTTCCGAAGCATCACACGCTTCCCATGCGTCCGGATCCCAGGGCGTCACCCCGAGTTCCTCCCAGGAGATTTCCTTGAGCTTATCCGGTGAGCACGTTGCCGGAACATATGAACGGATCACAGGAACGAACCCCATCCCGGCTTCTGCTAGCCGCATCAGGTCTCTTTGCCGCTTCATCGCCGTCTCGCACGCAGAGCGCACCCGCCGGTCGTCAAAGGCGGTCGGAGGGGGGCTGGCAAGATAGGCGGACGCCTCTTGAAAGACCATATATGCGCTGACCCATATATTCACCCAGAGGGTAGGGATATATCGCAGGCAACCGGCAGGCGCTGTCTCGGCCAGTTCACGCCAGATCGCCTTTTGGCGCTCACTCATCCAGTCGGGCGGCCCCTCCCGCTGCCTTTCGGGCCGCTTGGTTGGCACGGGCTGACGTTTTGCCATCCTGTTCCTCCCCTCAAGGCGTCTGTTCCGAATGGGCGGCCGGATGCGCTGACATCCGGCGGCGCGCCATTGGCGTGAACCCCATCTGGGTTTCGTATCCCCTCATTTCTTGGCCCAAAGCCCGAATCTCGTTCCGCAGCGGAGAACACTGCACCTCCCCGCTGGGCGTTTTGATCAGCAGCGCACCGATGCCTGCCCGATTCAGTTGAGCCGCCGCCTCACGATACCGCCCGGCGCACTTCGCCCAGCGCTCCAGCATGGCCGCGTCCAGCGCATGCAGCACATCGGGTGGCGCGTGATGCACTACATAGGCCCAGGCGGCTTTCGACGCCTCAGATAGGGACTCAGGCGGCGTATTCCATGCGACCTCGCGTGGTTTCATTTCTGTCGCGTGCAATTGATGTTCGGTCATCTGCATGTCCTCCTCTAATGCGTTCACAGGGATAAAATCGTTTGAGTGTTTGGGCGGCTCTTAACCGCCTATGACCTCTTCCCAAAGATCCGGTTCCAAAGTCGTGTCCTGGTACGCGGAGACCCGCTGGCGGGTGGCGGGCGTAAATCCCATTTCCGTCTCGAAGCCCTTCATTTCGTGGGATAAATCCCGCATCAAGTCTCTTAAGGCGGTGCGGCGCAGCAAGCCGTTTGGGGCCTTGACCAGCATCGCATTGAGACCGAGCCGGCTGATCTTGGTCGCGGCCTCATGGTAGAGCGCGGCGCAATTGGCCCACCGTTCCAGCATCTTGGCATCCAGGACACAAAACAGGCCGGGCGGCGCATTCTGCACCGCACAGCGCCAAGCTGCTTTCGCGTCCGCCGACATGTACTCAGGCGGCTCGCCCAAGGTGCCTTTCACCTGGGGTTCATACGGATTTGTGCGGCACTTTTGCAGCGTGCCCCTGAGCCGTTTGATCACCGTCGGCAGCGGTTTACGTCCAGCCATGATCAGAATTCCTGACAAAAAATTTTTTCATTTTGCACGCGCGTAAAAAGAGCTGCATACACGGATCGGCGCGCTCTTTCCTACAGAGATTAGACCCCCCCTATAGGGCTTTGGCAAGGCTTTTAGCCACTTTCTGCCACCTTCACGCGCAAACCCCGCTTCACCCTCAAACGCCTACAGCGACCCCCAATTACCCCCTCAAACGCACGCAGCGACCCCCTATCGCTTGACCGAGAGGCAACGCCATGAAAAGCGGAAGCGGCAAAAAACGGGCACCCTTGCGGGCACCCGTCTCTCTCGCCTTAGTCCGCTTGTTTTTCCAGGCTCTGCGCCACTTCGCCCGCCAGCGCTGCGATATCCACTTCGCCTTGGGCGACGGCAGTCAATTCCTCGATGTGCAGGCTATCCAGCAACCGCGTCGCGCGGCGGGCAATTTCCAATTGCGCCTGGGTTTGCCAATCCGCGTAATCCGCCAAGGGCTGTAATACACGCGGATCGCGTTGGCCGTAGCCCGTCAAAAGGGTTTTGACATTGGTTTTTAGGGTTTCTAATTGAGCGTTTTTCATGATGACTTCCTTTTGGAAAAGTTTTTAAAAGTGCCTTGGCACACCCCTATTACCGCGCTTTAACGCACTAAAGCCAAGCTTTTTTTGCAGAAATCAAAAGATTTTTTTGGCGGGTTTTTGCCTTCAAAAGACGGCGTGCAAACGCCGTCCCAGAAACCAGCGGCGCGCTTCAGCTGGCCTCTTGTTCGAGCTCGATTTCATAATGCCAAACCCAGCCTTTCAGATACGGCAGCTCGGCGGGAATGCCGCACTGCCTCTCGACATCCGGGCTGATTGCCCAGGCCATCCATTCGTCAATGACCTGATCGAGCGCGTCTGCCAGAGAAAGCGCTTGGCCCGGCGCGCACGCGGAAAGACGCAGACGGCAGACGGCCTTCCCGAAGCGACGGCCCAGCGCGCTGTCCAGAAACAGGCGCACAGCTTCCACACTTGCGCCGGTCGCCTCGGCAATGCGCTCAAGCGCCAGCGGCCAGGCGGCTTGAGCGTATGCTTGCATCGTGCCCCAAAATCCCATTTCAAACACATCCCGTGTTTGATTTCGGGAAGCGGGTAGCGGATAGGCAGCGGGTTCATGCCTCAAAGGGGTCGCGGCGGTTTCAGGGCGGCCCTCCGCTTCTCCATGTTCAAATGCTGAATCTTCGCAGGAATTCATTTTTTCCTCCTTCTCAGTGGAATGGCCTAAAGGACTCGTAGTACCGCGCTGCGGGGCGCAAAAGCCA
>LXRJ01000797.1 GCA_001684025.1 Candidatus Glomeribacter gigasporarum | reverse complement strand
TGCGTCGCGACATGGAACAAGGCTTTGCTGACTTACGCCATGAAATCGGCGATCTGCGCAAGGACAATGAATTGCTGCGCAAGGACATGTCCGCAATGGAGCAGCGTTCCGATGCCAAGCTCGAAAAGGCTAAGTTCGACCTGCTCCGCTGGATGGTCGGGCTTGCCATCGGGAACTTCGCCTTTTTGGTCGGTATCTTCTGGAAGGTCATGTCTATTCCAGGCATCCACTGATTCGTCTGCGCTTGAAAAATGTGGGAGCGC
>LXRJ01000792.1 GCA_001684025.1 Candidatus Glomeribacter gigasporarum | reverse complement strand
CCGATCCACCTAAACAACAAAGAAAACCAAATAAAACAAATAAAGAAARRAAAAAAAAACAAAACAAAGAAAAGAAAAAACAGATAGCACTATTAAACCCGTGCTGGATTGTAAAAATTATATAGTACTACAAATAAACTAGACTAAACTCTACGCTAGTTATTTATGTCTATATCCAGGATGTAAAAATAGCAAAAAACATCCGGTCTTGAAGTAGAGCTCCAAGRGTCGAAATTTCTGRTTGCTATCCCAACTAGGTCGACAGGTTAC
>LXRJ01000777.1 GCA_001684025.1 Candidatus Glomeribacter gigasporarum | reverse complement strand
AACAATATAAATTCTATTGTAATTTTAAACTAATAATATATTTGTCGATCAATTGCATATAAATTTNATAGTACTTTTAAATTANNTATATAAATAATATATYAACTCGACAATATAAATTATATAATATTTTTAAATTAATGCTAATATAAATAAATACAATATAAATAATAAAGTAAAAAATAAAATAAACTGTATAAAAANCTAATTAAAATTTAAATTACAATCGTAAATTAAAATAGATAATATAAATTAATTTAATTATAAATTCGAAACTTCG
>LXRJ01000773.1 GCA_001684025.1 Candidatus Glomeribacter gigasporarum | reverse complement strand
TGTTTAGCATATACAAGCAAAGATTATGATCGTTGTAAAAATCCTTTACATAATACTAATCCTAAAAAAGGATTAAGTTGTAAATGTGATTTTAAAGATCTTGCAAAATATTGTAAGCTTTGTAATGAAAATTGTAAAAGAACATTTGCCCGAATTAGTATAGATCAAAAAATTGCTGGACCTTTTCTTTTTGAATTTAATGAGTCTAAATGTACTGATGATAACAAAAATGAAGATAAAAAAGAAGAAGAAAATTATTATCAAAAATCTGTTGAAGATATACTT
>LXRJ01000765.1 GCA_001684025.1 Candidatus Glomeribacter gigasporarum | reverse complement strand
GGAAGGAATAATTTTGATTTATTTTATTTTTTTTATATATAATTAACAAGTTTTTTATCTTTATTCAACAAATGTATCTTATATTATTTTTTATTTATTTATTTTACATTTATTTAAATAAATATTTTATCAGTAATATTCTAGTTAGTCTAAGACCAACTAGAATTTTATTTACGTAATATCCCATAATTATTTTTATAAGAATAAAAACTATATAAACCCATAAATATTCTCTTCTCTATGTTATAAATTATACGAAAAAAACTTTATTTATATAAACGAGGTGAGA
>LXRJ01000761.1 GCA_001684025.1 Candidatus Glomeribacter gigasporarum | reverse complement strand
TGAGCAACCAACTCGCAGGTCTATTAAAAATATATGTAATGCCCATATTATAGCAATGTGGTCATCTCAACACCGAATGGATAACATTATACCTATATCATCTCAAATTAATTGGAATGCAACTTGGTTATATTTAAACAACAACTACAAAAGATCAACCACCTATACCAATTTCAAACTATGTCAACAAAAGACCTTTAAGATTAAGCTTATGCTTAATGCACTTCCTACTTTATCATATCAATATACACTATATCCATCAATAATTCTAACAAACAACTGTATAACATGT
>LXRJ01000758.1 GCA_001684025.1 Candidatus Glomeribacter gigasporarum | reverse complement strand
CTCTGTTAGTTGAATGTGATTAGGTGTTCGTGAATAGATTTAAGTTTTTATCAAGAATAATTTCTTCTTTTCCAAATGATATTTGTTATATCAAGAAGATTCAAAGCTATTTGCTTTGTAATGTGAAATTTTATGTTCAAGTTTCTTGAGTTACTACGATTAGAGTTTCAACTGAAACATTTTTTCTTTTAAAGTATTTCTTGGGCAATTTTCAAAGTAGTGTCACTAGAGTTATTTGCTCGTTCAAGCATTGCCAAGTATCGTTTATGCACAGTCACTTGCAACCTTTATTA
>LXRJ01000753.1 GCA_001684025.1 Candidatus Glomeribacter gigasporarum | reverse complement strand
GGGCAAAAGTTGCCTTGTTTATGCAAAGCCTTGTTTATGCAACAACAAGAAACAAACATGAGCCTTTCTAACTGCTCCTTGGTTACTTTTCAGCAAGTAAGATAGTTTATGGTCGTCCGCGACCATTAATCGCCTTGTATAAGGCGAAGTAAAACCTACACTTAGTAAATAAGAGAATAGAAGAGGGGGATGGGGACTAGGACAGGGTATCGGTGAGGCAAAGTATTGGACTGGGTATCGTGTTGCCTTCTTTAGTAAGTGTTTTCACCTACGACTAGTTGCCTAGTGCCTCCTACC
>LXRJ01000736.1 GCA_001684025.1 Candidatus Glomeribacter gigasporarum | reverse complement strand
TCAAAAGAATCTCGAAAGAAGTCCGTACCTTCCACTTCAGTGGATTTTAGGATCTTAATCATTATCGTAAAACACCCTGGGGGCTTTAGCCCCAACCTGTAACCCAGTAAGGATTAAGCTCTTTAGAAGGAGCAGGGTTAGTTTTAGATGCCCTTTGGCGAGAACCGATAACCCCTTTTGACTCTAAGAGGAATAAATGTTTACTATCATCACACAGGGCGGCAAATAGGCACAGTAAGTGACTTCAACAAGTGAGGTCCCCCGGGGCTTCTTTGAAGCCCAATTAGAAGGGCAGGTATAATACAGAAC
>LXRJ01000087.1 GCA_001684025.1 Candidatus Glomeribacter gigasporarum | reverse complement strand
TCCCTCGCGTGCGCGACGATTTTTGGGCCTTTTACTCCCCCCCCACAGCCCCCAGAGGGGGCTGGTTTTGAGTTTTTAGGGTTTTTACACCCTTTATTTTTTATTACATAAAAAATAAGTCTGTTTTGGGAGTTTAAGAACATGCGAACGTAGTGAGCATATGTTCTTAATAAGAGTTAAAAAGCCCCTGTCGGGGCAGAATATAAAAATTAGGGGTTTTTCTGGCGAACCTTGGAGAGGTTTTGGCAGGGTCTTTTTTTTGAGGCCCGAAACAAACCGAGAGGCGAAACGAGTAAAAAAGAACCTAGCGAATAGAGAAAATAAATGGTTTAGAGGAAAACGACCAAAACAAAAGCATTAACCAAAACCCAAGAGAAGACCAAAAGTGAAATGTAAGAGAAAGGGAAAAACCCAAAAGCTCAAAGAGAACACAAAGGAAAACTCAAGAGAACGAAAATGTTATTCGTAAAGAAAGTCCAAACACCTTATCCAAATAAAAGCTATTCGGCTAGGAAGAAAAAAATTGAAAGAAAAAGGAACGTTTAAAAAAACAGACTAAACAAAACAAAATTCAACAAATCAAAAAGTTATAAATATAATAACGAATGAAAAGTTAAAATTTCGTTCGGGTTTAGTTGTTTTTTTGCGGCCGTTCCTTCGGCCGTAGGAAATTTTTAGATTAATTTCCCAATTAGCAAAGTTGTTAAATTCTGCTAATTCGGAATAATCCGAAATTATTTCTTATTTTTTTGTTTTCTTTCTGGCTCTCTTACCATTTTTCGGCAAATTGTCCCCTACTGGTGCTTTTTCGTCCGGATGAACTGCCAAGAATTCTTTAGAGATGGGGGAGTTTTCGTTTTTTGGCTCAATCACTTTTACTTCGGGCAGTTGCGGCGGCGAAGGTTGATAATGGTTTTTTAGTGGGCTTTGTTGTTGCGGCGGGATTGTGATTATGGGCGGTTGATTTTGGTTATTTTCGGGTTCGCTTTTGAAATTTCGGTAAGTTTCCTTAATCACATTTTTTCACATTCAAGAAATAGCGTAGAGAACGAAAACAAAACCTACAACGGCGGAAGCATTAGCAATACCATTTTTCAAACTCACCAACCCCACTTTATCACAAATTTGAAAAAACCACGATTTTTTGGTTAAGGCTTCGTATTTGGTTTCTAATTCTTGTTTTTCTCGCTTTGTTTGGCCTAATTCCGTTTGTAAAATTTCCTTTTCTGTTCTTAATTGGTTAATAGTTGGCTGCTGTTGGGCTAGTTCCTCGTCTTTGTCGTCCAAATCTTTTTCCAAGTCTGCTTTTTTTTGTTCTAATTTCTTAATTTTGGCGTTTAGTTCGGTTTGCCTATCCAAAAATATTTTTCTTTCTCTTTCTAGTTCGTTTTCTTTTCTCGTGATTTCCTCTTTGGCGTGTTGTAGTTGTAATCTTTCGTTTTGTAAACTTTCGTCGAAGATTTTTGCCGCTTGTTTTGTTTCTTCTAATTCTCTTTCTAATTCTGTTATTCTGTCATCATCGTTTTTCATTACTGCTTTTACTTCTGTTTTTTGGGTTTTAATTTTGTTTCTGAAAGATTTTTCGATTTCTTCTTTTCTGGCTTGATAGTCTGCCAATTGTTTCAGTAATTCTTTAATCTTTGCTTGTAGGTCTGCATTTTTATTCCTGGCCTCCTGGTTTATAGTTTCCAAGGTTCTAATAATTTCTCGGGCTTCGGCTACTTCCTGGTTTCGGGCCTCAATCAGTTTTCCGATTTTTTTGCTGATTTTGTTTTTTTGGGCTTCGAGGTCAGTAATGGTATCACTAACTATTTTCATTACAGTTTTTCCCATTGCTTCGGCTACCGTCTCGGCTTTGACTTTCTTCTTTCTTTGAATTTCCACCCTACTATCAAAAACACCATTATTTATCATCAAATTTATTTCTGCTTCGCTGCCGCTCCTTTCGTGGAGCTCTAGCAATTTTTCTTTTATTTCGTTCTTGGCAGTCTCGTATTTTACAGGGCTAATTTGGAAGTTGGAAAAAAGTTCTTTGGCTTTGCTTAATTCTTGGCTAATATCGGCCTTAATAATTTCTTTTCCCTCGCTAGTGCTGGCCGCCCCCTTTTTTTGCTTTTCGAGCCAACTATTATGTTCTTTTACCAATCGTGCACGCTCTTTCAACTTGACTATTAATTGGTCTGCTTTATCGGTTCATTTTTCCAGACTAAATTCTCCAAATTCTTCTTCCACTTTTTTTCATTCCTCGCTTTCGCATAATTCGGGAAATCTGTGAAAACTTTCTCACCCAAACAAACGGCCAAGAAACAAAAATTTCTCTGCTCGTCTCACCATATCCATTTTTGTAATTTCTTGTTCTTTTTCTTTGCCTTTTTGTGTGCCACTCGTTCCACTATTGGACGCTGTATTTTGGCTTGTTTTTTGTGTGTTTGTGTTTATGTTCTGGCTTTGTTTTTCGTCAGTCATAATACTTATTATTTTATACATTTTAGAGCACAGAAATTAAAGAGCACAGAAATTAAAGAGCACAGAAATTAAAGAGCACAGAAATTAAAGAGCGAAACAAATCGACCCTAAAAAATTTTCTAGGCATAAAAAAGCATAAGAATAAAAGAATAAAAACAGAGATACGCTAGAAGTTATGAAATTATCAACCACAATGAGTAAAAAGTTTGAGGATATTCTACGCCGTCATGCTTACATCATGAGGCTAAATCAAAACGAGGTTTTGGAACTCTACCAAAACGCTTATCTTGAGATACTTAATTTTGAAAAAGGCAAAAACCACTGCCATCAGTGTGAGCAAAAAATTAAAAAGTTTGAGGAGGTAAGGGGCATTTTATGCCAAAGTTGCGTAAAATAATATTTAAAAAATATTGTCATGCGGGAAATAGTAATTATTAAAACTGACGACGGTGAGAAGTTAAAAAATCTTTTAGAAAGTGGAAAAATAAATTATTCTATAATTTATGACGACATTTTAACTGATAATAAGGAGGAAATTTGACGCCGTGATATTCGTTTAGCTAACAGAGACGAGTTAAGAAATAAAGAATTAGCCGAATTAGACGAAATGAGCGATGAGGACGAGTGAGAGAACATAAGTGCTAATGACGGAAACTGAGATTAAGAGAGGGGATGTTTGATTGATCAAATATAAGAAGCGGGACAGTATGGGAACTGAAATTTACAAAACCCGCCCCGCAGTTATTTTCTCAACTGCGTTTTACAATGAGGAGAGCAAAAGAATTATTGCCTTGCCTTTAACACGCACTATCCAACCTTTATACAAGTGGGAAATTCCGGTAGTAGTGAATAACACCAAAGGAAAAATCATGGTTGACCAAATACGCAGTTTTGACAAAGAAAAGAGATTAGTCAAAAAATTAGGGACCTTGCCCGACGAAACACTAAAACGGGCCGAACAAATATTAAGTAAATTGGTGGAATTGCAAATCAAATCTCAATCCTAGTATTTTTCTCTAAAAAACAATCCGAAAAAAAACCGGAATAGCCCCGGCAAATTTCCCCCTCTTTCTAGGTGTTAAAAAGGGTGTAAAATATTTGGTGTTAAAAAGTGTTAAATAAATAATAAAATATTATGCCCGTTCCATATCGCAAAAGAAAAGAATATTTTCGCCAATATTACCAAAAAAGCAAAGGTGTTAAAAGTGTTAAAAAAGGTGTTAAAATTAACACCCGAAAACAACCCCGATATTTAACACCTAATTTAACACCCGAAAAATGCCTAAAATGCCGGACACTAGAAACCATAACTCAAGCCTACGAAAATTTACAAAAAGAAGTAGAAAATTTACGTAAGCAAAAACCCCAGCCCACCCAAGATTTACGCGAATATTGACGCCAACAAAAAAGAAAACAATACGAAAAGAAAAAAGCGGCTAAACAGACTGGGTAAAAAAAATAAAATAATATGAAGTTGTCTGCTTGTGTGTGCTTTTTAATAATTTCCCTTTTTGCTTTGATTTTGGGGTTAATTTGGTTAGTTCCTTCTCTCAAATCTTATTTAGAGCAAATTTCAAAAAGCAAAGGAAGTAATTATCAACCTACTCAACTTCCTGTCAACTCTACTCAACCCACTAGCAACAGCACTCTGTCTAATAATTCTGCTTCTATTGGTGTGAGTGATGTGGGTGTTTTTATTTCTGCCTCTTTCTCTGCTCTTTCTTTCATTTGCCTTGTCATTTCTACTTTTTTTGTCTGTCGCATTTACCGCTGAACGCGAGAGGAAAGAAACAATTCTAGAATAGAAACTTCTGTCGCCGAAATTAATGAAGTAAATGTAAATTTTTCTCCGGGGCTAAAAGTGGGGAGGTCTTTTTGAATAATCAATAAAGAAAAAGTTTTGTGGGCTTCATAAGTAGTAAAAAGTAAAAAATTAATTAAAATAATTAATCGTGCTAACTCTAACATTAAATTTACCGGAAGCAACCGAAAAGGAATTAGAAAAGGATCTTAAACATTTAGAGGAAACTACCAAAAAGCCCCGCGAATACCATATTAAAGAGGCATTAGTCCGTTATTTGGAGGATATGGAAGATTTACGAGATGCTTTAAAAAGGAGCCGCGAGGGTGGAAAAACTTATACTACCGAGGAACTAAGCAAGGAGTTGGGATTAGATTAATGAAGTATAAAGTAGTCTGAAAAAATGAAACCAAAAAGGATTTGGCCCAGATAGACCGGACGATAGCTAAAAAAATTAGGGATAAAGTTAAAAACTTTTTAACCCAAGATCCAATAAACTTGGGCGAACCCCCGTTTTATAGCTGAAAAGGGCATTATCGTTATCGCTATGGCGATTATCGTGTTATTTACAAAGTGAAGGAATTAGAAATCTTAATTTTAGTAGTGAAAGTAGGACACCGCAAAGCCGTTTATTAAAAAAATGCGATGAGTTAACCCCGGAAGAAATGGACGCCATTCATGAAAAATTATTAAGCCTTTTTGATAGTTGAGAATATTTGAAAAGAAAAGTGGGTAAGATTTAACTCTCCCATCCGTTAAACCCTAGTTGCTAAAAAACCTTTTCGCATATTGGATAAAATAATATCGTGAAAGCGAAAAAAAAATATCCCTTCCCAAGTGCCAGAAACCCCATTGTTATCAATCGCAGTATAATTAGCGTTATCGAAGTATTAGCCGAGTTGAGCGAGAAAATAACTAGTGGAAGTTTAACCGCCCAAAGACGAGGCAAACAGAACAAAATACCAACTTTGCCGTTTCGCATTATTGGTCCGTGGGGTGATTTTGGAGTTGGCTATTATTCGTGGTGTTTCAAATGCTTTGAAATCTTAGGCGAAGTCAAGCGACATTATTACATCAAAAATCGCCACGATGCTCGTTTTTGAGGTTTACCCGAGAAAAAGGCTTTTTGCGGAAAATGTTTGGAGGAAAGATTGGAGGAAATGCCTGCTGCTAAACGCTATTTATACCAAAGGTACCAAAAAAGAGGTTATTGAGAAAACGAAAGATAATTATCCAATATGCGAAAAGGTTTTTTGTTGAAATCCCCCTAAACATACCCCCTCTTTAAATATTCATTCAACATCCTTCTTTTTCGTCCAACCATTTGCCCTTGAAAATTTTTCACACATTCCAAACAAAGAATTTTCTCTTTCACCTCTAACCCTCAAAACACGGGATTATTGCGGTTTTTAGCCCTACCGTGCCTTTTTGCTCCTGCTAAATTCTTGCTACAATTCCCGCAAACGAAAATTTCTTGCCTTTGTTTATAAAACCCGACCGGACGAAAACCCCCAGCCTCCTTCTCGTATTGCCTCTCCTCCAACTTCACCCCAGCCTTTATTTTCTCTTGCTGGTTGTTTTGTTTCTCTTGCTCTTCGCTTTCTCCAATCTCTTGTAAATACTGCTGCTGATAATATTCCTGCCATTCTTCCCTCACCATTTCAACCACTTCGGCATAATCGTAACCATGCGTGCTGCCGTAAGGATCGGTTAAACGGCAGGAATATTCGCCCGTGTCTCACGGCTCGATCGAATCGAGTTCCCCGTCTAACTCATCCACATTTAAAGCGTGTAATCTCCCACAGCCCCCGCTCCACTTCGGACAACGAAATTCCCACTCATCCAAATTTCCCCCTGCATTCGGCGGAAAAAAACTGACCAGCCCTCTTTTTAATTCTCCCTCTGCTCTCCTTTTCATGGTTTTTCTCGTGTGCGTATGGTGTCTTATTTCTCGGTCGTTAAGTCGGTTTACCGACTAGAAAAAAATCTCTCTCGTATTTTTCTACTCTGATAACACATTACTTATATATTTTAATCATTTTGGCGGTTTTGGTTCGCTCATTGTGGCACMCTTCCCTCGCGTGCACGATT
>LXRJ01000731.1 GCA_001684025.1 Candidatus Glomeribacter gigasporarum | reverse complement strand
AGCTTGGAATTCAAGACCACAATAAGAAAGTGATCGCTTTTTTGTCCATCTTTCTTGAACTCACCCACCGACTCTCGGTACAAAAACTATTTAGTCTGTATCAAACGTTCTATTCCAAGAAAGAAGCCATTCAAAAGTTTCTCAGCCATTTCGATATAGAAAGCGATTTCGACCCTCTTACACCGCCCACCTGCGCGGAAATCCAAGTTTTAATCGCCATGCGCAACGATGCTAGAGCGAAAGCCGTCGCCAAGCAGCTTGGATATTCAGTTGCAACGGTTAGAAATCATATCAGCCATCTTCAGGACAAA
>LXRJ01000727.1 GCA_001684025.1 Candidatus Glomeribacter gigasporarum | reverse complement strand
AAAAGAATATATTGTTACAGTACCGTGGCCTTCTTAACAGCAGTACTATAACAATGACACGGCTACAGGGATCCTTCACARGWTTRTRGYRGTGTCCAACAGGTAAGTATAATTTCTACTACAACTAGAAACTATACCCTTCTGTCTGTGGCAGTTCGGGCAGACAATAGTTTATAGATAAAATATATATTTATTAAAGAGAATAAGATAGGCTATCCTTAGGTTCCTATTCCTAAAGAATCCTATAATATTACAAGAGAGAATTTAGGGAAGAGGAAAGTCTGGGTCTAAGAGGTRGACAGGGCAGGTCTTA
>LXRJ01000710.1 GCA_001684025.1 Candidatus Glomeribacter gigasporarum | reverse complement strand
TGACAAAGACATCAAAATTMAARAAGCCACAAACACTATCTTTGCACTAGACTCCACACCTCAACACTTCTTATACAACTGTTTTATTTCAAGGCTTTTTGGAAATCTTTGTACTTACTTATTAAAAACACTAAAACAAGTACATCAAATTATAAATTGACTTGTCTGGTTCAATTAACAACAGATTGCCAACTGGCATACCTCTTAAAATAATATTAGCTAGCTACAAACACTGCAATACATTATATATGGTGAGGGGCCTCTAGCTCTAAATACTAATCCATTCTCTTCAGCAACAAGACCTGCATCTAACTAGTTAAACACAAA
>LXRJ01000707.1 GCA_001684025.1 Candidatus Glomeribacter gigasporarum | reverse complement strand
CTCATGAAAAAAAAGAATCTGAAGGAACTGATTATATTTCATTATTACCGCAAATAATCGGAATTAAGATTTGTCATAATGAAAAAATTATTTATGAAAATAATAGTATAAATTTTTTTATTAAAGAAAATTTACGAGAAACTATCCATAGTGAAATAACAATTAAACCAGATTAAGATTTATTATAAAAATATAATTTGTAATTTTTTTATTGAATTTGATGCATTTTATTATTTWAAACTTTTTACGAATCTGGTAATTTAACCAAATAGATCTTATGAGACGTATAGTTTACCAAATAAATCGACTATTGGTTTTTCCTTTAAAGAAC
>LXRJ01000706.1 GCA_001684025.1 Candidatus Glomeribacter gigasporarum | reverse complement strand
GGATGTCTCGGCCCAGTATTCCTTTGGGAATTAGGCACAACAACCGGAGATACAAGCTCATCTTTATTTATACTCGCTGCATTATTCATTGCATTACGGTATTGGGAACGTCTGGTTACTTTAAGCTGGCAAACATCGGTTGTGATGTTGCTCGCAGGCACTATAATGGGGAGCGGTGTCGGCCTAAAGTTAATTAATGCCCCCTATGCCATTGCCCTTTGCGTTGCCTTGTTAACGCTGCCGGTCATCTGGACAACCAGGCTGAAATTAATCTGTCTATGCGGTTTTGGAATTCTTATTGGACTCATCATCAGCTCTGGATACTGGTTTTT
>LXRJ01000705.1 GCA_001684025.1 Candidatus Glomeribacter gigasporarum | reverse complement strand
AAATTATTAGCATTTTTATTATTTGTATTTTATTACTATTATTAGCATTAATATTATAGGATTATCGTTAATAGTTACATGTAGCAATTGATAAACAYYKACYGTTYATCAACACATGTTGACCTTTGATCATCAACACATGTTGACCTTTGATCATCGACCGTTCATCAACACATGTTGACCTTTGATTGTCACCACATGTTGACCTTTGATTACCACCTGTTTATCACCATATGGCGACCATTCTACTGCTACTATTAATAGTTTAATTAGTAAAGAAAAAGATATAAAAACCCTCCTATTTTCCTCAAGTTAAAAAAAAGATTCAGACAA
>LXRJ01000691.1 GCA_001684025.1 Candidatus Glomeribacter gigasporarum | reverse complement strand
CATTTATTATTTTCTGATGGTACCTCGTGCTGTTTTTTGATTGATGCAGGAGTTCTCCAAGAAATACGTTTATATATTTAGTATAATTATCCACAGACATAAGAACAAATAAACGTAGTGAGAGTACGATCAGATTTTGGTCAAGTTTATTAACAAGCAGATTAGCATATTCTTGTTTAACAGAGTTTAAATATTTGCTCATGTACAGATCATTGTTTTTAAGTTTTTGTATAAAGTTTCTGAGTGACGTATCCTGTTCTTGTTCATCGAGGATATCCCAAAGCTCGTGTATACTTTTAATGGAAGTACCCTTTATGGTTGTTTCTTTTGCACGTGACATTATCTCTT
>LXRJ01000685.1 GCA_001684025.1 Candidatus Glomeribacter gigasporarum | reverse complement strand
TAATTATACTTTTTTGCTAGAAGTTTTCATTTTGTCTTTAGTATTTTTCACATTTTTCTGAATTATCATATTTACTGTTTTGCTTTTTTTCTACTATATTTATAATCAAATCTTACTACTATCTAACTGTTTTTATTTGTAAAAACTTTCTGTACTGATTTTATATATTTGTTTTTATTTAGAATTTATTTTATATTTATTACTCTTTTTTTAGAAAAGTTTTTAAAAATTTTATAAGCTGATACTTTAGTTTGAAAAAATTTTTTCTTTTATAAATTTTGTTGTTTAGTACTAAAATACTATATTCTAGTAGTTTGCTTGATATAAAAAGTTTAGTCTTTTCTTTATAATTT
>LXRJ01000684.1 GCA_001684025.1 Candidatus Glomeribacter gigasporarum | reverse complement strand
ATAGATTAAAAAAYWTATAMAWTRANTTTTANGCTCGTAAGTGCAATTTATTTTATAAGTTAAACAAACAATATAAGCTTATAATTGAATAAAAACTTTCTAATCAATTTAATAAATTAAACTATCAGCTCGTAAGTATAAAATTAATTTATAAATTAGAAATTCAAAAATAATCTACGTAATTAAAAACTTCACTATTCACTTATATACTTTATAAATTAAACTATTAGATCGTAAGTATAAATTATTTACAAATTGGAATTTTATATTAAGGCTATACAAATTAATGTTTTAGTTCTCATGACAAAAAATATTAAATCATGACCGGCAGCCCGAGCTTAATTTTCAGAAAGT
>LXRJ01000081.1 GCA_001684025.1 Candidatus Glomeribacter gigasporarum | reverse complement strand
GGCCTGCGGCGCGCTGGCTCGAATATCGGCGACGGTATGCTTTAAGCAGGTTTCGATTTCGTGCACGGTTTCAGCAATCACCCCTTGAATCAGCGTGTGACGAAAAAACTCAGCCATGCTCATGCCGTGCATGTTCGCCTGCTTTCGGTAAAACGCAGCCGTCTCTTCATCGAGCCGCACGCTAAATTGTTGGGTTGGCCCCTTTCCTATTCCTTTGGGTCGCGGCATGCTCCAGGCTCTATCAGGGTTTCGGTGGTATCAGCCGGCTTCGGTGGAGTCACCCGTTCGCTTCGGTGGAGTCACGCTCAACCCCTTGCCCTGCTTGGGTTTGGGCCATTGCAACGGAGTTGCGTGGTGTGTGGCAGGTTTTACGGGGGGCGGGGCGTGCCCCGCGCATCATCGGTTTAGTCGGGTAAAGACACATGAAGGCCCAAGTGGACGAAACAGGTTTTTGATCAAGACCCTTGAGCCGGACATCGAGTCGGGGCAAGAGAAGCGCCGCAAGGGCGGCACCGGAGGCCGCACGCGGCGCGCAGCCCGCAGGGCGAGCACCGAACGGGTGAGGGGCCGGCGAAGCGCACCCTTGCGGTGCGAGCGGCCCGACTATCTTGTCTGGCGTGGCATGGGACTCAGGGGAGAGAGAAAGGCAGGAAGGCGATGGCCGTGAGGAACAAAACGCCGCGCGGCGAGCGCTTAACCGAAGGCTAGATAGATTTTTTGAAGCGCCGTAGGCGCGTGCGTAAGCCTGGCGCTCATAATGGGCGACTTCAGCGATCTGCTTATTTAAAAGCGCATCACAGGGACCTATGTCCAGATTCAATTTCCTCGTTGATAAACCGGCTCGGCCGCCTTCTGAGCGATATACACGAGGACAGGAAAATGTGTTAACAGCGGCAGTGAGGCCGTGGTCGGCTGGCCACTGGCCGCACTAAAACGCCTACTCAGCGCGCCAGTGATTTCGGCGCCGTGCTATTGGCCGCTGGCGGTCGCATCCTGAACCATTTTCGGACCGCGCCGCGATTGAATACGCCTTGGTGGAAGTACGTTGTACGCAATACTAATTTGTGTTATACGAACTAGAATGGAAGAAATATATCAGCATAGAGGGAAAACAGGATATGTTGACTGAACGTGAACAAGCTGAACGCCGTGAAGCCGTTGCAAATGCGATTGCTAATCAGCGTCTTGAAGGGTTAGAACCAGATGCGCAAACCATCGCTGACCTTAACAGTATGGCGCGTGGTGAGTTGACGCTGGCAGATGCTCATGCGCGCTTGTACGCGCGGATTGCGGCGGGTGATCTGGCTCAGTGATGACCACTTATTTAGAGGGTGAAGTATGCAGCAGTACCCCATGATCCTTATATCGATCCAGCATCGGGCATCTTACGGAACCGACTTGGTATTACCGATGCCAAGGAATTGGAACGCGCCGAAGCAGACTTTGCCGCCCTGGCTTCCCATGAGTTAGACCGTGATCCGCCGCCAGGCACATTCGATCTTTCACACCTGCAAGTCATACACCAGCGCCTGTTTGGCAAAGTTTACGCATGGGCCGGTGAACTGCGCCAGGTAGATATCGTTAAAGGCGCGACCCGTTTGCGCATGCGGCGGCGATTGAGTCTGCCAGTGCCAAACTTTTTAAACAACTCGCTGACGAGAAATATCTTGTCGGCCTTAACGCTGAGGCTTTTAGCGACCGCGCTGGCTTTTACCTCGGCGAAATCAACGCACTGCATCCGTTCCGTGAAGGCAATGGCCGCGCTCAGCGTGAATTTATCGGGCAGCTTGCACATGAGGCATGGCTATCACATCCGTTGCTCGGGCATGTCGCGTGATGCGGTCTTGCGCGCTTCCATCTTCGCATACCACAGCGGCCATACCGCCCTAGCCACCCTCATCCGTGACAATCTGGCGGAACGAACCGCCACGCAATCGTTAGATGTGTCCAGATGCCCTCTCGAAACGGCCATGCATCACTACGGCTTGATCATACGCGATGCCGCCATGCTCAAACGAGATTTCAAAGGCGAAGTCGTGGCGACCACTTCACAGCATGCCTTGGTACAGGTATCAGACGTGCTGGCCGTGCACTATGAGAAAAGCAAACTAGATCGTGATGTGTACATGGGCGAAAAGCTGGCGATTCGGTACAAAGATCAAAAAAACCTGGTGTATGAACAGGGCAAAGAACCTACCCGTGAGCAAGAGCGGGGACTTGAACGGGATAGGGGCGTTGATGTGTTTTGTCAGCAACAGTATGTTCACGCTGTAACGATGCTTGCGCATCGCTGCTTTTTTGAAGATCGCTTTTTGGAAAATCAAATAAGCATCACATCCTGCAATGCGGCGGCGAAGCAACATGTGCGCCCACTCGCGCCGTCCGCTCGCTGAAAGACAATTGCGCTAGCGCCTCAATCGCGGCGAGCGGCTTTGGCTGGTGTTTGAAGAGAAGGGGTGACGCTCTCTATGAGCAATGCACTATTTATCGATGAACCCTTTCCGACTGGCGTTGTCGTGCGTGCCAGTTAGCCAAGTATTGTTGTGCCACCGCCGCGTCCTGAATGATCAGAACGTTCTCGGCGTTTCGCATCTGCGCGGCTTTGGTGAAGTTGAATGATCCGGTAATCACGGTTGCGCCGTCAATAATCATGACTTTGTTATGCGCAATCGCTGGTTTACTATCGATTCAGAGCGGAATCCCTTGATTGAGAAAGAAACGCAGTGAACTGTATTTTTGCGTCATCTGGTCTTTATCGAGTATGACCTTCACATCTACGCCCCGTTTTTTAGCTTGCATTAACGCTTTGGCAATCGGGGCCGAAAGCTATAGGCTTGAACCAAAACCGTGTGTTGCGCCTGATTTAAAAGTGCCGCAATAGTCTGCGTACAGTTTTGTCCGGGAGTAAAACACACTTGGAGAATCCGGGCAATCGGAAACAGGACGCTCTGCTTCGCAAGCCGGCACGGCAGCCAGCACACTGCTGAGTAAGTGAGGCGACCTAGCCAAAATTGGCAACGATTTTTATTCGGCAGCATAGAATTCACGGATGCTGGGCGATCCAAAGTCCCGGATCACGATTGTTTGAATGTGCGGGTTCCCAAAAGAAAGCATAACGGCGCAGCTTAAATAGCAGGGGTCAGATTTTATCAGGCGCGTTGTCTGTCAACGCCGACCCATCAGCAAGGCGTGTAACGGCATGCCATACACGGATGACTCGATCATCACCAATCGGCTTTATTTATCCAATACTGTTTAACCAACTTTTCTAGCAGGGATTGACCGCCAATGCCAAGCGCCGAGCCGAGACCGACCAAGGCGACAAAAGACATATCCGGCACCATCATCAACGCCGTTGCAGCCGCCGTGCTTAACGCCGCGCCGATCATCAGCCGTCCCGCAAGTAAACGCAGGGTAATTTTTTCTCCACTCACCAAGTATTTGCCGAAAGCAATCGCGGCACCGATTCCTGCTAGCGTTAGGAGTATCCTGTCCTGGCTGTTCAGACGCATGCTGCTAATCATCGGTGCGTTCGGAAACCACCGTGCTTGAACTGCATGGATCAATAAGGACACGCTGAATAGGTAGCAGGTGCCGACCACCAGATACGCCGTTAGCCAAAGCCATTTATATTTCATCGAACTTTTCCTCATCGTCCTTTTTAACGCATCGCTATTTTTATCCAATATTTGCCCCTTTTGAGAATTGCGTGATCAACACCTCAATCAGATAGCGCTGATGTTTGAGTAGCGCTTTGATTTTTTCAGCGAGCAAAAGCACGTCCGGCGAAGAAGGACGCTGCACTGTGTTTTTCAGTACTGGTTCAAATTGATGATCAGGCTGACTGATTGGCTAATTTCAGAAAGAAGACCGAAATGATGAAGTGTGATTCATGACGATACGTGACAGTAGCGCGTTCAAAGGAGAGGCGCGATGCGACCCGTGGATATTCCGGCTATAAAAGAAGAGATAGACTTTCTAGAAAGTGAGGCGCTGACAGAAATTCGTGCTCGACTGTATGAGGATACGCTGAAGCTATGGATATGATCCGCGCTGGCTGTGTAATGGTTTCGATAAGCGACCGGCTTCGTCGATCCTTAGCTCGTGTTGCAGATGAAGTCCAAGTGCACTTAACGGTAGCGCTATTCTGACGGCAGACGATTTAGCCATGCTTTGCGCGGCAGAAACGAAGACAACATGGGATGAGTTTGAGTTTGAGGGTGAGATTGACGAAACACAAAACGACTACGCACGTCCCTTTTTGTCTTCACGGAGCGTTTGATTCGAGCTTCAGGTGAGATAAGAAAAGAAGCTGGATTACAATAATTTTATTTTTTCAGGGTTCTCTTCCAAGCCGATATACGCAGTACATTCAATGACAGCACAGGCGACAAGCCAGTCCATTTCATCGTTTTCTATGCTGGCACGTGCTGAGGCGCAGAATTTTAGAATGCTGAGTGTTTTGCCTAAACTTTAGGTGTCTAGGAAATTAAGTTAGTATAAGTGCACTTATATTAATCTACGGCCAAGTGGGACAATGAAATATTTTGGGGGCATAATTTGCTGTTCAAAAGTAAAAATTCCTTATTTAACAACATGTTATCTTGTGAGAGTGGTTCCCCCTCCAGGCATTTCAGAACCTGTCCAAAAGCTGTCGCGAATCCGTTTTTAATTTGAGCAGCGTGCTATCCAACGTCTGCGGATCATGAATCGACGCATAACCCAGCGCAGGGTCAATGCGTTTTGTAAGCCCCGTCAATACTTTGCCGGGACCGCATTCGATGATCTGTGTCGCGCCTTCCTGAACCAGCCTGCACACGCATTCGACCCAGCGAACCGGCCCGGCCACCTGCCGCGCAAGCGCGTCACGGATCTCCTGTGGCGCGGATACGATCGCCGCGTCAATATTATTGACCACTGGAATCTGCGGCGCGCGGATTTCAACGCTGGCAAGATAATCGCGTAACCGGTTGGCGGCGGGTTTAAGCAAGGAAGAATGGAAGGGGGCCGATACGGGCAGTGGCGCTGCGCGCTGCGCGCCTGTGATCAATGCCAGTTTGCACACGGTCTCGACCGACGCGCGCTGGCCGGCGATGACGGTTTGCATCGGCGCGTTGAAATTAACGGCTTCGACCGTGCTCATTGCATTGTTTGCAGTACATAGCGTGCATACGCTTTGATTATCCAGTCCGAGAATCGCGGCCATACTGCCGGTGCCCTCCGGCACCGCTTCTTGCATTACCTGTGCGCGAAAACGCACAAGCTTGAGCGCATCGTCGAAAGCGAGCGCGCCAGCGGCAACCAGCGCCGTATATTCGCCTAGACTATGCCCCGCAACAATCGCCGGTTCTGGCCCGCCCGCAACGCGCCAAGCGCGGTAGATCGCATATGCTGCGGTTAGCATCGCAGGCTGCGTATTTAAGGTCAGATTCAGTGCATCGGCTGGACCGTGAGCAATCAATGCACCTATATCCTGTTCCAGAATATCCGCCGCGTGCGCCAGCGTTTCCCGAACGACTGGACAGTCGGAAAACGCATCGAGCATCCCGACGGACTGCGACCCTTGACCAGGAAAAACAAAAGCAAATTTCATTGAAATCACAAGAAGAAAAATACTGGGATGATAAGGCAGATACACATATTAAGTGCTCTCTGCAACATTTAAATGCGTGATGCGCAAACGCTAGTCTGCGCTTTTCGCAACCATGGCAAACGCATCCACTGCCGCTTTCTCGGGCGCCGCCATATTCACGCATATTCCTAGGCCATATTAACAATTAGAACAAAGAGGCATGTACAAGAGTTGATTCTCGTGGCGGGTGGGGGAGCAAGGTTCACATGAGCGTCGATGCCCTTGGCAATCCCTTGACCTTTACGCTGACAGCCGTCCATGTCGCTGACCTCAGCGCGGCCCGATCTTTGATTGACCAGGCCCCGTACATGCACACCTTGAGCGCTGATCAAGGATAGGACTCTGATGAATGGATGGCCTGGCTTAAACAGCGGGGCATACAAGCCTTGTCCGCTAAAGTCGCGCAAGACGGACTTATTTTGACTGAAGCCCCCCTTCAAGCGCTTGAGCGGGGGCGGTGCGAAAAACAGGCGCAGGGTGAAATGCAGACTGAGCCTCCAGGGTATCTGGGCGGTGAGGACACGTCCTATGTCGGTCATCTCAAGGGCGTCGGACGGATCTATCCGCAGACCTTTATCGATCRTGAGTGCAAAGYSGCCTGGGGGAAACTGTACGGCCGCAMACAKGCGATTCCCGYAGCCGATAGGCTCAATGAGCGTGTGATTCCTGGSTATNAAGAACMAGAARYCCCYCTGTTAAGGATTCTGACGGATCGGGGCAGTGAGTACTGCGCTCATCGTGAAACGCATGAATAGGCGCTTTATCTGGAKCTGSAAAAYATTGAGCAKCCCCGCAYTCAGGCCYGAAGTCCTCAACCCAACGGGATTGGCGAACGGTTCCAGCGCACCCTCCAAAATGYGTTCTAGGCGRCGSCCTTTAGACGGAAACTGTATGCCAGTCTCGAACAGTTACAGGCCGATGTCGATGAGTGGATCCGTCAATACCATGCGCAACGCACCCTCACTGGAAAATATTGCTTTGCTAAAATCCACAAGCACACTTTCATCGATAGCAGACCGAG
>LXRJ01000663.1 GCA_001684025.1 Candidatus Glomeribacter gigasporarum | reverse complement strand
GCTAAAGTTCTCGAATTCTAACAAAATGAAAGAGAATATTTATTTTCTGCAGAAAAAAAAAAAAGAATAGAACAAGAAATGCTTTCAATTTAGTTCCTGCCCAAGTTCAAATTCTAGACTTAAGAGAAAGGTAAGTTAGTTTTCATTGAAATATTAAACGTAAAAAAAAAGAAACTGAAAAATCAAACTGTGTATGTATACTTTAAATCTAGATCCCGGCGAACATATAAACTTCAAAAAAAAAAGAAAAAAAAAGACCTACGAGAAATAAAATAAAAACATAAATAAATTAAATAAATTAAATAAATTAAAAATAAATTACTGTAATACCTTTAAAAAAAACAGTGTCGCATTTAGTGATCAAAGTA
>LXRJ01000660.1 GCA_001684025.1 Candidatus Glomeribacter gigasporarum | reverse complement strand
AAGCTGTCCAGTAAGGAGAGGGCTGGTTGGATAGCACGACTCAGTAGGAAATGCATCAAAGCCCACTCACGCCAATGACATTGGCGCACTGTCGAGCCGACCGAGTCCATAGCCCCAAGGGGAAAAACGCTCGCCGAGAGCGATTAAGGTTTCGATGAGACTGGCGACGAGGAGCTTACCCTGGAGCCACGCTTGAGCGCTTTTCGGATCGTATTTTTTAAGATGACCGACCTGCAAGAGCGATTTCAAGCGTTTAAACGCCAGTTCGATCTGCCAGCGACAGCGATACAGTTCCAGCAGCGTGGCCGCTGCTGGCTCCCATAGGGTTGTTAAGACGATCACATAGCCAGCGGCTTCCAAGGTGTCGGGG
>LXRJ01000658.1 GCA_001684025.1 Candidatus Glomeribacter gigasporarum | reverse complement strand
TAGATCATTCAGAACTGATACTCAAGCTATTTAAATTGAGATTACCACAAATACCTTCATTTGAAAGTATGTTTATATCTGCTGACAAATCATTTTTAGCCGTCTTAAGTGATAGAGACACAACTGGCGCTATTCCTAAAACTCGTGCAGTATTAAAAAACGACTTGACGAAAAATCTTAATTTTTTGGAACAACATAAAGCAGTCCTCAAGGCAGGTGATTCAAGCAGAGGTAGAGAAGTTATATTGGGAAAAATTTTTAAAAGTAGTTGGGAGGGCAAATTAAAAGAGGTTATGAATTCCAATAAAGAATGGATAATACAAGAACTCTGTTATTTACAAAATACCAAAGATAATAGATATGAAGATATTG
>LXRJ01000653.1 GCA_001684025.1 Candidatus Glomeribacter gigasporarum | reverse complement strand
TGACGTTCAATGGTTAAAAATAATTAATTAAATTTCGAAATAGTAATAGGGATGCAAAATGTAGATTATACAGTATATAGATCGAAACAAATAAATACTAGATGCTATTTCAATATGCTGATAATGGAAGTCTTTATCAATGAAATTCAAGTTCTTTAAATTTAGACTATATAAAGATATTTAGATAAATTYATAAGGCAGGATATATTCATACTGACTTTCATTATGGTAGCATGAAGATATTAGTAAGAGTTTGCAATTTTACTATTTGATTTGATAATTAGATAATAATAATGCTTTAGCTTTAGCGAGATACRAACTCGTAGATCGCCAAGTCTAGTTATGTAATTAGGTCTATAGCTAAATTTTAAATAA
>LXRJ01000646.1 GCA_001684025.1 Candidatus Glomeribacter gigasporarum | reverse complement strand
TGGTATAAGTGATTGTCAGTAAGAGTTGTTTTTTTATTTTATTTTATTTTTATTTTATTTTATTTTATTTTATTTTTTATTTTATTTAATTTTATTTTTTAATTTTATTTTTTTTTTATTTTTTATTTTTTTTTATTTTTTATTTTTTTTATTTTTAAGTTTGCTGTATATATGATAAGCTTCATTACAATTTCTATTATGATGATATATTAGTAACTTTCTATATATCCATATATAACTATTTTTATATGACAAATTACCCCTTAATTTTCTATTAAAAAACTAATTTAAAGTACAACTAGTTATAAGAAAGAAGAAAATGCTCAGACTAGTGCTCTTCATTTTTAACCTGCTATTCAACAGCTGATCTAATTTCTTTAGAC
>LXRJ01000645.1 GCA_001684025.1 Candidatus Glomeribacter gigasporarum | reverse complement strand
ACATAGTACAGCACTATATGATAAATGCACTATGTAAGATTTTTGAAATTTTGTCGATCATTTTATTGAAAAAATTTACATAGTAATTTTATTATAAAATCGGTGTATTTTTAAAATGCTCTAACTATTGTTCTAATAAAGAAAATTTAATTCTGTAACTTGTAAATGATATATTGATAGTATAGTTTTAAACCTATGTGAAAACATTTTCTAATTTATTGTATTAATTTATCTAAAATTATAAATTAATAAATTTTAATAGTAAAATATTCGTTATTTATATGCTTAAACTGTAGACACCTCTAAAATTCACATATTAATATAAAATATGGCCACATAGGTTTAAAACTATGCCATTTAATTATCATTTGCAAGTTGTAGAA
>LXRJ01000634.1 GCA_001684025.1 Candidatus Glomeribacter gigasporarum | reverse complement strand
CCGCTCCCGCCGCCGCTTGATCGCGCGCGGCGATGGCGTTGTCGTATTCTTGCCGGCTGACCGCGCCGGCGGAGACAAGCGGCGCATAACGTTCAGCTTGTGCGCGCGCGCTGGCTAAACGCGCTTTCGCTTTCGCCAGACTTGCGCGCGCACTGTCCAGTTTGGCTTGGTAAGGCGCTGGATCAATGGTGTATAAAGATTGACCCGCCTTGACTTCGCCGCCCTCGGCGAAGGTGCGCGCGCGGATGATGCCATCGACGCGCGCCCGCACTTCAGCGGTCAACGACGCGCGCGTGCGCCCGGACAATTCCGTTTCAACCGTAATGCGTTGCGGCGCAAGGGTGATGACCCCCACTTTTGGAATCCGGGGAGGCGGCTCGGCGGGGGGGC
>LXRJ01000633.1 GCA_001684025.1 Candidatus Glomeribacter gigasporarum | reverse complement strand
AGTAATAAAATAAAATATATGCTGTGCTGCTATGACAATTTTATAGATCATTATTTGAACTTCTAAAAAATGAATTTGGCTAATTTAATTATTTAGCTTAGATATGCATAATGTACTTGTTATTAGTCTATAATAACTACTATATTTAGAACAAATTTTCTAAAACATTAAAATACTAAAACACTAAAACATTAAAATACAGTACTAAAATACTAAAACACTAAAATATTAAAATATTACTAAAACACTAAAACATTAAACATTAAACACTAAAACACTAAAACACTAAAATAGTAAAAAACTAAAACATTAAATCAATATCTTTTAAATTGTAATACAAGCAAATTTGCCTGTGTTTATTTTTTTAAACTCTATTTTTAATAAAATCTTA
>LXRJ01000623.1 GCA_001684025.1 Candidatus Glomeribacter gigasporarum | reverse complement strand
TAGGTTAATAAATGTTCTTATACTTACGCACTGCAATATTTTAAATGAAATTAAACAATTACATTCATGAACTTGTTTATTTGAATTACTTAGATTAATAAATGTTTTTATACTTACTAACTGCAGTATGTTAATTGATATTAAATAGTAAACATTCATGAACTTGAATAGCTTATTTTAAATACTTATATAAATAAATATTTTTTATACTCACTAACTACAGTATATTGAATAAAATTAAATAGTAAAATTCATAAGCTTAAATAGCTTATTTTAAATACTTATATCAATAAATGTTCTTTATACTTACTAACTGCAGTATATTGAATAAAATTAAATAGTAAATATTCATAAACTTGAATAGTTTAATTTGATACTTATATTAATAAATGTTCT
>LXRJ01000039.1 GCA_001684025.1 Candidatus Glomeribacter gigasporarum | reverse complement strand
ATCAAGAGTTCGTCAAGACAGAATTTAAAATTCCTTTGGTCGATTGTCCCBCCCCCCCGCGAGCGAAACTGCACATGCGCTTAAAGAAATCAAACGTTTCATACACATCCTCAATAAATCAAAAGTAAAATATCCATCAATGCACTCAATTCATGTGCTTTTCCAGGCTAAGCTGAATTCCATTCTCTTAAAATGGGAAATCTCTTTATTTAATAGGATTCTTCTTTTTTAAATCGTGACGGGTTCTGTTTTCTGGATTTTTCTGCGCGTCTTGTGTCAAACCACAACCGCGTGTATTCTGCGCGGCAAACGCAGGGGTCCCGCACATTGGGGCGGGTGAGAAAGACCCTTTGAACCTGATCTGGATCATGCCAGCGTAGGGAGCCGCCATATCTGTGTGTCCGCTCACGCTTCAAAAATCTCCTGTATCTTTCCACCCGCCGCTGACGCTGAATGAAACGCATCCGGTACTCAGCCGGTTTGCGCAATTGGGCGGCGTGAAAAAATGGATTTGGCGCAGACAAAATCCATACTACGCCGCCTCTGGAATTGCCGCGACATCCAGCGGGCCAGTTTTTATTAAACGCCACTCTGCCTGCGTGCGAGATGCACGCGCTTTAACACAAGAGCATCGCTTTATCGCGCATTTGCGCGCCGCCCAACTCCCTGCGAGCGAAGTGCTCACCGATGTTTCAGGCGCTTCAGCCATCGTCCACGGCAATTGGGTCTATGAAGTGCATCGCGCCATGCCAGGCATCGACCTATACCGTGATGCCTTCTTCTGGACCCCTTTCATCAGCGCTGACCATGCGCGTGCCGCGGGGCATGCGTTGGCGCAACTGCACCTCGCGGCGCGCGGATATACCGCGCCGGCGCGGCGCACCCAAATGCTCGTGGGCCGCTTCACGATTTTTGCCAGCGCTGATCCGCTCGCGCGGATTGATGCGCTGATGCACAGTTGCCCCTCCTTAGCGCGCCTGCTGGCGCGGCGGCGCTGGCGCGCCGAAGCGCACAGGCAACTGTTGCCCTTTCACGCCCGCTTATATCCGCTGATTCAAGCGCTTGAGCCGCTGTGGACGCATAATGACTGGCATGCGTCCAATCTACTCTGGAGCGGCGCGTCCCCCCCCGTGCGCGTGACAGCGATGCTTGACTTTGGTTTATCCGATCGAAGCTACGCACTATGTGATCTCGCGATCGCGATTGAACGCAACATCATTGGCTGGCGCGCGCAGCCTTATATTCATTCTGGACAGATCGATTGGGATGCGTTGGATGCCTTTCTGGACGGTTACGAATCACTCAAGCCGCTCACCGAAGTTGAAGCACACGCACTCCCCCGCCTGTTGCCGCTCGTGCACACCGAATTCGCTCTCTCTGAAATGGTCTATTTCAACAGCGTCACCCATGCGCCAGAACAAGCCGCGTTGACCTACGAGCGCTATTTTCTCGGCCATGCACGCTGGTTTAACCGCCCCGCAGGTCAAGCGCTCCTGACCCATTTAGAACGGCGCGCCTCATGCGGGAGGTCAGCTCATGTTATTGATTGAAATAGGGGCGGTTATTCTGAGCGCGCTCGGCGTTTGGCTGACCGCGCGGCGCAATACGCTTTGCTGGCCGGTCGGACTCATGTCCGTGCTCGTTTACGGATGGATCTTTTGGCTTGTGCGGCTCTATTCGGATCTATTGTTGCAATGCATGTACGCCATTCTTGCGCTATACGGCTGGCAGCGCTGGTCCATACAGAACTCATCAAAAAACTTACTGCCCGCGCTCGATACGAAATTGGGTGCCCGACGCGTGCGCGTGACGCCGATTCCGCGCTGGACTTGCCTGCTTGGATTGCTGTCTGGAGCGGCGGGCGGCGCGGCGCTCGGCGCGCTGGCCGCGGCGTTCACTGACGCGGCATTGCCTTGGGTAGATGCGGCGCTGACTAGTTTCAGCCTGGTTGCGGAATTCTGGAAAATACGCCGTTATATTGCGCACTGGCGGCTGTGGATTGCAGTGGATTGTGTGTATGTCGCGATGTTCACCTTCAAAGACCTGCGGTTGACCGCCGCACTGTATGCTGGATTTATGATTCTGGCATTCATGGGGCTGCGTCATTGGCGGCAGGCGGATAGATGCTAAACAGCAGCAGTCTAAGAACCTGTTCACAAACGTTGGCCGTGACTTGGGGCCGGGCGATGGGCGATCCGGAAATGATGATTTTTAAGCCTATAATGCGCCGCTCTAGAGCATTTTTCAGTGCGATTGCACAAAGAGAGGAGCGCGAAGACAGTATGGGGATCGATGCGGGCGGAGCAGGTCTCCATCGCGAAGCGATGGAGGCGACCCCGCAGCGAGACCAGACGGCGAGCGGCGAGCGACACCGTTGCCGCGCGATTGGAAAAGGCTTTGAAGATTCCACGATTGAGTTAACGCCATTCATCGATGATATGGCGGAGTTCTATGGCGCAGCCGATCTGGTCATTTGCCGCGCCGGCGCGAGCACGGTGGCCGAAATCGCCGCGGCGGGCGTTGCCGCGCTGTTGGTGCCGTTTCCGCACGCGGTTGACGATCATCAAATGCGCAACGCGGCTTTTCTGTCCGAACGCGGCGCAGCCGCACGGATTCAGCAGAGCGAATTGTCGCCTCAAGTTCTAGCGGACTGGCTGCGCGCGCATCCGCGCGAACGTCTTCTAGACATGGCGAAACAGGCGCGCGCGCTGGCCAAGTTGGACGCGGCGCAGCGCGTTGCGGATATCTGCGCCGAAGTGGCTCAGCGCCGTGGAGCATCACGATGAAACACGTCGTTAAGCATTTGCATTTTGTCGGCATCGGCGGCTCCGGCATGAGCGGCATCGCCGAGGTGTTGCTGAATCTGGGCTATCGCGTCAGCGGCTCTGATCTGATAGGCAATTCGGCAACCGAACGGCTCACTCGCCTGGGCGCGCGCGTGATGCAAGGTCATGATGCAGCGCATATCGAAAGCGCGAATGCAGTCGTCGTATCAAGCGCGGTGCGTGAAGACAACCCCGAAGTATGCGCAGCGCGCGCACACCATATTCCGGTGGTGCCACGCGCGCTGATGCTCGCTGAACTGATGCGCTTGAAGCAGGGCATTGCGGTTGCAGGCACGCACGGCAAAACCACCACGACCAGCTTGATCGCGAGCGTGCTCGCCGAAGGCGGTCTTGATCCGACATTTGTGATCGGCGGGCGGCTCAATAGCGCGGACACGAACGCGCGGCTCGGCGCGGGCGAATTTATCGTCGTCGAAACGGATGAATCGGATGCTTCATTCTTGACGTTGTCGCCGGTGATTGAGGTGATTACCAATATCGACGCCGATCATATGGAGCGCTATGGGCATGACTTCGCGCAGCTCAAGCAGGCGTTCATCGACTTTACGCAGCGCCTGCCGTTTTACGGCATTGCCGTACTGTGCATGGACGACCCCCATGTGCGTGACATTCTCTCCGATGTTTCAAACAAGCAGGTCGTGACCTACGGATTGACGGAAGAAGCACAGGTGCGCGCTGTCGATGTGCAGGTGGCGGGCGCGCAAATGCATTTTACGGTGCTGCGTCAGAACGGCGCGGCGTGCGCGCCGCTAGAAATTGAGCTCAATCTGCCGGGCCTGCATAACGTGCGCAACGCGCTGGCGGCGATTGCGGTCGCCAGCGAGCTGGAAGTGGCCGACGACGCGATTCGCCGCGCGCTCGCGCACTTCACGGGTGTAGATCGCCGCTTCCAGCGCTACGGCGAAATTCCCGCTCCGGACGGAGGACGCTATACGTTGATCGACGACTACGGCCATCATCCGGCTGAAATTGCGGCCACGCTTGCCGCGGCGCGCGCCGCGTTTAACGGCCGCCGTCTGGTTCTGGCATTCCAACCGCACCGTTTTACGCGCACCCGCGATTGCTTCGACGATCTGGTCAAGGTGCTCTCCAGCGTCGATGCGCTGGTGTTGACTCAAGTCTATTCCGCTGGCGAAGCGCCATTAGTTGCGGCCGATGCGCATGCGCTGGCGCGCGCGCTGCGTGTTACGGGCAAGGTCGAGCCGCTGTTTGTCGAGATGGTCGAAGAAATTCCAGACGCGGTCGCGCAAATTGCGCAGGATCGGGATGTGGTGATTACGATGGGGGCGGGGTCGATGGGCGGCGTTGCTGCGCAATTGAAACAACGTGCGTTAGAAACAGCGAAGATTTATGCATTCAATTGATCCTAAAGCCTTTGGCAAAGTGGCCGTGCTGCTCGGCGGCGTGTCCGCCGAGCGCGAAGTGTCGCTGAATTCGGGACGTTTAGTTCTGAATGCGCTGCGCGCGCGCGGCGCTGACGCGCATCCGTTCGATCCTGCCGAGCAATCGCTATTGCAATTAAAACAGGCGGGCTTTGCGCGCGTCTTTAATGCGCTGCACGGCGGTTACGGCGAGAACGGTCAATTGGCTGGCGCGCTCGATATTCTAGGCATTCCCTATACCGGCGCCGGTGTGCTCGGTTGCGCACTGGGGATGGATAAATGGCGCAGCAAATTGATTTGGCAACAAACCGGCATTCCAACGCCAACATTCGAGATTGTGCGGTGTATGGACAACCCGGACTGGCGGCCGGCCGAAATGGTTGATCGGCTCGGCTTGCCGCTCTTTGTCAAGCCGGTGCGCGAAGGTTCAAGCGTTGGCACGGCCAAAGCGGCATCGGTGCAAGCGTTGACCGCTGCGGTCGCCGACGCGGCGCGTTATGACCCGACGGTATTGATTGAACAAAGCATCGAAGGCGGCGGCGAGTACACCGTATCGATTGCGGGCGCGCTTGCATTGCCGATGATCCGTATCGTTCCGACGGGCACGTTTTACGACTACCACGCGAAATACATCGCGGACGATACGCAATATCAGATTCCGTGCGGATTGACGATTGAAGAAGAGCAACGCATTCAGCAGCTTGCGCGGCGCGCGTTTGAAGTTCTGGGGGGCAAGGATTGGGGGCGCGTCGATTTGATGATCGATGCACAAGGCCGGCCCTGGTTTCTGGAGATTAACACCGCGCCTGGGATGACGGACCACTCGCTGCCGCCGAAAGCGGCGCGTGCTATTGGACTCTCGTATGAGGATTTAGTGATGTATCTGTTGGGACTCACGCTGCCTGGCGCAACGCGAGCTAAAGCCTTTTCCAATCGCGCTGCAACAAGGAGCGAGCGCGAAGACAGTATGGGGATCGATGCGGGCGGAGCAGGTCTCCATCGCGAAGCGATGGAGGCGACCCCGCAGCGAGACCAGACGGCGAGCGCATCGCTGCGCCGTGCAAGCCGCTGAAAAATGCTCTAGATACGTACAGTAGGTGGTTTCTCTTACAATTCACAGACGCTATTTTCATGGCAATGCCTCATTCCGATATTCTGCTTGAACTCACTGGCGTCGATTTCGGCTACGGTGAGCGGTTCGTTTTGTCGAACCTGAATATGCAATTCAAGCGTCATCGGGTGATTGCGGTGATGGGCGGATCCGGCTGCGGCAAAACCACGGTATTGCGGCTCATTGGCGGCTTAGTGCGCGCGCAGCACGGGCAGGTCCGGTTTGAGGGAACGGATATCGGCGTCCTTGAAACCGCTGATCTGTACGCCATCCGCCGGAAAATGGGCATGCTGTTTCAGTTTGGCGCGCTGTTCACTGATCTGTCCATTTTTGACAATGTGGCCTTTGCGCTGCGCGAACATACCGGTCTACCGGAAACGCTGATTCATGATCTGGTGCTGATGAAACTCAATGCAGTCGGCCTGCGCGGTGCGCGCCATTTAATGCCCTCGGAAATTTCCGGCGGAATGGCGCGGCGTGTCGCACTGGCGCGCGCGATTGCGCTTGACCCTGAACTGCTCCTGTTTGATGAGCCTTTTGCCGGCCTCGATCCGATTTCGCTCGGCATGATTGCCAATTTAATCCGTACTTTAAACGATGCGCTAGGGACGACATCGATTCTGGTCTCGCACGATGTGCAGGAATCGTTTGCGATTGCCGATTATGTCTATTTCCTCGCCAACGGCGGCGTCCACGCCGAAGGCGCGCCGGAAGCACTCCATGCTTCGGACGATGCGACTGTGCGTCAATTTCTCGACGCCGCGCCCGACGGCCCTTTCGCTTTTCACTACGCGGCAGCGCCGCTTGCGGTCGATTTCGGGCTTACTGAAACTGCGTGCGGGTAAAGAGGATGCTGATCCTGTTCAATTTCTTCAGTAAGGTAGGGCGTGCCGTTTTGAGCGGCCTAGGCCGCGCCGGTTACGGAACGCGCTTTTTTCTGCGGCTTGTGTTTGAGATCTCCCGCGTATTCAAACGGCCACAGCGGCTGATTCAGCAAATTCACTTTGTCGGTAATTATTCACTATCGATTATTGCGGTCTCTGGTTTGTTCGTCGGTTTCGTGCTCGGCTTGCAGGGTTATTACACTTTGAACCGTTATGGCGCTCAGGAAGCGCTCGGATTGTTGGTGGCCTTATCGCTCACGCGCGAACTTGGACCGGTGGTCACCGCGCTCCTGTTCGCGGGCCGCGCTGGAACTTCATTGACCGCCGAAATCGGTCTGATGAAAGCCGGCGAGCAATTGATGGCGATGGAAATGATGGCGATCCCTCCGATCTGCGCAGTCATTGCGCCGCGTTTTTGGGCGGGGGTAGTGGCGATGCCGTTACTGGCTGSCATATTCAGCGCGGTCGGCGTTATCGGGGGGTATATTGTGGGCGTGCAGCTGATCGGCGTTGACGCCGGCGCATTCTGGTCGCAGATGCAAAGCGGCGTCGATGTGTGGCGTGATATCGGTAACGGCGTCGTCAAGAGCATGGTGTTCGGTGCTACGGTCACTTTTATCGCCCTGTTCCAGGGATATGAGGCAAAACCGACCCCCGAAGGCGTTGCGCGCGCAACGACGCACACTGTTGTGTTTGCATCGTTAGCGGTGTTGGGACTCGATTTTGTGCTGACTGCATTGATGTTCAGTTCTTAGCGCATTTTGAACGGATTTCTGAAATGAAAAAAACGACACTGGACTATTGGGTCGGCTTCTTCGTTGTGCTGGGTGCAATCGCGCTGTTATTTCTGGCATTAAAAGTCGGCAATATGAGCGTTTTTTCATTCTCGCGCACTTACCCGCTTGAACTCACGTTCAACAATATCGGCGGCCTTAAACCGCGCGCGCCGGTCAAAAGCGCGGGGGTGACAGTCGGGCGGGTTGCGCGCATTCAGCTTGACAATAAAAGTTATCGAGCCAATGTAAGACTTTACATTGATCAACGCTATCAGTTTCCGCGCGATAGTTCAGCAAGAATTCTGACCGCCGGCCTGCTCGGCGAGCAATATATTGGCATTACGCCCGGCGGCGATGAGCAGATGCTGCCGTCGGGCGGGACGATTACAATGACTCAGTCCGCCATTGTGCTGGAAAATCTGATCAGCCAATTCTTATATAGTAAAGCGGCCGAGGCGGGCGGTTCAAAACCTGCAACGGATACGTCCGCGTCAAATAAAAGCCGTCCATGACCCAGATAGAAACTTGCTTTCCCAGAAAGGCTTTTCATCTTTTTATCGCGCTCGTTCTGGCCGTAGAACTCGCTGCCTGCGCAAGCGTGCGCACGCCGATCCGCCCGGACCCGTGGGAAGGCATGAATCGTACTATGTTTGAGTTCAATGACGCGGTAGATCGAGTTGTGCTTCGGCCGGTTGCGCGCGTCTATAATCGGACCCTGCCGCAAGGCGTGCGTATCAGCGTGTCGAACTTTTTCTCGAATCTGGGCGATGTACCGGTGATGGCCAATGACCTGCTGCAAGGTCAAGTAGCGCTCGGTGCCGAAAGCCTGATGCGCATTGCGATGAATACCTTATTCGGCATTGGCGGCCTATTTGACGTTGCGCAATCCGCCGGTCTACCCAAACGTCGAATGGACTTTGGTCTAACGCTTGGACATTACGGTATTCCAATGGGGCCTTACTTGGTGTTGCCGCTGCTCGGCCCCAGCACGGTGCGCGATACAGCGGGCTTGATCTTTGACTATTCAGCCAGCCCGATGACTTACGTCAATCCGGCGCGATTGAGTTATGGCTTATATGGCGCCCGGATGATGAGCACCCGCGCTGCATTGTTGCAGGGCAGCGATCTGCTCAAGGAAGTGGCGCTCGATCAGTATTCGTTTGTGCGTAATGCCTACTTACAACGCCGCGCCTATCTCAGCGGCGCACACAGCCGCAACGGGCTGCCTGACTATGAGGATAAAAGCAACAATCCAGACTTTATGAGGAAAACTCCATGAGCAAACGATTTTTACCGTTTGTGACGCAGTCCGTTCTAGTCGCGCTCTTTGTGTGTACAGGGATAGTGCATGCACAGAAGGCGCAACCCGCAGGCAGCTCAGCCAACGCAGCGCGCGATTTGATCATCGCTGTGACTACAGAGGTGATGAATATGGTCAAGAACGATCCCTCCATCGCAAAAGATACCGGCAGACTCACTCAAATCGTCGATCAAAAAATTCTGCCGTACACCGATATGCAGCGCGCGACGCGATTGACGATGGGGCGCCATTGGAGAGAGGCAACACCGCAGCAGCAACAACAATTGACCGCGCAATTTAAAGATCTGTTGTTCTATACCTACGCAGGCGCTCTATCAAAAGTCTCTATGGCGCAACTCAGGAATCAACCGCCGATTGACTACAAGCCGTTGCGCGCGCCGCCTGCCAATACCGATGTGGTGGTCGAAACGGTCGTGATGAATGAAGGCAAACCGGTCAATATTGATTACCGGCTTGGAAAGACACCCGAAGGCTGGAAAGTGTATGACGTCAATATAGCCGGTGTCTGGATGATTCAAACGTATCGGGAACAGTTTGATGAGCAAATTGCCCAGAAAGGCGTTGAGGGTTTATTGAAGTTTCTCAGTGAGCGCAACCAGCAGCTTAAGGCAGGGCAGCGTGCATGAGCGCATTTGTCACCGGTTCTGCGCTCACGCAATCGAATGCCCGCGCGGCCCTTAAAACGGGTTTGGCGCACATCGCAACGGGTGCGGATCAGGTGGACTGCGCACCGCTTGCGCATTTTGATTCAGCGGCGCTTGCCGTCCTACTCGCTTGGTACCGTGTTGCGCGTGCACGCGGCATTGCGCTGCGCGTCCTCAATCTGCCCGCTCAACTGGCGAATTTGGCGCGCGCGTATGGTATCGATACGCTCATATTAGACAACAAAAATAATCCTTTTTGAATTCCTATAGGGTGCCATGGCTGCAATAGAAATTGCCTGCATTCAAAAACGTTATCCAAAATTGCAAGCGCTCAATAACATCAGCTTGACCGTCGAAGAAGGCGAGTTTTTTGGACTGCTGGGCCCGAACGGCGCCGGGAAAACAACCTTGATCCACATCCTGGCGGGGTTAACGCGCGCCGATGGCGGCATGGTCCGAATCTGCGGCCACGATGTCGTGTCTAATTTTCGCGCCGCGCGCCGCAGGCTGGGCGTTGTGCCGCAAGAGCTGGTGTTCGACCCTTTTTTCACCGTGCGGGAAACATTGCACATCCAGTCCGGCTACTACGGCTTGGCGCGCAATGACGATTGGATCGATGAGGTGCTGGAAAATCTCGGCCTCACGGACAAAGCGGATGCCAATATGCGCGCCCTCTCCGGCGGCATGAAGCGGCGCGTACTGATCGCGCAGGCATTGATGCACCGGCCTGCTGTGATTGTGCTCGATGAACCGACTGCAGGCGTCGATGTGGAACTGCGTCAGACGCTATGGAAATTCATTGCCCAATTGAATCGCGCCGGCCATACAATTGTTCTAACCACTCACTATTTGGAAGAAGCGGAACAGTTATGCACCCGCATCGCGATGCTGCAGCGTGGCGAAATCGTTGCGCTCGACCGCACGCGCGCGTTGCTGCAACGCGCCTCCGGCGTACAACTTGCCCTGCGGATCAGCCGCGGAAGTCTGCCTTCGGCGCTCCACGCGCGCCTTATTCATCCTGCCGAATCTCCCGGCGCATCCGCACGCGATGAATGGCATCGGTTACGACTCGATACCTATGATGACGTTGAACCGATCCTGGCCCAATGCCGCGCGGCGGGTTGCGTACTCGATGAAATCGAGATTTGCAAAGCCGATCTGGAAGAGGTGTTCATGCAGGTGATGCGCAATTCACCCTATACTGTTGAGGCGCGCGAATGACCAGTTTTTATACCCTATTCTACAAAGAAGTATTGCGTTTCTGGAAAGTCAGTTTGCAAACGATTGTTGCGCCGATGGTCACCGCTTTGTTGTATCTGGTGATCTTCGGTCCGGCGCTGCAAGAACATATGCAGGTCTATCCCGGCGTTTCTTACACCCACTTTCTGATTCCTGGATTGATGATGATGAGCGTGTTGCAAAACGCCTTTGCGAACAGTGCAACGTCTCTGATTCAATCGAAACTCAATGGTAATCTCGTATTTATTCTAATGGCGCCGCTCGGCGCTTGGGAAATCTTCGGCGCTTATGTGCTCGCTTCAGTGGTGCGCGGCGCGTGCGTCGGCTTGAGCGTTTATCTGGCGACCGTCTGGTTCTTCCCTTTTGGAATTGCCGCGCCGTTTTATATCGCCGCGTTTATTTTGATTGGAGCGACCATGCTCGGCACGCTTGGGTTGATCGCGGGTATTTATGCCGAAAAGTTCGATCAAATGATGTCTTTTCAGAATTTTTTGATTGCGCCGCTGACCCTTCTAGCGGGCGTGTTTTACTCTATCCATTCCCTGCCGCCGCTTTGGCATGCCGCCTCCCGTCTGAATCCTTTTTTCTATTTAATTGACGGATTTCGTTATGGATTTTTTGGCATTTCCGATCTTGCGCCCATGACCAGCCTGATGATCACAGGTGGATGTTGCGCCGCGCTGGTATGGCTGGCGATGCGCCTTTTGTCGAGCGGTTACAAACTCAGAAATTGAAATCACCCCTATGGATAAGTTTTTGATCCAGGGCGGCGCATGCTTGAATGGTGAAATCCATGTTTCAGGCGCCAAAAACGCCGCATTGCCTAGTCTATGCGCGAGTTTGTTATGCGCTGAACCGCTTTGTTTGGACAATATTCCCGACTTGCAAGATGTGCGCACCCTGCTGGCGCTTCTCAAGGACATGGGCGTGCAATCTGCAATGGAGGCTGGAACAGTCACGCTCGAGAGCGGACGGATCATACATGGCGTTGTGCCTGACGAGCGCGTCAAAACGATGCGCGCTTCGATCCTGGCACTTGGTCCTCTGCTGGCGCGCTTCGGCGAAGCGTATGTATCACTGCCGGGCGGCTGTGCGATTGGCGCGCGCCCCATCGATCAACATATCATGGGGCTGCACGCGATGGGCGCCGAGATCGACATTCAAAATGGATATATCCACGCACGCACGCGGCGGCTCAAAGGCTGCCGTTTCGTTTTTGACCGTATTACGGTGACCGGCACTGAAAACTTATTGATGGCCGCGACGCTCGCTGAAGGCGAAACTGTGCTTGAAAATGCCGCGCGCGAGCCGGAAGTCGCCGATTTGGCAACGCTCCTGTGCGCAATGGGGGCGCAGATTCAAGGAATTGGCACTCACCGGCTTGTCGTACAAGGCGTATCTCAATTACATGGTGCACGCCATCGCGTGATTCCCGACCGTATTGAAGCGGGCACTTTTTTATGCGCAGCAGCCGCGACACAGGGGAAAATCACGCTCAAGTGCATTCAGCCTGGCTTGCTCGATGCCGCGCTTGGAGCGCTCTGCGCAGCCGGCGCCAAAATCAAAACTGGTCCGGATTGGATCCACGCGCAAATGAACCGCCGCCCGCATGCGATTTCCTTTCAGACAGCCGAATATCCCGCCTTCCCAACCGATTTACAAGCGCAGTTCATGGCGCTGGACTGTCTCTCGGACGGCTGCGCGCGCATCGTCGAGACCATTTTTGAAAACCGCTTGATGCATGTGCAGGAACTCAAACGGTTGGGCGCCCGGATCCATATTGATCACAATACCGCTTTTGTCACTGGCGTACCGCGCTTATCGGGCGCTACGGTTACGGCCACCGATCTGCGCGCTTCAGCCAGTTTGGTGATCGCAGGGTTGGCCGCGGATGGCGAAACATGGGTCAAACGGATCGATCATCTAGACCGCGGTTATGATCAAATGGAAATAAAACTCGCCGCGCTCGGTGCAAGCGTGCGCCGCATCGATGCAGAGGAACCCCATACGGAAGTTGAAATCAAGCGTATCGCCAACGCGCGCGCCGCGTAATAAAATAGAAAAAAGTTGTGTTTCAGGGTTCAGTGAAAATGGCTGAGCGTTAAACCCAATAATTTCAATCGATAGCCCGATTGCGCGATGGCGATGTTGCTTATTCCAGAAATCGTTCTGCAAGAAGGCCGGTGCCTGCATCCGCAGCCTGACAATCAAAAGCAAGCGTCCTTTCTACCCAACACGCCTGCAGACAGGGCCTTGTATTGGCTCAAACAAGGTGCGCGCCGGCTGCATCTGACTGTTCTTAATCACGTCTTTGCGGACAAGCAGAAAAATGACAGGGCGCTTCGCGCACTGATCAATACGGTAGACGCGCAAATCCCGCTTCAACTTGATGCGGGTATCCGTGATTTCGATACGATTGAGCGCGTTCTGGACGATGGGATATCGTATATCGTGCTGGGCTCGTCCGCAGTGCAGAATCCCGGCTTTCTACGGGATGCTTGCCTTGCCTTCGGCGGATCGATTATCGCCAAGCTGGATGCAAAAGAGGGCAAGGCCGTCGCACCTGGCGGGAGCAAATTGACCGGTCACGACATAGCCGATTTGGCGCACAAATTCGAAGACTATGGTTGCGAGGCAATTCTTTATACGGACACCGCACATGAAGGCCCGCTCCATGGGCCGGCGTTTGAAGTCATGATCCGGATTGCCGACGCTGTCCGGATTCCAGTGCTCGCGAACGCAAAGCGAATCTATTTAACCGATATTGATACGCTTTGCACGATGCGCACGCATGGCATCAAAGGTCTCTTATGTTCTAACATTACGGATACGGATCAATTTGACTTTGTGTCAGTGCAAAAGCAAATCGATGCTTTATGCAACTCTTCTTAGCCTATTTAGGCCAGGCCTGAAGTGATGGATATGAACGACTGCCTTTTTTGCAAAATTGCCGCGGACAAAATACCGAGCCGGAAAGTATATGAGGATGAGATATTCTGCGCGTTTCACGATATCAAGCCAGCAGCGCCCATCCATATGCTCGTCATTCCGCGCCGGCATATTGCGACCTTATCCGATTGCGCTCCAGAAGATGCGCCTTTATTAGGAAAAATGATCCTTCTAATCGCGCAGCTCGCAGCGCAACTTGGCATCGCTTATCGCGGCGGAAACACCAACGATACAGGCTTTAGAATGGTAATCAATACCGGCCCTGGAGGCGGGCAGGAAGTCTATCATCTGCACGCCCATTTACTTGGCGGGAAACGTCCGTGGTCACGCATGGGTTAGAGTTTTTTTAAGCTCTAACGCAATTAGGAGAAATCAAGTGTTTGGCTCATTCAGTATTGGACATTGGTTAATTGTGCTGCTTATTGTGGCACTCGTATTCGGCACTCGAAAACTGCGCGATTTGGGCAGCGACCTAGGCAGCGCCATCAAGGGATTTAAAGAAGGGCTACAAGACAGCGAGGGGAAGCGGCCAATTCAAAAACAAAAAGAAATTTCTAAGATCGAAATGAATACTGAGCGCGCCTCGCAAACGCGCGATCCTCAATAATTTTTAGAAATCATTTCAGAAATGATTTCTAGCGGCTGAACGGGTTTATTTGATGCTTGAACTAGGGCTGGCCAAACTGGTGCTGATCGCCCTCGTTGCATTGGTTGTGATTGGCCCGCAGCGGCTTCCGCGCGTTGCGCGCACGGCGGGTATGTTATTGGGACGCGCGCAACGCTATCTCAATGAAATCAAATATGAAGTCAACCGTGAAATCGAACTTGAAGAATTACATCAAGTGAAAACGGAATTTGAGCAATCTGCGCAGTACGTCGAACAGGCTCTTCGTGATCCTTTGCGCGAAGCGGTTATTACCCCGTCCGCTCAGCACATCGCCGCATCCGCCAAACGCAGCAACTGGCGCATTAGACGGAATACCCCGCCCCTATGGTACAAACGCATGACTGCTCGTCACCGCACCTATTTGCAATCCGGCGCGGCGCGCGTCATGCGGCATAGATCAATTTCCCGTCAAAGACCTATTCGTTTTTTCTAGGCCGTGTTAACAATTAAACAAAGAGGTAGAGTGCCCCCTGGAGCTGGACAACTGGGAGGAGATAAATTGATCCGCTCGCTGGGCCTTTAAAAGAGGAACAGCCCAATGTCAGCAAGAGGCCCCTACCGTCGCACCGTCCGCAGTTCAAGTTGGCAGCTCTGCACGGATATTCGCAATGGCCAGCTAGGCCGGCGTGAAGCCTGTCGCATCTATCAAATTTCAGCCAACCTGATTCAGTTGTGGCGAAGCCAATATGACTGACCGCGGTGAGCTGAATGTTGAAGAAGCAGCGGCTACCACGATCTCGGAATATGAAGCCAAAATTGCGGCGTTGGAGCACAAGGTAGGGCAACTCACGATGGTCCCATTTTCCCAATCTGTACGGCAACAGAATCGTAAGCGTCCGGACAAAAACCTTGTATAAAAGAAAGGCTTAGCTCATCAGAATAAGTGTAACCGTCCGGCAAAAAGCCTAGTATAAAAGAAGGGTTTAGATCATCAGAATAGGGTATGTTGAAATGCACCGAAAACTGATCCAGTGTTGATATGCATCGAAAAATGAGCCACTAAAAGGGAA
>LXRJ01000621.1 GCA_001684025.1 Candidatus Glomeribacter gigasporarum | reverse complement strand
CCATATGAAACCGGTTTATCATTACATTCTTTGTTATACTCTTTTGCGATAAGACAATTTAGCATGCTTGTCTTGCCACCACGGAATGGTTGTGCGTATTCACAGTTATAAATCACTGCATCCAGGCGATAAGAAACCAGCTTTTGTAGTTTGATTATGCTTAAGAGCACCGCCCATGAGTCATAGAAACAGTATTCTAGAATATCTGTAGAGAGTTTTTCGMTCCCTTCTTCACCTCGTAATTCACTAACYATTCTATCTTGTTTTGATGTGAGTTCTTTGATCYTGYCATGATCGTGTATCGAATTAGCATCTAAYTTTAATATTTCATCTTGAATCTTAGCCGTCRCRATAGCGAGRTAAACAATCTCATTTATACGRTCGTAACTTAATCCAA
>LXRJ01000617.1 GCA_001684025.1 Candidatus Glomeribacter gigasporarum | reverse complement strand
GATTGGGTCGAAGTGGTGGTCGAAGTGGTGAACAAGTAGAATCTCTTGCTGATTTTGATTTAACAGAAAAAAGTAAAAGACTGGAGAATRGTAAATTTTATTYACTRTAAAAAANCMAGTGTTTGAATATGCCAATTYATAACTGATATTTATGTTTTATTTWCTAATTTTTTCTTTTCTTTTTTACTTAAATGGTGGCCGAATATATACYRATATTATAATAATTTTTTTTTCTTATTTGAATAACAACTGAAATATACTGATTTATTATTATTTTTATTATTATTTTTTAAAAAAAAATTAGTGGCCGAATTCATGCTGATTTGTAACTAATTTATTTATTATTATTTTTATTATATATATATATAATTAATACATCGCCTCTTCAGTAGTTTTTATA
>LXRJ01000615.1 GCA_001684025.1 Candidatus Glomeribacter gigasporarum | reverse complement strand
ATTTGTTTGCACGACAAATACTGATACTATGATTTGAATTTAATGTTTATGTTTTTATTATGTTTATTATAAAAAAACTGAATATTAATACGTATGTGAGTGCAATTTCGATTTATTATATAATTTCTAAATAATTTTACAAATATCTTTATAATACTTATTTTTACACTTTTTTCATTTCTCAACTATTCTTTTTTTCTTGTTACACTTTATTTTTNCYTGCTMTATACTTCTTTTTCGATTATTTCAATATTTTCTAGTGATACACATTTTTACGTATTCATTTAATTATTCACATTAATTTGCCATCTTTTATAAATTCGCTTTATTTTCACCTTTTTCTATATTTTTTTACGCATTTTCATTTCTCTATAATTTTTTCTTTTTTTTTATCTTCTTCT
>LXRJ01000604.1 GCA_001684025.1 Candidatus Glomeribacter gigasporarum | reverse complement strand
GGGGGCCCTTTAGGGCCCCCGCCCCTCTTAAGTATGGTTTGCCGTAGTTCAATCCAGGAGTCTGAAGTTCTGCCTTCCTAATCTTTAGGAATTAACTCTCGTGTCTCTGGAGTACTCTCTCTTGACTAGTGGAACAGGGTCTCTCTTTACTACCGTCTTTAGTAACCGGGGAGTAGCGTGTTTAGTAAGCGGAAAGTAAGAGATGAATGATTCAATCATTAATGAAGTTACTGATAGTAGTGTAATTACTCCAATTTGTTGCTTTTTATCCTCTCTCTTTAGTACCTTACGGTAGAACCAGGGGGTAGTTACATTACTTCATTGTAGAAGGGAAACACTCTTGCTTATCGCCTGTACAGGCGAATCATTACCTTATGCGGGCTTTAGCCCCGGGGGCCGGGTTCAT
>LXRJ01000599.1 GCA_001684025.1 Candidatus Glomeribacter gigasporarum | reverse complement strand
TATTAAATAATCTTAATAAATTTTTAGAAGAGAAATCAATTGTGTCTCTTTATAAAAATTATAGTATAAAAATTTTTTTTTCTGCTATCTTAGAAAGTACTGATATAATTCATGCTATATCAAGTTTTCATAAAAAGCTATTATTTTTAAACGTTATAATAAATAGTTTTGATAAAGAAAGCAAAATAAATTAGTATAGTTTAGTAAGTATCAATTATATTTTCATAATATTAAAAATTAGTTAATAATGATAATAAGCAAAATAATTCTTAAAGTTAGAGTATATACTTATTTCTACTAACTTCAAGAATAATATATATAACTAATATAAATATTTCTTTAAAGATACTAATAATATTTAAGTTTTATAAAAAGATAAATAAAAAACTATTTGAACTCGCCTTAGTC
>LXRJ01000594.1 GCA_001684025.1 Candidatus Glomeribacter gigasporarum | reverse complement strand
GTTCTCCACTAAAACGCTGAAAGTGGTTTTTGGTTGATGTTTTACTGGTGAATTTTATAGTTGTCTTTTTTTAGAAATTTTATATTTATTGGCAAATTTTTTAGTTTTAGATTTATTGGTGAATTTTTTTCTGGTTATATTTTTTTTATATATATTTTAAGATTTTAAAGTTTATATTGTATAATTTATTTTAATTGGTTAGTTAAGAAGTTATCATAAAATAATATCTTAAAATTATTTATAATTTTTTTAGTTTAATAAATAAATTAAATTTTATTTTATTTAGTAAATATAAAATATTTTTATTAAAAAACTTGTATATAAAAATAAATGAATATATAAAATATAAAATATATAGTATTATTTTTCTTATTTAGATTTTACTGGTTTAATTATAGTAGGCATTGGGCAAAG
>LXRJ01000591.1 GCA_001684025.1 Candidatus Glomeribacter gigasporarum | reverse complement strand
AACCTGACTTTTTTATATCATGAGTCAGTTGTATTTATTAATATTTTATATATATTATTGTTGTATAACCGTGTTAAACTTTTGGAGCCTAGAAATGGTGTTTGATTTATTATGCTTTTCAAATACTATGTCATACATCACACCAGAAATTAGAAATATAGGAATAATGCCAATACATGATTGGCTAAAAATTATTTTTAACCAATCACAGATTTGCATTTAATCTAGATTCCTGATTTCTGGTGTGATATATGAAAATCAATGAATACAGTAATTTGAAAAGCATGATAAATAATCATTTTATAAACTAAGAATAATTATTTTATAAACTAAGAAAACTGTTGATAAACTCAAGTCAAAATTTTAAATTTATTGGTTATTGTTTTGTTTATTAGATATAAAAACCTATACTCATA
>LXRJ01000589.1 GCA_001684025.1 Candidatus Glomeribacter gigasporarum | reverse complement strand
CTATATTCTATAGTAATTTGATATGCCGGAAAAAGATATTTAAACCCCACCATTTTCCCCAAGGCAAGAGGACAGTTGGTCCCCATATTTTGGTTGCTATAGCCTTATAATTATATACTTTGGTCTTGGGAATAGGTCCYATTTTTATTTTTGTTATAAACTTGTATTAGGAATAAGTCCTATTTTTGGTATTTTTNATATAATCTTTGTTGGGAATAAGNCCCTTTTYTGTGATATTATCTTGAAATTAAAGCTATTTTTCTTGAGTTATATATTTGTTTTATCTGTGTTATTCTTTTGAGTATTATCTGAGTTAATAAATTTATCTTTTTGTCTATAAAATTRTCARTTATAACCTTTCTTTGTGAGTGTCGTCATAGCAATAAGTCAACAATATTTTATTTTAATAATAAACTG
>LXRJ01000587.1 GCA_001684025.1 Candidatus Glomeribacter gigasporarum | reverse complement strand
GAATAGCATTATAATTACTAATACAGCATTTTAAAACATCYGTCGAAGCATCTGCATTTGAACATTATATAGAAAAAGAAAGAATTAAAACAGAAAAATGGAAAATGCAAGTTCAACAAAAGGCGAAAATTTTAGAATCAAGACGACAAAAAGACAAAGAAGAAAAAGAAATGTCTAAACAAAAGACTACAGGAAGAAATATCGAAGGTCTAGTAGAAAAGAAGACTTTAAACAAAATAGTAGAAGAATCAAGACCAAGAATTTCAGCAACAGCTCCTGTAGAAGATGAAAGTCTCGACAATACACAAATTAAAAGCTTACGACGAAATATATTTGAGTGGATAATAGAAATCATTTATCAAGCAAGCATAGAAGATATACAAGATAATACTAAAAACTGGAAAAAGAAAAAGAAGAA
>LXRJ01000586.1 GCA_001684025.1 Candidatus Glomeribacter gigasporarum | reverse complement strand
TTTAATAAAATTTCTTTAGGTTGGTAATGCTAGATTAGTTCATTTCGAATCAGGACATTCGCCTAGGTTCAATTCTGGGAAAGGATCTGCAATTTAAGTATTTTCTTTTTTTTTGGTTTTGAATTACAGTCCTTTATAATTCATATACGTTTTTAATGTCTGTAGTGATTGCAGGATTAATTGTATTTATAGTTGGTTTGTAAGTTAATATATTTGTTGTCATTCTATATGTGTAAAAATAAATAGTAACATCTTTTTGTGTATAGTGTTTAAGTATATTCCTAAGTTGTTTTGTACATGTTTTGATACTGGAAATTTTCGTTATGAGTTCTTTGAAGTTAAAGTATTGTTAAATTTGGTAAGTATTAGTATAGTTTTTTCACTGCCAATATTACTTTCATAATAATTTAACATTTTAATT
>LXRJ01000099.1 GCA_001684025.1 Candidatus Glomeribacter gigasporarum | reverse complement strand
TTTAATATTTCAGTGTTTGCTAGTAAATCGTCTTGTGGTATTTTTTTTCAGTTCTTCAGCATTTAACTAGCAATTTGTCTTGTAGTATTTCTTTAAGTCTTTAAGCATTTGCTGTAAATTGTCTTGTAGTGTTTTTTCTGGTCTTTTGCTGTTTGCTGTAAGTTGTAGTAGTTCTCTTGATCCTTTGACATTTTACTAGTGAATTGTCTTGTGGTATTTCTTTTGATCTTTTAGTATTTGCTAATAAGTTGTCTTGTAATATTTCTTCTGATTCTTTAATATTTTACTGATAAATTGTTTTGTGGTATTTCTTTTGGTCTTTTAGTATTTGCTGGTAAATTGTCTTGTAGTTACTTCTTTGTGCAGTTTATACTACCCTTTCTTTTTTTTTGCAGAATTTCTTTTTAGCATTTTTTTCTGACATTTTTCTTTTGTTCTTTTGATGTTTTGTTAGTAAAATGTCTTGTAGTATTTTTTTTAGTCTTTTGGCATTTGCTAGTGAAGCATCTTGTGTTATTTTTTTGTTCTTTCAGTGTTTCACTGTTGAATTGTCTTGTGGTAGTTCTTCTGATTTTTTGGCATTTGTAATGAATTGTCTTGTAATATTTTTTTGATCTTTTGATATTTTGCTAGTGAATTGTYTTGTAGTAATTTTTCTGGTCCTTTGCTGCTTGCTGTGAATTGTCTTGTGATATTTTTTCTGATCCTTTGCTGTTTGTTGTGAATTGTCTTGTAGTATTTTTCTGGTCTTTTGAAGTTTTGCTGCCAAATTGTCTTGTAGTATTTCTTTCAGTCCTTTGATATTTTGCTAGTAAGTTGTCTTGTAGTATCTTTTCTAATCCTTCGATGTTTTGCTAGTAAATTGTCTTGTAGTATTTCTTTTGATATTTTGGTATTTGCTGGTAAATTGTCTTGTTACTTTTTTGAATAGTTTTATACTATCCTTTTTTTTTGTAGAATTTCTTTTTAATGTTGTTTTTTCTGATAGTCTTCTTCTGTTCCTTTAATGTTTTATTGATAAATTGTCTTGTGATATTTCTTCTAGTCTTTTGGCATTTGCTAGTGAATTGTCTTGCATTATTTCTTTTGTTTTTTTAGCATTTTATTAGTGAATTATCTTGTGGTAGTTCTTTTGGCCTTTTGGTATTTGCTAGTAAATTGTTTTGTGGTATTTCTTCTGATCATTTGATGTTTTGCTGGCGAATTGTCTTGTAGTAATTCTTCTGGTCTTTTGCTATTTGCTGTAAATTGTCTTGTAGTATTTCTTCTAGTTTTTTGATATTTTGCTAATGAATTATTTTGTAACATTTTTTCTAATCTTTCAACATTTTGCTAGTAAGTTGTCTTGTGATATTTTTTCTGATTTTTTAACATTTTTTGGTGAATTGTCTTGTAGTATTTTTTTTGATTTTTTAGTATTTGCTAGTGTATTGTCTTGTAGTTGCTTCTTTGGATAGTTTTATACTGCCCTTCTTTTTTTTTGTAGAATTTCTTTTTGTCTTTTTTTTTGGCATTCTTCTGTTTCTTTAACATTTTGTTAGTGAACTGTTTTGTGATATTTCTTCTAGTTTTTTGACATTTGCTAGTAAATTGTCTTGTAGTATTTCTTTTGTTCTTTCAGCATTTTGCTAGTGAATTGTCTTGTAGTAATTTTTTTGTTTTTTAGTATTCGCTAATAAATTGTCTTGTAGTAATTCTTTTGGTTTTTGCTATTTGCTATAAATTGTCTTGTGATATTTTTTGGTTTTTCGATATTTTTCTGGTGAATTGTCTTGTGATATTTCTTCTGATCTTTTGACATTTTGCAGATAAGTTTTCTTATAGTATTTTTTCTAATCCTTCAACATTTTGCTAGTGAATTGTCTTTGGTGTTTTTCAGTATTTGCTAGTAAATTGTCTTGTGATTATTTTTTTAAGTAGTTTTATACTACTCTTTTTTTTTTTTTGTAGAATTTCTTTTTAGTGGGTTTTTTTCTGGCAGTCTTTTTCTGTTCCTTTGATATTTTGTTTGTGAATTGTTTTGTGATATTTCTTTTAGTCTTTTAGCATTTGCTGGTGAATTGTTTTGCATTATTTTTTTTTTAGCTTTTTACTAGTAAATTGTTTTGTGGTATTTCTTCTGATTCTTTGCTATTTACTGTAAATTGTCTTGTGATATTTCTTTTAGTTTTTCAAAATTTTGCTAATAAATTGTCTTGTAGCATTTTTTCTGATCTTTTAGTATTTGTTAATAAGTTGTCTTGTTGTATTTCTTCTGATTCTTTGCTATTTTGCTAGTAAATTGTCATGTGGTATTTTTTCTGTTTTTTTAGCATTTACTGTTAAATTGTCTTGTGATATTTTTTCAATGTTTTGCTAGTGAATTGTTTTGTAGTATTTCTTCTGGTCTTTCAGCATTTACTGATAAGTTGTCTTATGATATTTTTTCTGATCCTTCAATGTTTTTTGGTAAATTGTCTTATGATATTTCTTCTGTTTTTTTAGTGTTTCTGGTGAATTGTCTTGTGATTGCTTCTTTGAGTAGTTTTATACTACTTTTTCTTTTTTTTTATAAAATTTTTTTCAGTATTTTTTTTTAGTATTCTTCTTCTGTTCCTTTGATATTTTGTTGGTAAACTGTCTTGTGATATTTTTTCTAGTCTTTTGGCATCTGCTAATGAATTTCTTGTATCTAGTCTTTTAACATTTGCTGATGAATTGTCTTGTAGTAATTTTTCTTATTCTTTACTATTTGCTATAAATTGTCTTGTGATAGTTCTTCTAATTATTTAATATTTGTTAGCAAATTGTCTTGTAGCATTTTTTAGTGTTTGCTAGTAATTTGTTTTGTAGTGTTTTTTAATATTTTGCTAGTAAATTGTTTTTGTGTATTTCTTCTGATCTTTTAGCATTTACTGTAAATTGTTTTATAATTGCTTCTTTAGATAGTTTTATACTACCTTCCTTTTGTAGAATTTTTTTTAACAGTTTTTTCTGRTNNTCTTTTTTCTDTTTTTTCGACATTTTGTTAGTGAATTGTCTTGTAGTATTTCTTCTAATTCTACAAAAAAAAAAGATAGTATAAAACTACCCAAAGAAGCAGCTACAAAACAATTCACCAGAAATGCTAAAAGAACAGAAGAAATATCACAAGACAATTTACCAAAAAATATTAAAAAATACAACAAAACAACTTACTAGCAAATGCTGAAAGACCAGAAGAAATACTACAAGACAATTCACTAGCAAAACATTAAAAAATCAGAAAAAATGCTACAAGACAATTCAACAGTAATGCTGAAAGAACAGAAGAAATGCTACAAGACAATTTACTAGCAAAATATCAAAAGATTAGAAGAAATACTACAAAACAACTTATCAGCAAATACTGAAAGATCAGAAGAAATACCACAAAACAATTTATTAGCAAAATATTGAAGAACTAGAAGAAATATCACAAGACAATTCACAGTAAACAGCAAAGGACCTGAAGAAATACCACAAGACAATTTACTAGCAAAACACCGAAAGAAAAAAATAATACAAGACAATTCACAAGCAAATATTAAAAGACTAAAAGAAATATCACAAAACAATTCACCAACAAAACATCAAAGAAATAGAAGAAAACTAACAGAAAAAATGCTGAAAAGAAATTCTACNAAAAAAAAAGAAAGAGTAGTATAAAACTACCTAAAAAAGTAATCACAAGACAATTTACTAGCAAATACTAAAAGATCAGAAGAAATACCAAAGACAATTTACTAGCAAAATGTCAAAGGATCAGAAAAAATACTACAAAACAACTTACCAGAAAATGTTAAAGGACCAAAAGAAATGCTACAAGACAATTCACTAGAAAAATGTTGAAAGATTAAAAAAAATACCACAAGGCAATTTATAACAAACAGCAAAAAACCAAAAGAATTACTACAAGACAATTTACTAGCAAAATAGCAAAAGAAAAAAAATAATACAAGATAATTCACAAGCAAATGCCAAAAGACTAAAAGAAATATCACAAAACAATTCACTAACAAAGCATCAAAGGAACAGAAGAAGACCACCAGAAAAAAATTGCTAAAAAGAAATTCTACAAAAAAAAAGAAAGAGTAGTATAAAACTACTCAAAAAAGTAACCACAAGATAATTTACTAGCAAATGCTAAAAGACTAAAAGAAATACCAAGACAATTTACTAGCAAAATATCAAAGAATCAGAAGATATACCACAAGACAACTTACCAGCAAAATGTCAAAGAACCAGAAAAAATGCTACAAGACAATTCACCAAAAAAATGTTGAAAGACCAGAAAAAATACTACAAGATAATTTATAGCAAATGGCAAAAATCTAAAAGAATTACTACAAGACAATTCACCAGTAAACACCAAAAAACAGAAGAACTATTACAAGACAATTCACTARYRAAATRYTRAARAAACNAAAAAAANTAMTACAAGACAAATTCACTAGCAAATGCTAAAAGACTAGAAGAAATATCACAAGACAATCTGTCAACAAAATGTTGAACAAACAGAAGAAAGAGCATCAGAAAAAAATGCTGAAAAGAAACTTTACAAAAAAAAAGAAAAAGCAGTATAAAACTATTCAAAGAAGCAACCACAAGACAATTTGCCAACAAATGCTGAAAGACAAGAAGAAATACTACAAGACAATTTATCAGCAAAATGTTAAAGGACCAGAAAAAATAACACAAGACAACTTACTAGCAAATGCCAAAAAATCAGAAGAAATACAACAAGACAATTCACTAATAAAATGTCAAAGAATTAGAAAAATACTACAAAATAATTCACAGCAAATAACAAAAGATCAGAAGAGTTATCACAAGACAATTTACTAGTAAAATATCAAAAGACATTTCAAAAGATAATTCATCAGCAAATACTAAAAGACTAGAAGAACTATCACAAGACAATACACCAGTGAAATACTGAAAGACTAGAAGAAATAATACAAGATAAATTCATTAGCAAACGTCAAAAGACTAGAAGAAATAACACAAGACAATTCGTCAACAAAATATTAAAAGAACAGAAAAAAGAATATCATGAAAAAATACTAAAAAGAAATTCTACAAAAAAAGAAAAAGTAATATAAACTACTCAAAGAAGCAACAACAAAACAATTYRCYARCAAATGCTAAAAAACAAGAAGAAATACCACAAGACAATTCATTAGCAAAATATTGAAGAATTAGAAAAAATACCACAAAACAACTTACTAACAAATGCTAAAAAATTAAAAGAAATACAACAAGACAATTCACCAGTAAAATGTTAAAGGATCAGAAAAATACTACAAGACAATTTATAGCAAATAACAAAGGACCAGAAGAAWTAYTACAAGACAATTTACTAGTGAAACATCAAAAAACCAAAAGAAATTCCAAAAGGCAATTCACCAGCAAATATTAAAAGACTAAAAGAACTATTACAAGACAATTTATCAGTGAAATGCCAAAAGGCCAAAAGAAATAATGCAAAACAAATTTACTAGCAAATATTAAAAGACTAGAAGAAATAYTACAAGACAATTYACYAACAAAATATTAAAATACAGAAGAAAGAACAATAGAAAAAAATGCTGCAAAAAAATTCTACAAAAAAAAAGAAAGAGAAATATAAACTATTTAAAAAAGCAATCAC
>LXRJ01000579.1 GCA_001684025.1 Candidatus Glomeribacter gigasporarum | reverse complement strand
TAAAAGGCTTTGGTGAAAAGGAAAATGACTATATGTATATGAAGATATGAATAGTTGTATATTAAGGTTATGATGAATATTAATAATCCACGAATCTCATAGAGATTGTTAAAGACAAATATAAAATCGTGAAATGAATTGCAATGTCACGTGTTAACTGACAAGAGTTTGTTAAGATTCTTAACGATTGGACTATAAGTTTATACGTGAATGAAGACACGAATATTTTCTTTATTGAGTAGAAAAAAATAAAAGACAAAGAAAGTAATAATAAATAGAAATATRGATGAGAATTCGAGATAGAAGAGGAATCGAAGTCTGGGCAACATCTAATCGGTAATGTAGGCTATATACATAATTCAAAAAGCAAGATGTACATTCATATCGCTATTTCTAGTTGATACTAAATCTTCTTGGTACAATTAA
>LXRJ01000568.1 GCA_001684025.1 Candidatus Glomeribacter gigasporarum | reverse complement strand
AGAATCAAGAAATTCTTGTTCTAAAGATTGAATCAATAAATCATATTTTTCTCCATCCTCGAGTGATTGTTTATCTTCTTCAACAAGTATTTCTTGTTCGATCAGGTCGTATAATAAATTATTATACCGATTTTTTCGTGTATTTTCTAATTGTTTTTTATCTCTGTCTTCTTCTAATAATGTCTGATTAAGATTATTAATATTTYGAGCTAGGAGACTATCATTTGCTAGTTGTTCAACTTCRCGTCTCCTGTAAAAAGTATTAACATTACGCGAATATCTATCATAATTTGATATTTCTCTTTCTTTTAGAATGAGATCGAGACGTTCACGTCTCTTCTGTTGTATTTTATCAACATCACGAAAATTGCTTAAATTTTCATTTTTTAATACTCTAATCCTATTATCAATACTTTCTCTATCATTTAGCGCTGAAATT
>LXRJ01000563.1 GCA_001684025.1 Candidatus Glomeribacter gigasporarum | reverse complement strand
TGCATCTCTTAGTCTTGCTTTTCAACGTAATCTGTGAGAGCTAAAAACTCTAGGCATGACCCCCCCACCCAAGGGCAGATTTTAGGGGGGCTTCTTTGAAGCCAGAGATAGCTCTGAGAATACCTGAATACTAGAGCCCCATCCAACGCTCTAGACCCCGTCCTAGACATCTACTAGGTCCACCATGGAGAAGAAACTAAAGGAGTAATTAACACGATAACGTTCATAGAACAAATGGACAAGGGGAGAAACCACAATAGGGTGTAATCAAAGGGACTACCTATTACAAAGAATTTTGAAAGAAAGAAAGAAGTTCACTCCTATATCTAAGAGAACGAATTGTTGGGAGACGAAAAGGCTATTAATCTACTATAAAATTGGGNRRKWSCTKTWMTCTTGAAAGCAAGAGGAATAAAAGTGGCAGGAATCGGAGGGCCTAAGGC
>LXRJ01000560.1 GCA_001684025.1 Candidatus Glomeribacter gigasporarum | reverse complement strand
ACTATAGGATGGGCACCTTTTACTATAGGATGGGCACCTTTTACTATAGGATGGGCACCTTTCAATATAGCAAGGGCACTTTTGCCATTTTGGGTTTGTTTGACTTTGTTTATCATTAATGTTGTTGTTACATCGTTCTGGGCTGTCCTGGGGCGCCATTTGTGCTTGTGTACCTTGGTCTGGGTTCTGTTTACGTTAAACGAACTAATAAATTAAATAATTAAATAACYATTGCTTTAAATAGAATTCTGTGAAAACTATCCTAATAAAGTTAATAATAAACTATCATTTGAGCRTCTAAAATAAATAAAATATGTTATAAACAATATAAATAAACTAATAATACTATAAAATATATAATAATAATATAAAATATATAATAAAATTTAAGAGAAAATATAATAAATATATAATAAAAATAACTAATAAAATATAACTAATAAAAAT
>LXRJ01000558.1 GCA_001684025.1 Candidatus Glomeribacter gigasporarum | reverse complement strand
ACGATGTTATAAGGGATAAGAATTTCTCTGAAAAATTATTACCGAAATGGACAGGCCCCTATTTCATTCATAGCAAAATAGCACAAGATGTTTATAAACTTCGTACTATGGAGGGACAAATTTTAGAAACACCAATTAATGCATATTTACTAAAAAAATACTATACTCGTCAAACATGGAATCCTACTATTATTATTTAGGAAAATTCATTTATTTTTTTTTTATTTWTCTTKTNTATTTTTTTTTCTTTAGGCTAGGATCATTCTAGTAATATCCTAAACATGGTGATAGTATGTTAGTTGTATTGTTAATGATTTAGTGATTGGTTGTAACTTTTGTTCTTTTATTAATAATATCTATCCAATATATATTGTAAGGCTGTTTTTCTTTATTACTCAAAATGCCTTTTCTATAGTTTGTTGAGTATATGTGAATGAGTTGTGAGTAAT
>LXRJ01000548.1 GCA_001684025.1 Candidatus Glomeribacter gigasporarum | reverse complement strand
AAGCATTTTGAAATGTTACCCTTTATGAAATCTGATTTGAATCTAATATAGTTCYGTRTGTAAAATTTGTAATTTATTTAACGCATTATTATCTGATGATGAAATTTGAACTTATTTGTTTAGAGTTAAGTTAGAAGTTAAGGTTAGAGTTCATAATAAAAGGGTATAAGAATAAATGTGGATTTTAATAGGGCTCATATTTTCAAATCAAGACACCAAATTTCAGCATCATCCATCTCGGTATTATCGTCGTTTATTATCACATTAACACATTTAAATAATCCCTTCATTCATATTAAAATCTAATGACTCTATTTTGGTAATCGTGTTTATGCGAAAATTGCACTTGGCCATCAATAATACATAATAATGCCTAATACTACAGTGATCTCAAAAAAGATCCGAAAAAATAATATGCAACAATTTTTTTCCGTATTTAAGAATGATTAAATTATTC
>LXRJ01000546.1 GCA_001684025.1 Candidatus Glomeribacter gigasporarum | reverse complement strand
TGCACCGTGGAAAGTATTATTACGGTATTTAGTCTTTATAAAGACATTTATTTTTTTTAGATTTCTCACCGTACTTACTAATAGTCGAACGATTGGTTGAAATTAAAATTAAACCAATAATCAAACTTTATTATTTGCACAAATATTTGGGATATTTTTTTATAAAAAATCCATTAATTTCAAATCTAAATAAAACCTTCAAACTAAAAGAAAAATGAACGGGCTCATGTCCTTAGTCGRTGATGATTTTTTGAAAACTGAAAGTAGAGATACGCATTTTATACTATCACCAAACCAATTTGAAAAATTAAACCAGATTTCTGAAGCTATTTTTAAATTAGCTAATGAAACTTTGCTAGAAATAGTAAATCAAAACGAAGTGGAATCATGGATGGAATCAAGATATGGTGTTGTCAAATCTCTATGGAAAAATGGTCAAACTGGAATGAATTTAGCTAG
>LXRJ01000544.1 GCA_001684025.1 Candidatus Glomeribacter gigasporarum | reverse complement strand
GAATTTATTAAAGATTTAAAAAAATTCTTTAGAAATCATTTTAAATAAATAAATAAATTTGTTCTTTATAAATGTATAAACTTATTTTATTGAATTATTTTAAAAATATTACATAATTATGGCATTAAAATTGCATCAAATTAGAATTTAAATATTGACAAGTTTCATTAAATTAGGGTGAAGCTGATATGTTAGAGTAAGGGTAGGTATTAGTGGTATTATAATCTGACGCAACTTTTAATTTTACATATAACACCGACACAAAATTATACATCATAGTGACTATATTATGATACAAAATATAAATCACAGTAATTAAGCAGAAAAAGAAGAAGTTGCCCAGTTTCCAATTCTTAACGTAGTTCTATATTTCACTTAAGCTAGATACAAAAAAACATTAGCACATGCTAAAAAGAAACAAAAAAAAAGAACAGAAAGAATTTAGTACTTATCTCCAGTT
>LXRJ01000540.1 GCA_001684025.1 Candidatus Glomeribacter gigasporarum | reverse complement strand
AGTATTCTTTTTATATGGTGTTTTCATGATGTTTGTGTGATATCTTTATGAGTGTGATATTTTTGTAATACAGTAAAACCTCTCTAAATGCACGCTCTATAAGTGCATACACTATGTAAATTCTCTCTAAATGCATAGCCTAACTTGGTCCCAACTTATATGAGCATTATATATTTTGCCTTCTATAAATGCACTCTCTCTTTAAGTGCACGTTTTGCTTTTTTTTGACTATGGTCTCAAGAGGGTGCACTTAGAAAGGTCTTACTGTATTTATTTTATAATATTGTAATGTTTTATGTTTTTTTTGATAGTTTTAATAAAAATATAGATTCATTAATAAAATTTTATTAACAACTCTTCTCACTAATCCTTTGTATACAAAAACACAAAAACAAATAATGGCAAAAACACACAACTTTAATAGGAAACAAGACTTGCAGCTCTAAAGAAAAAGAATACTAC
>LXRJ01000533.1 GCA_001684025.1 Candidatus Glomeribacter gigasporarum | reverse complement strand
TAAATGTTCAACATGTTCTTCAAATGTTTCTGAATATATATTAACATCATCAATGTAGACCATAGCATATTTCCAAAGTGCTGGTTCTAATACAAYATCCATTAAYCTTTGGAAAGTAGARGGAGCATTACAAAGTCCAAAAGGCATAACATTAAATTCATATAAACYGAACTTTGTAATAAATGCTGTTTTTTCTTTATCCTCTWCYTTTACTTCAACTTGCCAATAACCTGAAGTTAAGTCAAGGGAAGTAAACCATTTTGCTTTYCCAAGATTGTCCAACATTTCATCAATACGAGGTAGAGGATAAGTATCCTTCTTTGTTATAGAATTTAATTTTCTATAGTCTACACAAAATCTTAGCTTTCCATTTTTCTTTTTAACAAGTACGACTGGAGAACTCCAAGGACTTTTTGATTTACGAATTATTCCTTCTTTTTCCATCTTAGCAATTTCTTCTTTTATATGATCTTG
>LXRJ01000074.1 GCA_001684025.1 Candidatus Glomeribacter gigasporarum | reverse complement strand
CAGGCAAAGTACGTGGGCGTCGTAGTGCAGCGCGSCAGCCACTCGCCGGCATTCAGCGCGCGCAGCACCCGAACAGCCCGATCCGACATCTGTTGTGCGAGGGCACTATCGAAGGGCACACGCTCGAACCAAAGCTGCGCGGTGTCCTTGTTGATGGCGGTAAAGAGCGCGGGATGACGGGAAATCGTCGGGACGCTGTCTTCCAGGTAGGCTTGATAGAGCGCGATCTGCGCTGCGTAGACAGGATGGGCGCGGGTAACACCTTGCTGAACCGTTTTCAGCCAGCTTTTGGCGTTCATCGACTTGCATTCCCAGAGGGCGGGGTAGGCGAGTCTTGCTTCAGGCGGCCCCGCTTGCAAAATGCCGTCGACATGGCCTTGAATTTTCCCGTTGGCAGCAGAAAAGCCAAACGGCTCGCCATTCACTTGTTGGGTAACCAGATCAAAACCTGCCCGCCGCAGCCATTGCACGGCCAAGGCTTCCAGCGCATGGCCGATCTCGAAAATGCGCAGCACTTGTCCCGGCGTCTCGCGGCCCGCATCGACGGGCGTTTGGGTGTGCTCGTATTGCAGCGCCCGTTCACAGGCCACGCCTAGGCGGGAGGCCCCCAGATAACGGCGCTTTGGCTGGGCGGTGCGGTCACGCACCAGGGCCGCATCGATCAGGCTTGAGAGGCGCTCAGTAAAGGTTGGAGTGAAATCCATCATCGGTGGAGCCCTCCGATGGCAGCAGCCCGTTCCCGCTTCTCCCTCAGCGCCTCGAAGTAAGCCCGTTCTTTCTCGGCGAGCCGTTCATGCTCGGCGACCATGTGGTGTTGATAGGCGGTAATGACGACTTCAATCAGTTGCAGCACTTCATCGCGGTGGTAATCGGCAAGTGTCTGATCGATGCCAAGCTCAGCGACACGCTCGCCCAGCGGTTTCAAACACGCCCGCATCGCGGCGCGTTCCATTTCAGTCGGATCGATCATGTAGCCCTCCGTTTTGTTCATCAGTTGAGAAAAGACGTGCTGACAGCGCATTGAACAGAACTGCCAAGAGTCTTCCTGGCCGGCATTGCTGTATCGCCAGCGGGCGTTGAAATAGCCAAACCCACGGGCTTGCCGATAACAGACCGCGCATCTCATGCGACCTCCTGTTCAGTCTCTTTGCCGTTTGCTTCGGACGCGCTGAATACCAGACGTTGAATCGCTTCCTTATTGAACTGAAAGGAAAGTCGGGTAGAGGCCTGATAGCGCGTCATGTGGGCGTCGCGCTGAAAGACAGGCAACAGGTAGCGCAATTGCTTTTGCGTGGGGGGCGCGTCGATCCAGTGGCGCGTCTTGTGGGCGGATTGCACCGGCTCATGCGCATTGAGCCAGTCATCCGCCTGGGCGAGGCAGACCGTGCGATCACCAACCGCCAGCAAACGCGGCGTCCAATGGTTGCCGCCGCCAACGGCGTACCAACGCCCTTCCAAGCAAAACACGCCGCTCCAGGCCATGAAGCCGGAGGCCATTAAGGCGGCGTCATCTCCAAACAGATCGCACCAGGCAAAGTGCGAGCGCCCGACCACATCGATTTCACTCATGTTAAAATCGGCCCGGAAATCATCCGGCCCAAGGCGCTTACCGCACGCCGGGCAGGTGCGGCAACTCAGCGGGACGGTCGCCTCGCACGAAGGACATGTCTTAGTGGGCGCTTCCCCTGAACCGTGCGGCCGGCCTTCCAGCTGAGGCGTCTGTTCCAGTGCGCCGTGCATTAGGGTGGCGGTGCCGAAATCGAGTACGATGCAATCGGTCTTGACGACGCCTGGATATTCGACGGAATCGACGGGACGCAAGCCGCGCCCGACCATCTGGATCAGGGTCGAGGGATGGGAACTGGGCCGTAGCAGCACAATGCAGGCTGTCGGCGTGTAGTCGTAGCCTTCGGTCAGCACCGCGACGTTGACGGCCACTTGGCACTGGCCTGATTCGTAGTCGGCGAGTCGCTTTTTGCGCTCGGCTGCGGACAGCTCGCCGTGAATGAGCACAGCGGCGATACCCGCGTCGCAAAACGCCTGACAGACGTCCTCGGCATGTGCAATCGTCGAGCAGAAGATGAGCGTTGGCCGATCTTTCGCTTTGTCCCACCAGTGTTGAATCACCGCCTGCGTAATCGGGGCCGTGTTCATGATCCTGGACACGGCCTCCATATCAAAATCGACGGCCGTGCGTCTCACGCGGGTGAGTTTTTTCTGTGCGCCGACATCGATCACAAAGGTGCGCGGCGGCACCAGATGGCCGGAAGCGATCAATTCCCTCAGCGTGATCTGATCGGCAATGTTGCTGAAGACCTCGCCCAACGCCTTGCCGTCGCCGCGCACTGGGGTCGCGGTGACGCCCAGCACTTTGGCCTGCGGATTGTGGGCGAGGGTGGTATCGATGATGCGCCGGTAGGAATCGGCCGCCGCGTGATGCGCCTCATCGATGATCAGAAGGTCCAGTTTCGGCAGTGAATAGCCGCGCGCCAGCGTCTGCACCATTGCAAAGGTCGCGCGGCCCGACCAGGACTTTTCGGTGGCGTTGAACACCGAGGTCGGAATATCGGGATTGACGCGCGCGAAGGTCGTGCGGTTCTGTTCGGTCAGTTCGTCACGATGGGCCAGAATGCAGGCTTTCGCATCGGGCTGAGCGGCCAGCAGCGCACCGGCCACCGCCGAGAGCATCACGGTCTTGCCCGCGCCGGTGGGGGCAATGGCGAGTGTGTTGCCGTGGGTTTCGAGCGCAGCGAGCGTGCGCTCGACCAGGCGCGCCTGACGAGGACGCAGGATCATCGGCTTGGCTTAGCGCTATTCCGCCCAGACGGGACGGCCCGTGCGGATTGGCGGAGTCGTCGGCTCAGCAGACGGGGCCGTCACCTGTGACGGGGAAGGCGGGGCAAGCGGCGCTGCGATGCCTACCGGGCCCATCAGCCGGGCATAGTCCTTGTGGTCGGGCGTGATCGCGCGTTTAATTACGCTTTTCGGTTGCCCGTGCGGGTCGGTTTCCCAATCGACCTTGGCCAGAAACTCCAGCCCTTCCAGATCGGCAAAGCCCTGGATGCGCAGCGCGGCTTGCGCGGCGGGGCTGTCGTCCTTCGGGTGGATGCCGCGCGCCGAGCACAGCATCGCCTTCATCAAGCCCCGTCCGATGTGGCCCCATTCCGGCCCCTTGGGGCTGTACAGGCCGATCAGCGACCAGAGCTTGCAGCGGACGTATTCGCCTTCCATCACAGTAAATTCGCCGTTCAGATACACTGAACCCGTGTTGGGGTGGCGAGTGGCATAGCCGCCGGTCCAGCCCTGCGCGGGATCATCAAAGCCGCCCGGACGGATTCTCAAGCAGACTTTGACGAGCGCGCCTTTGGGGATCAGTTCAAAGGTGCGTTGCTCAGGGGCATCGTTGAAATCGAAATAACTCATTGAAGCTCTCCTTCAGAAGTTGGGACGGGTGGAGGGGCGAAATCGAGCCGCTCAACAGCGGGTTTGGCGGGRCCRRTGATTTTTTCCATCAGYCGGCCCAGATGRGCGGCCTCGACCGATTCCAGCCGACCGGAGCGGTCTTTGGCSGGATAGCCCCASGGRTTCARSGTGTGACAGACRAARGCGCGGCGGAGAWSGCCGTCCKCGGCTTTGCAWTCGGTCAGCGTGATGACCTCATCGACRATGCCGGGYARTTCCAGYCCYGTTTTGGARCCGTCGATTTGCAGYGAGAACACGCGCCGGTTGAARTCRTCSARYCGYTCTTCCAGAATCCCGACGAACCAGACGTTCTTGTYKCGGGTATGCTGCAGATGSGTGAGCCAYSCGATCATYTCCTGRCCCATCARSCCATACGCRCCGCGCATGTCCGGCTTGCCGGTYTTCTCGGAGACCGCCTGMGGCTGGCCCTTGCACCATTGCAGGCACAGGCGGCCGGCCACGGTGATGGAGTCGACRAAGAGGGTGGTATATCGRTTGAGGGCTGYAGGGTCCCCAAAGCGTGYRCARACSGCSTCRAAGTGSGCYTGRCTRAARGGCTGGTCGKSACGCARTGCSGRATTSGGSCCGCCGATRAAGACGGCRAARTCCCGGCATTCGGSCCAGGTGCGGGGCCKKATCGTGTYKCCCGYCCAGCCTTCCACYGNCAAGNTCRCCSGCYTCCAGATCGAAAAACAGCGTCGAATCAGCGGGTAGCGTCCACARTTGYGAGGTTTTGCCAATGCCGCTTTTGCCGATSAGTACGCCTTTGACGCCGCGCGGCTCGGCCAGYCGYTSGTCGGCGGKGRTRATRGGAAAGCTCATGACGCGCCTCCTGTCGTTTCTTTTTCTTCAGAATGGCGGGTCCTCAAACACAGCACCCGGCGCTCAAAGGCTTCGATGTCGGCCTGCCGGTAGAGCACCCGTCCGGGCAATCGGAGATACCAAGGGCCGGTACCCTCCACGCGCCAACGCTCCAGCGTGCCTTCTGTCACGCACAGGCGCTGGGCGACCTGGCCGGGTTTGAGATGTCGAATTTGATTGAATGGCGTGTTCATTGGCTTCTCCTTGACGTGTTGTGGTTCGATGCGCGCAGTGTGAAAAGCCGAGGGGGAAGCGTCTACGGGGCCGCTGTGCGCAAACCCCGCAATTGCCTGCAAGCGACCGCATCAGCACCCCACTGCCCGCCAACTTCTGGCCGCAAAAAAACAACAAAATCGTGGAGGATTGGGGAAATCGAGGGTGGAATGCGCGGATCGGCGGGATGGAGACGGCGGGGTGAGGTTCTAGGCCCGCACCACTTCCGGCGGATGGACCCGTTGAGACGTGCTGCAGCACAGATAACGGCGCTCGTAGGCTTCCACGTCCTCCAGGCGATAACGCACCCGGCCGGGCAATCGGATATAGGCCGGACCGATCCCTAATCTGCGCCAACGTTCCAACGTGCGTTCCGTCACGCACCAGCGCTTGGCCAGCTGAGCGGGCGTCAGATGGATCACAGTAGGACATGAACTGCTCACAAGAACCTCCCTTAAAAAGCCTTGAGATTCATGTGTGCAGTGTTAAAGCGCCTATGCAGCGCGTCTACGGCCCCGCTGTGCGTGGACCCGACAAGCCCCCGCAACGGCCCGCATCCGCCGACAACTTCCAGCAACTTCCGCGAGCGGGAAGGAGACAAAAGGCAGGAAGGAGGAAAGCGTTGGAGGCTGTTTGCGCAGATCCGACGCCGCAACGCGCCAGTGGCGGGCGGCGAAATCAGGCGTGGGGCCGGGGCGGCAGGTAAAAAGTGGGCTGGGGCTGCTATCGGAGGCGGGCCGTTACAGAAGGGGGTGCTTCGTGTAAGGCATCAGCGGGTATAGGGCTCTACCGGTCAACGATAGAGTATCGCTATGTAGCGGGGAGAAGCCCCTTGCCTTTTGTTATCATTTAGTATATACAATATCCAGCATGACCGAACGGTACCACTGGGATAAAGCCAAGCGCCGGAGCAATCTGGAAAAGCATGGTTTCGATTTCCTCCATGCGCACAGGGTGCTGGACAACCCCTTGCGGATGGATGTTCCGGTTGATCGGAGGGGTGAGCGCAGAATTCAGGCGTTTGCTTATGTATTTGAAGCCTCAGCTGTACTGACGGTCGTCTTTGTCGAACGCGACAAACCGCGAATCATCAGTTTCCGAACAGCGAGCCGGAAAGAAAGAGAGGTATATGATGAGTGGCTCAAAACTGACCTCCATGACGCTTGAAGAGATGCGTGCAGCGTGCGCACGTGGAGAAAGCAAAACAGACTGGCCGCGTGTGCGGGCTACCATTTTACGGGGTGAGGAACCGGCTGAGGATGAAGACAGCCCGGATGCCAGCGCCGAAATGCGCGCGCACCTCGACCAGCTCAAGCGCAAACGGGGCCGGCCGCCGGTCTCTGGTGAACCCAAGATCGCCATCGCCTTCCGGTGTGATCCTCATATTCTGAGCGCTTTTCGAGCTTCCGGCCCGGGCTGGCAGACGCGCATGAATGCGGCGTTGGCGGATTGGTTGAAAGGACACACGCCGGCGGAATTGCCGGTCTAAAGCGGGTCAACGCGAGGAGACCGTCCTAATTCCATGCCGGAGTCGGCACTGTGGTCGGCAGCCGTCTGCTCAGCACCTAATGCTGCAATTTCTGAAACTTCTAAAAAATCCTGTTTAAACCGTTTTCGGATCGATGCGCTCAGCTCGATATTCTCCGCATTCCAGGCTTGATGAATCACGGATGCCAGATCATGAAACAGTGGTGCAAGATCACAGCATTTCAGCTCGTAAAAGCAGTTTAATATGTCTTCCAAGCTGGGGTGGGTGCATTTCCGTTCATAAATCTCTTGTGTCAGCGCTTCCTGGGTCGGATTTGACATGGTGTTCCTCCATTGATTCATTTCGAGCACAACAGGCTGTTAGGCGCTCAGTAGATAGGGTCGTTTAACCGAACGGGAAGCGCGTGAAAGATAACAACACAAATTTATATGATTTCAATATGCAGTGAGGTTTTTACAGGGTGTTTTTTAGTTTTCTAAACGACTGATCTGTTTTTTATAGCTGAACGCGGCAGCGGGCGCAACGGACGTTCAAATAGAGACCGCCGTAAATATTAATTATCCAGTTTAATTTTATATTGATAAGGTAAACACGAATATCAAAAGTAGCGTTATCTTCAGTCAGTCGCATTATTTTACCGGCTGGAGAAATCCTATGAATACGGCTCAGATTCCGCCTGATTTAAGAAGGATCAGTTGTGACGGCAGTCTTTTATATGATTTCGTCGAGAATTTTCCAGGCTCATGCATGGTACAAGATGCTGGAACAAGCAAATATCTATTCACCAATCATTATATTGTGAGTTCGTGTGGACTCGATTCAATTGATGACTTAATTGGCATTACGCCACGTGAGTTGTGGGAACAGGATATTTTTCACAGAAGAAATCGTTTAAATCTAAGTCCTATAGTGATATCCAGAGAAGAAAGCAATTTAGAACATATGGAGAAACTTAGGGATAAAGCATTATTGAGCAAAAAA
>LXRJ01000531.1 GCA_001684025.1 Candidatus Glomeribacter gigasporarum | reverse complement strand
TTTCCGCGACCTGCATTCGGGCTCGATGATAGAAATAGGAGCTTCGGGCCAAGCCCAACGCGTCAAGCAGCTCTAGCAAGGAGTACCTATGCCTAAGGGCATCAGCCAGCAATGTCTTCTCCCGATTGGTCAGGACTTGCCGGTTGATGCCCGTCTCTTTTTTTATGAGTTCATTCGCCCTCATCAACAGGTCATGTTCAAGCTGCAAACGGCGAACATCGAGCTGGAGAGATTCGAGTTGCCGCTGCAACTCCTCTCGTTCCGGTGACGATGAGGGTTCAAGTCGACACTTCATGGATGGGGATACCTCTGGGCCGAGTAGCTGGTTTTTCCAGTTGTACAAGGTCGGCCTGCACACGCCCAGCTTTTGAGCCAGGGCTTTCGCACTTTCTTTTCGCGTGCACAGCGCGATGACCGCTGCCTGCTTCACCGCTGGCGGCCGGGCTAACCCGTCTGATCGACTGACAACACGCGTAT
>LXRJ01000529.1 GCA_001684025.1 Candidatus Glomeribacter gigasporarum | reverse complement strand
CTATGGCTAAAGACAAGTTAGAACATAACTCTTGCACAAACATTTGTGCTTTAACCACTTCCGRATATTGACTCCCAACTTTTGTTACYYGATTAAACAACRATAACATGTCTRAAGCATRTTGATCTACCATTTCTYCAACACRCTGTCRCCTGRACAAAAGCTYATTATTYCATTGATTAATCAKGGCTTGGGAACAGAAAGTTTGTCGGAATTGATACGCGAAACTATGTCGAGGTGCAAATTYRTTGTCCCAATATYTTATTCTATTTTTTTGTTCCATCCACCATAGGGCTGCTAATCCAGATAGGTGTGAACTAACCACTGCTAGTCTTTTTGTTTCTTGTATATTATTCGCTTCAAACACCTGTTCCACCAAGTCCAACCATCCAAATACAACTGTTGAAGGGCCAAAGTACCAGATATTGCGTTATATATCGCAGCGGGTCCACATATAGCTAATCCTCGGGCAAATATCATTTC
>LXRJ01000525.1 GCA_001684025.1 Candidatus Glomeribacter gigasporarum | reverse complement strand
ATTATATTTCAAAATATCAAAAAACCAAACAATTGTTTGCTCACGTAAGAAGGTAGTTACATTTTTTAGAAAAGTTAGACCTTTTAAATTACTTTTTTACGTAGCTGTCTTGGCATTAGCGCAAAAACACACTCTGGAATACAATCTGATCATTTGGTAAGGGTGGTTTATTCTATTAACGTAAAAGCAGATTAGCTGCTTTTGTGGGTTACCTCAGCATTAGTGCAAGGTATACTCTAGATCAGCCACCTAAACTATTTGTGAAGATAATGTTCTATTGACTATAAAAAAGTAATTTAAAGGAGCTTCTTGCTGATAAAGTCTACTTATTCTAGAGAAGGAATTAGTGATAAACTTTATCATTGAAGAAGCTTTGTCTGATACTATATGTTATTTGCATAAAATGTTGCTATGTAATAAATACATGTATTTTTTGCATTATTAATTTTTTTTATATATTAAAGTGCAGATATCTAGCTTTAAATTA
>LXRJ01000523.1 GCA_001684025.1 Candidatus Glomeribacter gigasporarum | reverse complement strand
CGAATTGCCCCATTTGCAAAATTACTACACATATGCTAAACCTTATATTACCCATATTTTAACACTACACTAACATGCAACCCTAACACTAATTCTATATATAACTCTACATGCATTATTACTCATCTTCACAAAATAATATAGAGTCGATTATTACCACTTCAGAGCTAGCAATGACAGTTTGTATTGCATAACCCTACAGAATTTTTTCACGATCGTTTAACTTTAACATATTTTTCAATATCTATATCAAAACCTTTATTCCATGTTGATAACACCAACAAATGCTATACGTTCCATCATACTCAACATCAAACATTGTTGTTTTAGAATTCACATCCCTATCTTTTTCAGCATCATCACAAGACATTTCCTTGGTGGGTTTGATCATTTGGGTCACCTCATTGTTCAACAAGGGTAGGTTTTTCATTTTTCCATCATTCGTTTGATGCATTCTATCACCATACATTCTACTAACCAACACCCTTT
>LXRJ01000518.1 GCA_001684025.1 Candidatus Glomeribacter gigasporarum | reverse complement strand
AAAAAAACAACATTAAAAGAAATTTTACAAAAAAAAGAAATATAGTATAAAACTGCTCAAAGAAGCAACTACAAGACAATTCACTAAGAATAGAAGAAATATTACAAGACAATTTACTAAAAAACATTGAAAGATTAGAAGAAATACTACAAGACAACTTACTAGCAAATATTAAAAGACCAGAAGAAATACTACAAGACAATTCACCAAAAAAACAAAAAAATGCTATAAGACAATTCAACAGTAAATGTTGAAAAAACAGAAGAAATACTACAAGACAATTTACTAGCAAAACATCAAAGGATCAGAAAAAATACTACAAGACAACTTACTAACAAATATCAAAAGATCAGAAGAAATACCACAAGACAATTTACTAGCAAAATATTAAAAAACTAGAAGAAATATCACAAGATAATTTATAGTAAATAGCAAAATAATGCAAGACAATTCACTAGCAAATACTGAAAGACTGAAAGAAATTTTACAAAAAAAA
>LXRJ01000515.1 GCA_001684025.1 Candidatus Glomeribacter gigasporarum | reverse complement strand
CATAATGATATCTTTTGCTATTTTAGTTAGCGTTGTATTAATTGTTGTTTCTGGGAACATGCTATTGCAAAAAGAAAAACATAGATATAATAAGTATAACAGAAACCAAACTCGCTGAATCAAAATATACAAACCTACAACTACATAATGAAACATACTATTTCTACACATCRAATACCACASCARCWATMGCAAAAAAACAAGAGTCTAGCATGGGAGTTGCAATAGCACTACACAAAAAACTTCAACCATACATACACAATATACAAACATATCYAGGAACAGCACTCAGTATCGATATATTYCTACCACACAAAAACCAATTCCRGTTTATAGCAATATATTTACCARGCAATAACAAAAAACTCAATGAYCTAACTCAATCTAAAATAATAGAATGGACAGAACAAGCAAACAGACAAAAAATAAAACCAATAATTCTAGGAGACTTTAATTTAGACCTCAACAAAACACACAAAAACAACACTCTAATTTAATATT
>LXRJ01000507.1 GCA_001684025.1 Candidatus Glomeribacter gigasporarum | reverse complement strand
CTGAGCTCAAAGCCATGATCATGGACAATTTAAAGATAACTGTTATCTTTATTATCATGGGCATTAGCTTCAGCTTTGACATGGTAGCAAGAGGCACTAATTTTAGCCTTATGTTCCTCCGATAAGTTAGACCCTTTAAGTGCAGAAGACATCTTAGCCTCTGCTATACTCTCTTCACTAAGGCTAAACCCTGCTGAAGATGGTTGGTAGCATAGCAAAGCCTTAGGAAGGATTTTTCGGGTTTATAGACGTCCAATATATACTGCTCTAGGCCTAGTATAATTCCTTACTACCATTAGGAACAAACACGATAATAAGAGTGAAAGAGAAAGCCGTACTTGATAAGGGCATTAAAGATAATACCATGAACCTTTTTAAGATCAAAGTAAGAAGTAACTCTAACATAGAGATTGATACTCCTACATACATTTGACCTTCTTGCTAGCCTGGTTAGGAAGAAAGCCAGGGGATCCCCGGGGCCTTTAGGGGCCTTCAGATAAGCCCGCTT
>LXRJ01000506.1 GCA_001684025.1 Candidatus Glomeribacter gigasporarum | reverse complement strand
GGTGTGCAGCATATAAAAAAATTATATCTCTAAAAGTCTGGTATATATTTGAGAAAGGGCTAAAGGTCGTATTCAGTGACAGAAGAACTGTATATAGAAAAAGCTACTCATAATTTCTTTCTAAAGTTTTCTTCCATGCATAAACACATGAGAAAAAAAGTTTTTACTATAGTAAACATATTTGACATAACATCACGAATAAAATTAATATAAAAATGCTTTTGTATTTAACATATACCTTCTGTGCTTTTGATTTATTCATAATAAAGATAATTAAAAAAATTAAAGAAATGTAAATTAATTATATATACCCAAATTATATATCCAATAATAGACTGATTAAATAAAAAAAATTAAAAATCAAAAAAATTCAAAAAAAAACAATTTTATAATAATGGCAATTAGAACAAAATAAACAAAAACCAGAGCAACTATGAAAAAAAAGGCTGATCATGTCACTAAAAACAAAGCAAAAAATATGTTAACAAAAAACATGGCATTCTATCTCT
>LXRJ01000499.1 GCA_001684025.1 Candidatus Glomeribacter gigasporarum | reverse complement strand
AAAGCATACATGAAATAGATCTGAATTTTAGCATTATCTATAACAAATACAGTATTAATTTCAGTTTATTTTTTTTGTAAGTTTATAACAGAAGGAATGTATATAATTCAAACTTAATTCTACATCTGGTGTGCAGCATATAAAAAAATTATTTCACTATGATGAGTTACTTAACCACCAATGTTACAAATATAATCTCTTATATTTGAATTGTGTATGTTTCCTCCTGTTTATATTTATGCATAGAAGAGAGCTCTTCAAAAGAAATTACAGCTAACCTTTTTTGTTTTCCTACTTCTCTGAATGCTACCTTTGACTCTTGTCCAAATATATACAGACTCACAGAGATACAATTTTTCTTATTGTTCTATAAATGCAAATTGTCAGAGTCTAGTCTATATGAATTGCATTTAGAAAAGTTTAACTATATTAACTATATGTATCTCTTTGAATATTTTACTATTATATTCTGTCGAATTGATGCAATTTCTTTTTATTTTGCATTATCATTAACATATTATCATAT
>LXRJ01000495.1 GCA_001684025.1 Candidatus Glomeribacter gigasporarum | reverse complement strand
CATTTGTATAATGTTTTTGTAGTGTTTTATGATATTTGTAACAGTTTGTAGTTTTTTTTGTTTTTTTTTTAATAATGTTTTAATAATAAAAATATAGATTTGTTAATAAAATTTTTAAGTAACATAAGTAATCAATAAAAATTGATTGCATAAATCACATGATCGATTGATTTGATTGATTAAACACGTGATTTATATGATTAATTTTGATTGGTCAATTATAGAAGTTNNGYTANTARNTNGWCAGATCACTATAAAATAATACTTTATAAAGTTTATATAATATTAATTAAAAATTATTATTTATAATAATTTATAAGGAAAGAATGTTAAACTCCATTTAACGTAGAAAATAGTATATTTTATATATAGATATTTGACATCTTAGTGTTGTCAAGTGCAATAATTTAATGATACTACAACTTATTCTAATTCACTAGTTAGGTGATTAATATTACATATAGATTTACTTCTGCCATTAATTTTTTGAACCTTACCTGACTGCTTACCTTTCATTACATATATAAGAAAA
>LXRJ01000120.1 GCA_001684025.1 Candidatus Glomeribacter gigasporarum | reverse complement strand
AGTTAGCTTTGAGGATGCATTGGAGCTTGTTCTACGGAGTTTCTACTTAAAGGATGCACCTGATAACGTTATAAGGCGCACATTATCATTTGGTGGTACACTCATCTTCAATAGAGTAAGAGATTATCAAGATAGACAATACTATTCAAATCTTTGGAAATTATTCTCAAACTCTAAGGGCACTTGGATGAGAGATATATACTCTTGTGCAAAGGTAAACAAGATCACGTATAACAATAATAGAAAAGGAGTAGACTGCGCTCTTCTTTTAAGAGATCAAGATATCTTGTTATTACCGAGATCAGATTTTTTTAATCAACGGAGGAATGAGGAAATAGCTGGAGTATTTTTTTGCAGAAGTCATACTTTTAATAAAGAGATTGTTATTTTTATCAAAGAATTATGTGCTCGCCTAGAAGTTAATGCTGAATGGTTTCCATGGTTCCCATCCTTTATATTGCCCAATTACTTACCAGATTTCTTGGATAGTTTTCCAGAAATGGAATCTAATATTAGTGGAAGTTTCCCAAAATTAGGTGATCTCCTATTAAGATTATCTCAATATAATTTTGTAATTACTGATACATATCATGTATGCTTAAATGCTTGGAGATATGGTATTCCAGCTATCTGTATAGGAGAGGTTTTCTCTAACGAAGCACATGATATAAGCAATGGCTGGAAATTTTCCTGGCGAGATAAACGGCAGACTTTTTACTTTATGCATGATGCTATGGATTTTTATGTTCATAGAGAAGAAATTCTTTCTTCTAAAGAAAAAGACGCAAGATTAAATCATATAGCGGATATTGTGAGAGATAAGCAGGTAATCTCATCCATCTTTAATGATATAAAGAGGCAGGCAGATATAGCTAGTGAAGATTTTATTCGTGAATTAAAATACTTGTTATAGCTTAATGCTATGGAAACGATAGGACTGTTCGGTTTTAATAAACAAAAATGGATTAGTGTTAATAGAACGCTAAAATTCTATACGGATGTTTTAAGATCGTATTTCTCGTTATCTTATCTTTCTGAAACAGATCAAGACTGGCATACTCGTTCCTATGCTGCTGTCATTAACGTTAACAGTTCCAAGTGCTGGGATATAAAGCCGCATCCAGACTTCCCGCTGATATTTGTAATGAATGGAGGCTTGATCTTAGATCAGACGTTTCTTAGAAGACATCTTTCTAATCTGGAAACTGCTGATGTCTTGATAGTTAATTGTAGTTCAGATGTTTCAATACTAAAAAGAATACTTACTGTTTTGCCAAGAATTTGCTTATTGCCTCTTCCAGTTGACTTGAAAATATTTAAACCTTTACAAAAAGATAAATGTCGATCTTACTTGCCAGTTAGTAAATCTGATTACACTATTGGTTTCATAGGAAGATTATTGCCTCAGAAAAATCTTCACCAATTTTTGAGATTGCTTTTCAAATTGAAAAAAGCTGTTTACCCTAGAAGAATAAATGCTATCGTTGTCGGTAGTTTTTGGATAGATTATCCAATACTCCCATATGTAACTGAGAGTTATCCTGATAACATAAAAATTCTGATCCACAAGTTGAACTTGAGCGAAGATGTATGTTTTATTTCTAGCAATTTAGATGATGACGATCTAGCTATAATTTATAATTCTTTAGATCTACTTATTCATCCTACTCATTCCATAGATGAAAATTTTGGTTATGTACCTGTTGAAGCTATGGCCTGCGGTATACCTGTTATAGGCAGTGCATATGGAGGGTTAAAAGATTACGTAATGCATGGCGAAACAGGCTATTTAATTCCAACATGGGCTACGTCTGCCGGGATACGAATGGAAGTAGAATATGGATTCATGAAATCTCTAAGCTTGCTCCGTAATAAAAAGCTATGGTTAAAGCTATCTCATGCTTGTATACACAGAGCACATAATTACCATACATTTAGTGAATGTTCAAAGATTTTAATAAATAGTATAAAGGGAGCTATACGGCATAGAAGTACTGGACGGTATGAAAATATAAAAATTAGTGACTTTGGTTACAAGATTAGTGAGGAAAAATATCTTCCGGACACTTCTAAATCTTGGGAAGACTATCATGCAGTTGTCTCAAATTACGCAAGTAATACAGTTCCAATCCCACACTTATCATCTTTTGTTAGGTTATACGGTCCAATAACTAAAAAAGATGAAAAATACGTGCTCAATGATGATGCTTGGCCAGCAGAGTACCCTATCAACATGGTTCCAGAAATTGTTTTGGAGAGATGCACCAAGAATACTTTAGTATGTGACCTTATTAATACAGGCAGTATCTCTCTGCGTCATATTGCTAAATTGGTAGAAGTAGGTCTTTTAATATGCTCATGAGAAAATAATTTATGAGTAAGTTGCTTTCTATAATAATACCATGGTGTAACCGTTTTGAAATAAAGGAGAGTTTGCTCAAAAACAAGGTCTTCTTTGTAAGGCATGATTTAGAGATAATCATTGTGAATTGTAGTGGTCAGGCTGAATGGCTTGACGAACTTTGTAGATCATATGCTCTCGATAATATTAAGGTTATTGATATTAGACAAGAGGTATTTAATAAATCTCTTGCAATCAATCTAGGCGCTTATAAGGCCAGTTCCCGGACATTATTCTTACTTGATGCTGATATTATCATAAAAGATGACTTTATAGATGCGGCTTTAAGTCAATTGCAGGATGATCGTTTTATTTGTATTAATAGAGTTTATGAATCAGGCTCAGAAAATGGCTCCAGCGATCAACATGCTGCATTGGAAGAAATTGCTTATTTTATAGAGATAGTGGCCAATGGTAAGAAATTGTTCGTCGAGACCAATAGAGTCAGGTTTTTGGAAGGTAGCCGAAGCGCACCGGGACTTATTCTATTGTCCAAGAATCATTTTATCGCGATAAACGGCATGAATTCAGATTTACAGTATTGGGGATGGGAAGATATTGATATGCAAATCAGGCTTCAGGCAATGCTGAATCTGTCCATGTATAAATTAGGTTCCGTAATACATATCTCCCATGGAGATGAAGTCAGAAATTTCAGAAAGAATAGCCGTGTTGAAAGCGAAACCACGAACTTTTCTATTTGTCTTTCTAGATACAATATTAGTAACTATCATGGTAGCTACTCTAGTGATGTAAAGAGATTTGCTACTTATTTAGTTGAGAAAAATTTCTGATTTTATGGCAGGATGTAGTTGCTTTCGAAGCTACTTTTAGCACTTATCAGCACTGGAGTAAAATTGGCAGCGTTGATAGAATCCAAGCTCATTATAAGACTGAACACCTAAAAAAACCTACGTTAACTTGTCTGTCCCATGTTGCTTTCTCCATAGTTCCAGATAAAGTCCGCTTGCTCTCAGCAGGACTTCATGTGTTCCTTGTTCAACAATACTACCTTTATCCATAACTAGAATGCGGTTTGCTGTCTGGATTGAGGCTATCCGATGTGTCACTACAAGTTTAGTAGCGCGGCTTTCACGAAGTAAGCGGTTAATAATCAAGCCTTCGGTTTTCGCATCAAGCGCAGAACTTGGTTCATCGAGCAGTAAGAGCTGAGGCTGATGCCCCAATGCACGGCTGATAGCTACACGTTGCCGTTCTCCGCCGGAAAGACAGCTTCCGTTTTCGCCAACTGGTGCATCAAGATAATTCTCCAAGTGTATTAACTGCACAGCTCCTAAAATCTCTTGAGCCGATGCGCGACTCTCTCGTTGATTGCCATAAGTTATATTCTCATAGAGAGTACGGTTAAACAGTTGCGCTTCCTGAGTTACGTAACCTATTGAATGACGCAAACTATCAGGGGAGAAATCAAGAATACTTACACCATTAATTAGAATCTTGCCTGAAGATGCTGTATACAAGCGAAGTAGCAACTTTAACAGTGTCGATTTACCTGACCCGCTTCGTCCAACAATAGCGATGAAATCTCCAGATTGGACATTAAAAGAAATATCTCGCAAAATCAGCGGTGAATTAGGATAAGAAAAGCAGACGTCAGACAGCGAGATTGAGGGCGGTGTGAGAAATAATTTATTGCTCCTATTCTGAACAGGTAAAGGTTTATTCATAACAGAGGTAAAGGTACAAAGACTTACTAAAGCGCGGCGTGTTTCCATAACGATATAACCGAAGTAGCTTGCAGGTAGAGTGAATTGAAGAAGGTAACCGTTAATTTGAACAAAGC
>LXRJ01000494.1 GCA_001684025.1 Candidatus Glomeribacter gigasporarum | reverse complement strand
TATATGGACGAATTAAAAAAAGTCAACAATTTTGATAAAAATTAAAAATTTAACATGCTAATTGCCACAATTTGACAACTTAACTACAGATGAATTATCATATGACTTAAAAAATTTAACATATTAAATACCACAATTCGATAATCGATAGGCATAATTGATACAATGTTGTTGGTTAACTAATGTGATAATAGTTGGTGTAATAATAGTTAGTCAAAAGATTTATTAACTCTATACAAGAATAGTTGGTGTGACAATAGTTAAAAACTATTGATTAATTCTATGTTGGTTTCTGAATAATGTTTTAAATATYAYRATRATAGTTAGATTAGCAYAATRATAGATGATTATAAAATTTAAAAATTTRACATATTAAATGCYACAATTTRACAAYCAATATATGGAYRAATTAAAAAANGTCAACAATTTCGATAAAAATTAAAAAATTCGACATGCTAAATACCACAATTCGACTAACTAACATCGCACCAACTATCGTCATGCCAGACAAACTTTCTTCATCTATGTCTATC
>LXRJ01000489.1 GCA_001684025.1 Candidatus Glomeribacter gigasporarum | reverse complement strand
ACCTATTTTACGCATAGCTATGATATATGGAAAATTATTATAAAACATATGCCTATTCTTATAGATTGATAATTTTGGTAACAAAGTTTCTACAAAATATATATCAGTATTTATTAGATTAAAATATAGAATATAAATATTTTTTAATGGATACACGATGACTAACCTTGGCTTTCTATACTTGTACTTTGCTTAACTATTTTATTCAGCATTTCAACAAACTTTATATAATTTAAATAAATTTTATAATTTATAAAAAAAATTTTATTATAAAAATAAAATAAACTTACATTGAGATCTAAAGAGACGGGTATAGTATTTTTGCAAAGTGTTTCTGCTAATGCATTTTTTTTTTCTGATCCAGATTGAAGATTCGAAGAAATAGTGTTCGTGCAAAAAGTATTCGCTAATACTTTTTCTACTGATCCAGGTTGATTATATTGAAGATTCAAAGAAGTAGTGTTCTTGCAAAAAGTATTCGCCAATACTTTTTCTTCTTTGGATCCAAGTCTATTGCTTGGTATACGTTGGTTTGCATTCATA
>LXRJ01000473.1 GCA_001684025.1 Candidatus Glomeribacter gigasporarum | reverse complement strand
TATCTCATGGTAGTGACAAAAATTATAGCACCAATAACAACTCCAACTACAGCACCAATAACAACTCCAACTAAAAGACAGACTAGCAAAACTAACAAGAGAAAAACAAATCAAAAAATCTAACAAGAAATAGTAAGACTAATGAAACTAACAAGAGACAAACAGATTAGCAAAACTAGCAAGAGATAGACAAATCAACAAAACCAGAAAGAAAAAAGTTGGTTAGTCAATTATATACTTAAAAAAAACTTATCACCAGTGAAACCAACAAAAAACAGACTAACAAAACCAACAAGAGAGAGCCAAACCAGTGAAATCAACAGAAAACAAATCAGCAAAACTAGCAAGAGAGAGACAAACTAGAAAAATTAACAARMAAKAGACARAYTAGCAAAACTAGCAAAAGASAGACAAATTAAAGAAATCAACAAGAAATAAGCAGATTAGTGAAATCAACAAGAGACAAATAGATTAGCAAAACTAACAAGAGACAAGCAAACTAACAAAACTATAGTAAAAAGAAAAAATTGGTTAGTTAATTATATAATAATATTAAAAAATATATATATATACTTA
>LXRJ01000471.1 GCA_001684025.1 Candidatus Glomeribacter gigasporarum | reverse complement strand
ATTTAGTTTTGTTCTGTGTTCATTTTTGTATTTGTAGAATTTAGAATGCAGTCTATATTATCTTGTGATCACTGTTGGTTATATATGTAGCTTCTTTAATTTTTGGTATATAGAAGATTTGTAGTTGGTTGTCTGATATTCATATCTTATCAATTTTGCTCTTAGATTGTTGTGAAGTCCATGTTGGTTAGTTTAGAAGCAGTGTATAAATTAGAAGTAGCATGTTGTTGTGTTTGAGTTGGTTGCTGAGTATATTGTTCTTTTTGCTTAAATCTATGTTGAAGTCTCCTAGTACTATAGATTTAATGTTTTTTNAATTGCAACTTTGGTCCATTCTAAAACACTGTTTTGCATAAAGTAATTGAGTTGTTTATTTTGTATAGGTAGATATATTGTTATTATTTAGTATTGATCTTGTGTAGTAGAAATAGATTGATATATATTGCTGTTCCTAGTAAGGTTTCTATATTGTGTATATAAGGTTGTAAATGTCTGTGCAAAATTATTGCTACTTCCATGCATGATTCTTGTTGTTTTGCAACTGTCTTATTGCTATTAAATATATAAAAAAGATATATA
>LXRJ01000467.1 GCA_001684025.1 Candidatus Glomeribacter gigasporarum | reverse complement strand
CGTTGCCTCATTTCTAATGTTGTTTGCTCTCATTTGCCTTATTGACTTGTTTAAGAAACCAATTTATCGGGAGGTCCTCCCCTGCGACGTAGTTGCCTACGGGGGTTCTTTGAAGCCCGGGGAGTAACAACGGTAATCTGAGTAGTGGTAATAGGGAACTATTCCGGCTGGTGATGAGCCTATCGAGCAATAGGCTGTAGGATACGACACACCATAGGGTGGAGGTAACGGCCTACCAAGTCGATGATGCTAAGTTGGTTGTGTAGTAACCCAAACATTTATCCAGCCTATCGAAGGGCCTTGGCTAAGGCGTCAGAAGTGAAAGGGATATGGAGAAAACCAGCTGGGTCTCCTCAATAGGGAGCCAGTGTTGTATAACAGTGAAGAATAAAAGGTGTTAGTGTTCCCTAACGTTTATCAATCTATTCCTATGATTATGCAGCTAACTAAGGGCCGCTCAGGCTCTATATTTGGACCAATAGGTTCATTTGAAGAAGTACGTAGGGAGTTCAAGTAATCTTACCGGTGTACAATCTGAGAGGGGGTTATCTGAACCCCCCCCTAGGCAGTGGCTTGGGAAGTCCTTGATT
>LXRJ01000463.1 GCA_001684025.1 Candidatus Glomeribacter gigasporarum | reverse complement strand
TTTAATTTGCAAATTAATTTTGTACTCACCAACTGATGATTAATTCATACAATCGGTTAGATAGGTTTTATTGAGTTATAAAAATTTCAAAATAATTCTGTACTCACCCGCTAATGATTTAATTAATATAATTGATTAGAGAAGTTTATTTATAAATTTCAATTTACAAAACAATTCTGTACTCACCCCCTAATGATATAACCAATTAGAGAAGTTTTATTNWATKATAAKTWTTTGTTATAAATTTCAATTTACAAATAATTGTGTACTTACCCGCTAATGATTTAATTTATATTATCAATTAGAAAATACTTAATTACAGGTTGTTAAATTTCAATTTACAAATTAATTCTGTACTCACYWRCTRATGATTNAATTMATAMAATCGATTAGCGAAATTTAATTATATATTATAAATTTTAATTTAAAAAATAATTATATACTCACTTGCTAATGATTTAATTCATATAATCATTTAGAAAATACTTAATTATAGGTTGTAAAATTTCAATTAACAATTTAATTCTGTACTCACCAACTCCAACTGATGATTAATTCATGCAATCGATTAGATAAGTATTGAATTATAAGTTA
>LXRJ01000460.1 GCA_001684025.1 Candidatus Glomeribacter gigasporarum | reverse complement strand
GTAATATTCTTTTGGTTTTTCGACATTTTGCTAATAAATTGTCTTGTGATATTTCTTCTAGTCTTTTGGTGTTTGCTGATAAGTTGTCTTGTAGTATTTCTTCTGGTCTTTTAGCATTTGCTGATAAATTATCTTGTAATTGCTTCTTTGGGTAGTTTTATACTACCCTTTCTTTATTTTTTTTTGTAAAATTTTTTTTTAGCATTTTTTCTCTCATTTTTTCTTCTGTTTCTTTAATATTTTGTTGGCAAATTGTTTTGTGATATTTCTTCTGGTCCTTTAGCCTTTGCTGTTAGATTGTCTTGCATTATTTCTTTTGTTTTTTTAATATTTCACTAGTGAATTGTCTTGTGGTAGTTCTTCTGGTTTTTTAATAAATTGTCTTGTAGAATTTCTTCTGGATTTTTAACATTTCGCTAGTGAATTGTCTTGTGATAATTCTTCTGATTCTTTACCATTTGCTGTGAATTGTCTTGTAATATTCTCCTGGCTCTTTAATGTTTTGCTAGTGAATTGTCTTGTAGTATTTTTTGATATTTGCTAATAAGTTGTTTTGTAGTATTTCTTCTAATCCTTTGATATTTTTTTTTAATAAATTAT
>LXRJ01000451.1 GCA_001684025.1 Candidatus Glomeribacter gigasporarum | reverse complement strand
ACATGATATTAACTAAATAAAATTCAGTAAAATGATTGTTGGTGAATAAATTAGAACCCTAAAATTTAATTATAATTTTATATACTTTTTGAATTTAATTATAATTTTAATTATTATAATAATTATTTTTATTTAATTTTATAAATTAAAGGAGCTGAATTAAGATTATTAATAGAAAAAATGAATATTATTGGTGGTGGTCTTAAAAATTATTCAAAAACAAGATGGACTACTGCAAGTAATGCAATTGAAAGTATATTAAATTTAGAAAAAGTTTTAAAAAAGGTAATAAATTAATTTTTAAAAATACTATTCATAATTATTAATAAATTATTTTTTTTAGATTGTTGAAGATAAAATAATTACAAATGATCAAATTAATAATATTATTAATCRTTATACTTTTTTTGTTCATTTAAAAGTATTAAATTTTGTATTATTACCATTAAAAAAATCAATTTTATTATTAGAAAGTAGTTCTACAACTCTTGGAGATTGCTATTTAAGTTTAGCAAAAACAAATACAACAATTAAAAAATTACCAATTCAAAAATATACAGGATTTCGACAATATTGTTTTAATATTTTAAATAAACGATTTAAGGAATTTGATG
>LXRJ01000445.1 GCA_001684025.1 Candidatus Glomeribacter gigasporarum | reverse complement strand
TGGAACATCTGCTTCAGCAGGAACATGCGGATCGCGCGGTGCGCTCGGTGAATCATCAGATGAACATGGCAAAACTCCCCATGCACCGTGACTTAGCTGGCTTTGACTTCAGCGCTTCCAGCGCTGATGCCCGGCTGGTCAGCGATCTATCCAGCTTAGCGTTCACTGAAACGGCGCAGAATGTCGTGTTCATCGGCGGCCCTGGAACCGGGAAAACACACCTGGCCAGTGCCTTGGCTGTATCCGGAATCACGGCCCACAACAAACGCGTGCGCTTCTTTTCCACGGTGGATCTGGTGAATCTGCTGGAGCGTGAGAAGTACGATGGCAAGGCAGGGCGAATCGCCCAGGGACTGCTTCGCACAGACCTGGTGATACTGGATGAGCTGGGATATTTGCCCTTTAGCCAAAGCGGCGGTGCCCTGTTATTTCACCTGCTGTCCAAACTGTACGRACACACCAGCGTGGTCATCACCACCAACCTCAGCTTCTCGGAATGGTCGAGTGTGTTTGGCGACGCCAAGATGACCACCGCGTTGTTGGATCGGCTGACACATCACTGCCACATCGTCGAAACGGGCAACGAGTCCTACCGCCTACAACACAGCACCTTGGCCGCCCAGACAAAGATC
>LXRJ01000440.1 GCA_001684025.1 Candidatus Glomeribacter gigasporarum | reverse complement strand
AATATTTCTTTTATTTTAAGAATTATAATATTTGAAGATGCTATGAATAGTACTGAATTAATTTTTTTTAATAATTGCATTAATATTTTTGATACTAAAATTTAACCCTTGTCTAATTATTTGACTAAAAATTGTATTTAATTTTATTTGCCACTTTTCTATAATAAGGCTTATACCAAAAATATCAGAGATTTTTAACAATTTTTTAGATAAATTAGCAGTTTTTAAATATTGAAATTGATAGACCATTAGTAGCATCATATATGCAATAGCATAAACTACATTATAAATATTTCTAAATTTGAGGTCTTGTTCTTTATATCAATATTATCTATAATTTAAACCATTTAGGTTTAAATTTAGCCTTGATTGGGATTTGTATTTAATAAATATTTATTTTGAAGATATGTTTTATGATTTCTAATATATGCTACTACTTAGACTGTGTAAAGAACTTTATATAAAAATTACACCATTTTGGTTATTAACAAAGAGAAAAATATATATATATAAACCAAATTTTCTACTAAAGAAATGCAATTATAAGTATTACTAATATGAAAAAAGAATGCTTATTTTTACTTGTTTTTCATTTAATTGTAGTAGTAAGCTATACTTTTTTCTTTTTTTGTTAAA
>LXRJ01000066.1 GCA_001684025.1 Candidatus Glomeribacter gigasporarum | reverse complement strand
GCGCGCAAAAGCCGCTCGCGCGGCTGGTCTGCGGTGAAGACGCGGCGCAATCACACCGCGCCGCCGCATCTTCGACCTCGGAACTGCGCGCGATTTTCGAATCCGCCCGCGCGCTGTGGCGCATTGAACGAGCGGCCATTGCGCAGCGTCTGCATCAAGCGCTGCCTGGGCTGAATAAAAAAGTCTACAGGGCTGATTCAATTGAATCCGCATTCGAAGCTTGGAACCGATATTTTGATGCGGATTGCACGGGCCGAGCGCCGGACAGCAAAGCGGGATTGTTGTGCGCCGCGCGGCTCAAGCAATCGCTGAATAAAGGCGGATGCGCGCCTGAACATGCGTTTTTCACGCTCGCCGATGCCCTGTCGGAAACACACGCCAGCATCGAGCGCGCCCATCGCTTGAAATGGCAAACGCTGGTGCGCAACTGGCTGGACTGGGGCAGCCGCGCGCTGCTTGAACGCAAACGCACGCGCTGCTTAGCGTCTTATCAGGATTTGCTCACCCATCTGGCGCGCGCGCTGAACGATCAAGCGGCGCTGGCACACGCGCTACAAGCGCGCTATGGCGCGGCGTTGATCGATGAATTTCAAGACACCGATCCGCTCCAGTTCGACATTTTCCAGCGGCTCTTCGCGCCGCGCGGCCCGCTCTTTCTGGTCGGCGATCCCAAACAGGCGATCTATAGTTTCCGCGCCGCAGATTTGCATACTTATCTCGCCGCGCGCCGCACCGCTTTGGTGCGCGCAACGCTCGCGGTGAACCAGCGCTCGTGCGCCGCGTTGATCAACGCCTGCAACCGGATTTTCAGCGTTCACCGCAACGCTTTTATCCTCGACGGGCTGCGTTACGCGCCGGTGTCCGAGAGCCGCCGCGAACGCCCGCCGTTGATCGATTCTGCGCTTCCATGCCGGATCTGGACACTGCCTGACGGCGCTGCTGTTCTGACCAAGCGCGCCGCTTTCCAAGCCGCGGCGCGGGCGTGCGCGGCGGAAATCGTCCGGCTGCTCGAATCGGCGCGGATCGGCGCAACAAAGCTCGCGCCAAGCGATATTGCGGTGCTGGTGCAAACGCACTCGCAAGGCAGTTTGATAAAACAGGTGCTGTCTGAATGGGGGATCGGCAGCGTTGAACTCGCGCAGACTTCGATTTTTGAAACCGAAGACGCCGAAGCGTTTGAACGCATCCTGCATGCCATTGATGCGCCCCATGACATCGCCTGCTTGCGCGCGGCATGGGCCACTGACTGGTTCGGCATCGATGCGCACGCACTGGCGGAGGCCAATCACGGCCTCGCAACCCTTTCTGAAATGACTTCTATTTGGGCCGAGCGCTTTACCCGCTACCGCACCCTCTGGCAGACGCGCGGCTTTGCCGTATTCTGGCGCACCCTGCTGCACGAGCAGCGCATTGCGCAGCGGCTTGCTGCGCAACCCTTCGGTGAACGGCGTTTGACCAATCTGAATCATCTGGCTGAACAGGTCCAAACATACGCCGCGCATGCGCCTAGCATTGCTGCGGCGCTGCGTTGGTTGAGCAGCCAGCGTGCGGTGCAGCGCAGCGGACCTGCGCCAGAAGCGTTGCGGCTCCGGCTCGAATCCGACCGCGCGCTGGTGCGCATTGCGACCGTGCATATCGCGAAAGGGCTCGAATACGCGGTCGTGTTTTGTCCTTTTCTGAACGATGGCGATTTGCGCGCCGCATCGAACGGCGGTGTACATCATGCATACGAATATCACGACGCAGACGGATGCGCCGTGTTTCACTACGCGCCAGGCGAAGATGAAAAAGAATACGCTTCGCAGCGCGATCAAGCCATCCGCACTGAACAAGCGGCGGAGCGCGCGCGTTTGATTTATGTCGCGCTCACGCGCGCGATTTATCACTGTACCTTTGTTGCCGGACCGTATACCAGCGGGTCAAAGCGCTCGGTCAAACAATCGTGCAGCAGTGTGTTGAACTGGCTGGCTGCAGGCGCGGGGCGTGATTTTGCGGATTGGTTTGACAAACCGCCCAAACCGGATGAAATTGCAGACTGCTGGCGCGCGCTGGCCGACGATACGCTGGCGGTCGAGCCTTTACCCATCATGATTGCACCGTCTCAACGCCGCTCGCCTATATCTTCCGGGAAGGCAAACGCGACCTGGCGCGCGCGCGTTGCGCAGCGGCGGCTTCAGGAAGATTGGCAGATCGCGAGTTTTACCTCTCTTGCGTTACCGCCGMCCGTTCGTGCGGCGGCCGCAGCAGCGGGAAGTAGAGAAGCGCCTGGCGCAGAACCGCCTGCCGGAGATGACATCCTTCACTTCCCGCGCGGCCCCTATGCCGGACAATGTCTGCATCGTTTATTTGAATGCGCCGATTTGTCAACGCCGCAAGACTGGCCCGCCGCGATTGAACGCACCTTGCATGAATATCCGGAATTGGCGCGCCAAAACGACCGTTTAGCGGCCATGATGATGGCGATGCTGGAGGATATTGCAGCGTCTGAACTGATTCCTGGGCTCAGGCTAAACGCCGTTCCGCCCGCGCGCCAGCGCTGTGAACTGGCATTTATTTTTCCAGTTGCGGCGCTCGACCTGTGTGCGCTGCGCGCGCTGCTGAGCCGCTATGGCTATCCCGAATTGTCGCTGAGTGTAAAGACGCTGGCCGGCTATCTGCGCGGCGCGATTGATCGGGTGTTTCAACACGCTGGACGCTTCTGGATCATTGATTGGAAGTCAAACCATCTCGGCGAGACTGCCGCTCATTACGCGCGCGCGCAGCTAGGCGCTGAAATCGCCGCGCATGCCTATCATCTGCAAACCCTGCTCTATACGCTCGCTGTGCACCGTTATCTGCGTCTGCGTTTACCGGACTATGACTGCGCGCGCCATTTCGGCGGCGCATTAACGCTCTTCGTGCGCGGCATTCGGCCCAACTGGCGTATCGATGGTCATTGCGCAGGCGTGTATTTGGACACGCCCGCGCCTGCATTGATCGACGCGCTCGACCGCATCATGGATGGGAAGAAAGTTGGATGAATACAAGGACAGACAACGGGCTGGATATTGCGGCCGCTCAATTCGCGCAACAACTCGGCCTTCTTGCGCAACAGCGCGGCGCGCCGCCGCCGGCGCGGCGCGCGTGCATGCGCAGCGCTGAGCGGCTGATCCGCGCCCAGGCGCGCGGCGATGTATGCCTTTGGATCGGAACGCTGCTCGGCGGTGAATTTAAAACGCCTGCTGCGCTGCGCGCGGCGCTGTTAGAGAGCACACTGGTCTGCGATGGCCGCGACGGTGACACTGAATTGCGCCCGCTGGTGCTGGATGCAAACGGACGGCTTTATTTGGCGCGCGATTATGCATTCGAGCGCCGTCTTGCGCGCGAGATTCAAGCACTGGCGCGCGCGCGCCGGTTAACCATCATCAGCGGCGGSCCTGGCACCGGCAAAACGACGACCGTGATCAAGATGTTGGCGCAAGCGCTGGCGCACACGCCCGCGCTTCGCGTCGCGCTGACCGCGCCGACCGGCAAGGCGGCGCAGCGGATGCTGGATGCGCTGGCCGCGCACGCCCCCCGGCTGCCCGCTGCGTCGGCAAAACGCTTGCCTGAACACTCCTTCACACTGCATCGGCTGCTCAGGGCGCATGCGGTGCTGCCCTATGACTGGGTGATCGTCGATGAAGCGTCCATGCTCGATCTTGCGCTCGCGGCGCAATTGGTCAGCGCGCTTGCGCCGCAGGCGCGGTTGATTTTACTTGGAGATCAAAACCAACTTGCCGCGGTCAACGCCGGCGCGGTATTCGCCGAACTTGCCGCCCAGCCCGCATGCGCAGATGATTTAAATCAATGTGTGACCGTGCTGACGCGCAACTATCGTTTCAGCGCCGATAGCGTGATTGGACAACTCGCGCAGGCGGTGTGCGCGGGACGTGCGCGGGACGCGCGCGCAGCGTTGCCGCATGACAAAGCAGACATTGAGCCGGAGCAGAGCGGGGCTGCGTCGGTTTTTTGGATCGATGAGACTGAAACGCTCTCCAAACCTGCGCTGGACCATCTCTCTGCCGGCTTTGAACCGTATATCGCTGCGCTGGCGAATGCGCTGCGCGCCCCGTCAATCTCCAATTCAACGCCCCTCTTCGAGGCGCTCAACCGCTATCGGGTACTTGCCGCGGCGCGTTTTGGCCCGCGCGGCGTCGATGCGCTGAACGCCCTGCTCGCAGCGCACGTATGCATGCGCGTACCCCGGTCTGAAATGGCATCTCATGAGCATTGGTTTGCAGGCCGGCCGGTCATGGTCACGCGCAACGACTATGCGCTCGGCTTGTTTAATGGGGATACGGGCATTGCGCTGCCGACTTCGGAGGGCATACGGGTGTTTTTTCAAACGCCAGACGGCCGCGCGCGCGCTTTTTCCCCGGTTGTGTTGCCGCCGCATGAAACGGCGTTTGCATTGACCGTGCACAAATCACAAGGGGCGGAATTTGACCGAATCGCCTTTGTATTGCCCGCCGCCCATGCGCCGGATCATCCGATGACGCACCCGTTAACGCGTGAATTAGTGTATACCGCGATCACCCGCGCGCGAGAAGCGGTGGCCATTTTCGGCACGCCCGGCGTATTCACTCAAGCCATTGAAACGCCCACCTTGCGGATGCAAGGATTGGCTGCGCGGATGCGGGAAATCTAGCGCTTAATGAAGTTGCTGGTAAATCCGTTGCGCAAGCCGCTGTGAGATACCCTCAACGCTTGCCAGTTCATCCATGCTCGCTGCCGCGACGCCGCGCAGACTGCCAAAACGCGCCAGCAGACGCTGCCGTCTGCGCGCGCCGATGCCCTCCAGCGTTTCCAATTGTGAATGCTGACGCACGCGCGCACGGGCAGCGCGCATGCCCGTGATGGCAAAACGATGCGCTTCGTCCCGAATCTGCGCGATCAACATCAGCGCGCTGCTCCCGCGGCCTAATTCAAGCGGCGCGCGGCCGTCGGCAAACACTAGCGTTTCCAGTCCAGCGGTGCGCTTTTCCCCTTTGGCAACACCGACCAGCATTTTCATATCCAGACTCAGCGCATGCCACACGCGGCGCGCGCTTTCGATCTGTGGTCGACCGCCGTCAATGAATACGATATCCGGCATTTCCGCTGCTTGCGGCGCGTGCGTGAGACGTTTTTTGTAATGCCGCTCAAGCGCTTGTTGCAGCGCCGCGCAATCATCCCCCGGCGCAACCCCGGTAATCGTATAACGCCGATATTGCGTCGGTTGCATCTGGTGGCGATGATAGACAACGCAGGATGCGCGCGTCGCTTCGCCCAGCGTATGGCTGATATCGAAACATTCGATGCGCAGTGCAGCCGGATCATTCTGTTTGATATTAAAGAGCTGTGCGACTGCTTGCGTGCGCGCCTGTTGCAGCCCGTGTTCTGAAAGACGGCGCGCGAGCGCCAGTTGCGCATTCTGTTCCGCCATCGCCTGCCAAGCGCGCGGCTGGCCTTTGGGTTGATAGACCACATGCACGCAGCGGCCAGCGCGCTGTTTCAGATATTCGAGCGCGCCGGCTTCCATGCGCGCTTGACCCGCCACCAGCATAGCGGGAACGGGATGCGTTAAATAATGTTGCGCGATGAAAGCGTTTAGAACCGCTGTTTCGACGCGATGCATGGTTTGAGTTTCAGCCTCTTTCGCAACTCCGTCCTCAGTTTCAGCCGTCATTTCGATCCACGCGCGCGCCGGTTCAACCTCATGAGTAAAAATCGTTTGATCGCCAAGATGCCGTCCGCCGCGCACCATCGCCAGATTCACGCATGCGACGCCATCCTGCSCCGCCACAGCCAGAATATCGGCCTCCTGCCCGCTCGTCGTTTCCATCGCCTGCGGCTGCAACACGTTGGTCAGCGCACGGATTTGATCGCGCACTAGAGCGGCTTGTTCGAATTGCAGCGCCGTAGAGAATTTCTGCATCTTCTGTTCCAGAGCACGCATCACTTCACGATGCCGGCCTTCTAGAAAATGCCGCGCCTGCTCTGCGCTGTGCGCATACGCCTGCGCGCTGATTGCGCCGGTGCACGGCGCGCTGCAGCGGCCAATCGGATGCAGCAGACAAGGACGCGCGCGATGGCTGAAGACGGAATCCTCGCAACTGCGCAACTGAAAGACGCGCTGCAAAATGTAAAGGCTTTCGCGCACCGCGCGCGCGTTGGGAAAAGGGCCGAAATAATGATGCGTTTGATCGGTTGCGCCGCGGTAATAGGAAATGCGCGGAATGCGATGCGCGCTCAGCTTTAGATAAGGATAGGATTTGTCATCCCGAAACAGAATGTTGTAGCGCGGCGCGAGCGTTTTAATCAGATTATTTTCAAGCAGCAAAGCTTCTGCTTCTGAACGCGTGACCGTGATTTCGAGCCGTGCAATCCGCGCCGCCATTTGCGCCAGCCGCGCGGATGGCGCGCCGCGCGTGAAATAACTGGCAATCCGCTTTTTCAAATCGCGCGCTTTGCCGACATAGAGCGCTTTGCCGTGCGCATCGTAATAGCGGTACACGCCGGGCAAATGCGGCAATTGCGCAATCTGCTCAGCAGGATTGAATACGGTTTCTTCGGACATGGTGCGCTGCGATATTTTCTGTACGGTCATCGATCATTTCGGCGATATTGGCGTGAGCTGGCGGCTCGCGCGTCAATTGTCGGATGAATATGGCTGGCGGGTGCGGCTTTGGGCCGATGATTTGACCACGTTCGCGCGGCTCTGCGCGGAGATTGATGCGCGTGCGCCGCAGCAGCAAATTGGAAACGTCATCGTTGAACACTGGCGCACGGACATCGATTGGAGCCGGCGCCGGATTGAAGCGGCCGATGTCGTCATTGAAACCTTTGCCTGTCATCCGCCTCTAGCCTATATCGCCGCGCTGGCGCGGCGCGCCCAATGCGCGCCCCCGCGCCGCGCGCCAGTCTGGATCAATCTTGAATACCTGAACAATGAAGATTGGGTAATCGGCTGCCATTTAAAGCCTTCGCCGCATCCGCGTTACCCCTTAACTAAATATTTCTTTTGCCCGAGTCTGATTGCGGGCGCAGGCGGCGCGCTCAAAGAGCGCGGCCTGGATGAAACGCGGCGCGCTTTTTTGGCAAACGCCCATGCGCGCACAGCGCTATGGACTGCGCTGGGATTGCCGATTCCAACCTCCGATGCAACCGTTGTTTCACTTTTTTCATATGAAAATGCTGCACTGAAGCCATTACTGGCCGCTTGGCGCGCAGCGGCTGCGCCGGTTGTCTGCATCGTACCCGAAGGTATCGGTTCAAACGCCGTTGCGCGCTGCCTGCGCTTGCCCTCACCGGCCGCGGGTTCAATCGCCGCCTTCGAGAACCTCACGCTTTGCATCGCGCCGTTTGTTCATCATGAAATATACGACCGCTTGCTTTGGAACTGCGATCTGAACTTTGTGCGCGGCGAGGATTCGTTTGTACGCGCGCAATGGGCGCACCGGCCGCTGGTCTGGCAACTTTACCCGCAAAACAGCGATGCGCACTTCGCCAAGCTCGATGCAACGCTCGCGACTTACGCTGCTGATTTACCGACGGCAGCGCGCGTCGCATTGACCCATTTTTGGCGCGTCTGGAACGGCGCGGTTCCGGCCAGCGCGCTGGATTGGAACGGCTTTTGGCAGCATCGCGGAATATATGCAGTCCACGCACGCCGTTGGGCGCATCAACTCAACGTCCTCGGTTCGCTTGCTGCGCATCTAGTTGAGTTTTGCGAATCGGTCCATTGTGGATACGGCCCCGCAGCCCGCAACACGCTGAGCTAGAAGTATCACTCCTGTTTTTTAGCGCGCGGATGTGTTTGATCGTAAATCTTTGCCAAATGCTGAAAGTCGAGCGCGGTATACACCTGCGTTGCGGCAATGCTGGCGTGACCGAGCATCTCCTGCACCGCCCGCAAATCACCGCTCGATTGCAATACATGCGTTGCAAATGAATGGCGTAGCACATGCGGATGCACACGGACGGGAATCCCCGCGCATAACGCAATGCGCTTGACCTGTTTGCGCACCACGCTGGGCGACATTCTTCTACCGCGCACGGAGAGAAAGAGCGGCCGCGCATCGTCACGAATCAATTGGCCGCGCGCCGCGCGCCATGCTTGGAGCGCTGCCATCGCTTTGCGGCCAACCGGCACCATACGGCGGCGATTACCCTTGCCGGTCACAATCACTTGCGCAGAGATCCAATCGAGCCAGCTCGTAGAACGATAGTCCGCCTCATCAAAGTATCCGATATCCAGCCCGATCAATTCCGATAGCCGCAGTCCGGACGAGTACAGCAACTCGACCAGCGCGCGGTCCCGCAGCGCCGGCGGCGTATCGCTGCGCGCGTTGTTCATCATCAGCACAGCGTCGTCGACCGAGAGCGCTTTCGGCAGAATTTTGGCGTGCCGGGGCGGGCGCACGGCAACGACCGGATTGTGCGCGAGCGGCTGRTGCAGCGCCAGCCAACGGT
>LXRJ01000436.1 GCA_001684025.1 Candidatus Glomeribacter gigasporarum | reverse complement strand
ACAAACGTGTACTATTTTAGGAATACGTGATAGTATAACAAATTAAGCAATATAAACAAAAGAAAATCTCACACGTGTAAGATAGATAAAAATAGATTTAAACAGAAAGTTCTAGAAACTGATGGAATCTGACAGAAGAATAACAGGTGTAGACGGTCTCCTTGAATTTATATATGGGGCATCTGAAAGAGTACTTAAATATCTAAATAGTGCTGATTTAGTAGAAATTCTCCGTACATCTACTCCCTACCATCCAGATGAAATAGACGGGCTTTCTAAGGATCTCATAGTACAAGACCCAACTAAGATTACAATACAAGATATGATGTTATACGGTCAAATTAGAGACGCACTTAGAAAAGCAGAAAACTATTTACAAGAAGGTACAATCCAACAATGGGCAGTAGGAGCTAGAATAGCAAGAACAAATCCATCATCAATAGAATATATCACAAGTATGAGTGGAGAAGAAATTAAGAAAGAAGAAAGTAAAATGGAGGGGGTAGAAAAAGAAAGCTTAGTAGAGAAGCCACAAGCAACAGGACCAAAGAAAAGGAGTTCGTCAGAAGAAGAAGAAACAAAGACAGACGAAGACATAATTCAGGTTGTTGAACAAATGCAAGACTTAAGTATTAAACC
>LXRJ01000424.1 GCA_001684025.1 Candidatus Glomeribacter gigasporarum | reverse complement strand
ATCCAGAAAGAAAAGCACAACATGAGTAGATAGAGGATTTTGTTAAGGTTCAAGATTTTTAGTAGATATAGACGGTTCAAGATTTTCAGTAGACATGGTATGACTAACAGAAACTTGTAAAGGTAAACTTTCATTAGATACTTTTATACTTATGTGCGAACAAACGCACAAAAATCTCAAGAAAAAATACATTGTTGACAAAAAAAATTTTGCAAACAAAAAGATATTTTCAAACAAAAGGATGAGAAAAAATATCAAGTAAATGCTTTCGGGCACTTTATTTTTGAAACATTTATTTTGTGCATTAATTTTCGTAATAATAATATACAGCATTATTGATTTTATTTTTTTTAATAAAGGAATGTTTTTGTTTATTCCTTCGTTCTAATTTTTATCACTGTTGTAAATTGAAGGATGAATAATTATGATTAAAGAGAGTTTCTGGCTAACATCTTTATAGGTTGATGTAGTTATGTCATGATCTTATTAAATGATTATTCAACGAAAAATTGATAAGTTGCAAGGCACTTGCTAATTTTAATTTAAAATTCACCAATCGGAGTATCTAATAATTTATTATTATTCATCAAACATAAATTAGTTACTACTAAAAAAAAGTATCATTCATGATGTATGATTTATTAAACTTTATTCGACATGTCAAA
>LXRJ01000846.1 GCA_001684025.1 Candidatus Glomeribacter gigasporarum | reverse complement strand
GATTCACAAGCTTAAGTTACCTTGATGCAAAACAGCGGGCTGCAACGAAAGTGAACCCATATGGGCCTCGTAAAGCTAAATGCACTTGCCGACCGTACACAATTCGCGGGAAGGCTGATAGGAGATGGAATACAAATAGGCAGATGTTCCATCTTGCGGGTGTCGGGGTGGTAGGGGTTGCACGCTGTGAATGTACTACGTCGTAGACCGGGAGG
>LXRJ01000721.1 GCA_001684025.1 Candidatus Glomeribacter gigasporarum | reverse complement strand
AAGGAACTGGTATCGGCCATCAATATTATTTTAAAAAAATATATATTATTTTTATATAATATGTTGTTTAAGTATAGTTATTTATATAAAAATTATTGTATAAHGATAAAGTATTTTATCAGATAAGTTTATGTAGTATAATTCTTAAATATATCAATATGCATAAAACATCAGTTTCYGATAATATATAAATTTTGAAATAGTAATAATCACATTTTATAATCNTGAATAATTAAATTATATATAATATAAATTGTATATAATTAGATATTATATTTTCTATTTAACGGAATTACAGACATATATTTATGAGGCTTTT
>LXRJ01000717.1 GCA_001684025.1 Candidatus Glomeribacter gigasporarum | reverse complement strand
AAAAAAATTCTTAGCCCAATTGCTCAGGCGATCAGAATCACGCGTATTCATCGATTGTTTTTATTCATTCAAGATTATATTTTGTATTGGATCTTCGACCGTAGGAAAAAATCAAATCTCATCATTTTAGGTCCCAAGCGCGCGCGGCGTTTAGCGGTATTTTCGATTTTTCAGCCAAATGGACTTTCACCTTTTGTAGCCGATGAACTGAATTATCTATTAAAGCTAGGTTACGATGTTGCCATATCCATTCCGCATTCTCTAAACCCAATTGACCAAGAACATTTAGATCAGAAATGCCGTTTCCGTATTATGCGCCAGA
>LXRJ01000709.1 GCA_001684025.1 Candidatus Glomeribacter gigasporarum | reverse complement strand
GTCTTGACGTAACTTATAAAAGAAAAGAAAGAAAATATCCGTTTCCTGRAACAAACTGTTTTCTTATTACMCATCCGATGAAATATGTAATTTATTATGATCCTGTAAAAAAAAGGAAAACAACGAAAAGAACAAAAATTTATTCAATTAATTCTTTAAAAAAATATAGYATTCATAATTTTAAAAAAACTAGTGATATTTTAGAAAACGAACGTAAAAATAGAGAAAAAAAAGAAAACAAAAGATTGAATAATGCGATTAAAAGCATTACAGGTTTAGATCTTAATGATAGYGAWGAWGAWGAYGATGAYGAYGATGWATCTTCTGA
>LXRJ01000700.1 GCA_001684025.1 Candidatus Glomeribacter gigasporarum | reverse complement strand
GTCTAGAGTCGGGGGTAGGCCCCCCCAGTTACCAACTCAATTCACTCGGCCCCTAAAGAGTGAAAGTACTTGGAATTGGAATCACATACATAATTGTAGGGATAATTCGGGGGGGGAGGGCTAAAGCCCTGGAGATTAGTTAGAGGTATCAGAAACGACAACATGAAGTAGGACAGTGCAAAGTAAGAATCAGAAGAAAGAAGGAGACCAAATTAAAAGGGAATTTACTCCGTACAAGGGCCAATGTAGGGGGGGGRAAAAATGCCATTACCATGAGCTAGAGAGTAGCCTCTTTAAGGTAGCGAGAGATATAACGTCTAGGGATGTCGCCGGGGGGCC
>LXRJ01000695.1 GCA_001684025.1 Candidatus Glomeribacter gigasporarum | reverse complement strand
AATTTTTTGTTCATTTAAAAGTATTAAATTTTGAAGTTATAWTWWGGCAAAAATTCTGTTTTTACTATAATTAATATAAAATATAATTATAATATAAATAAAAATTAATTCTTATAGATGATTTGATATATTAAAATAATTATCGTTATAAATTATTTAAATTAAATATAATATAATTATTAATTTTTTATTTTTATTTAACTATTTTTAAATTTTATATTAAACTTAAATATAAATTTTATTTAATAACAATTTATAAAAAAATGAATAAATAATAATAAAATAATAACAATAATATCTAATATTAAAAATAAAATAAAATAATAACTAATAGTAAAAAATAA
>LXRJ01000101.1 GCA_001684025.1 Candidatus Glomeribacter gigasporarum | reverse complement strand
TTATCTTTTCTAAATAGAAAATTTAGCCATGCCGTCTGCCATAAATCATCCCTATTTTAGACACCCATGTATAGATATAAATCAAAATTTGGCATTCTAAATTGCTGCAGGTATAGCCCACGGGGGGTATACATGTTGGGTAAATATGGTAGACTACAAAACCTGCATTTCTTCCCGAAATAATATAAAATTTTAATTTAGCAAAATAAAAATACCAATAAAATGATTTATCTTTATATCAGAGATTGCTATCAATATGAAACCAAAAAAGGCATCCCAAGATAGACTGGGTTTATATATTTATCGTAGACATAAATGCATGCAACTTTAAAAAATTATTTGTGCATAGTGTTTGTGTAATCTTGTAAACCTCAGGTCTAACGCTAACACTAACACTAAATTTTCTATTTAGAAAAGATAATCATTATATTAATTTATTGATTATTGATTTGTTAGGCACGCACTTATTTGTGCGAGTAATACAAACCTCTAGAAAGGAAATGTCAATTGGAGTGCACAAAATTTGATTGTTCTGGATCAGCCTGACATAAATTACGAACACGTGCGAAAGAAGAAAAAAGTAAAAATACTCAAAAACCAATGTTTAAATCGACCTTGGTTCACTAATTAAAATTTTCGGAACCGAAAGTTTACATATAACAAGTAACAATCTATTGTTATAGCATCTAATTTTAACGCTCTAACTCTAAGCTTCTATCTTTACGCACTTAGTTTGTTTACAAAATCCGGTTTCCTTTTTTGGTTTTGAGAACTCGCACAAATAAGTAAAATCATTTTGGCAGTGCGGTGAAAAAAAAATCTAGAAATAATTTTTCTCTCTGCGAATGATCGTCTATCATATGATAATATTTAGATAATCTTGCTATTTATAGCATTTGTTTAAATGAAAGAATAATTTTGTCATTATACTTAAAAGCATTTACTAATCTCCCAAAGTTTCTGATTCTGGCCAATCAGAATGCAAGATCAGGTGTAACGTGAAAATCAAAACAATAATCGCTTTTTTTCGAAAAGTCACATTTTTTCAAAATTTCGCCTAAGAAATCACCTTTTGGGCACTAACAAAAAAACTTAGGTGGTATGTAAACTGGTGCGAATAATCTCAGCCAATAGAAACTTTGGTGGAAATTAGTAAATGCTACTTAAAATACGGAAAAAATTTGTTGCATATTATTTTTCCGGATCTTTTTTCGACCACTGAGTATTAGGCATTTTATAAATTATGGGATTACAGAAGATCAGTATGGTACAATTGACCGGATCAGTATGGTATAGATATGATTTTAACTCAATTGTCACACCACTTAAAAACCTGGCCGGCTTTAAACATAATTCCTATACCATACAGATATTCGTTTTACCTACCTAAATTCTATAATTGCATGTAGGCATATAGGGAATCGTCCAGGATGGCTCCTAAAAATGCAGTGACGTAAGATTGGTTAGTGCCACTTATTGGCTTTCTTCATGCTGTATATTGTTTATCATTTTTAATGATTGTACTCCAATACCAATCCTGCAGCATATATACAGTGGCTGCATTTTTGGGGCTGTTCTGGATATTCGCATGAAGGTTTTGTTCCAGGTTTTGTCGATCATGTGATGCAGACAAAATCTTTTAAAGTTTATTAATGTTAGAGTTAGCATTTAGAAGAAGGTTAAAGTTAGGTGCTTATATGTAAAATCGCTCAAAGAATATTTTTTGTTAAAGCACCAAAGGTGGTTTTCATACAGGTTTTTGAGAAATAAGTAATTTTTAATGAAACGAACAGCTGGTTTGAAATTTCCTGATTGTAGTTATGTCAGTCTCAGATGCAAAAGTTACAATTTTGATACCCCTGCAGTTATTTTTTTGATATGCTCAAATTACCCCCTAAATTTAAGTGGCGTTCTTGATGCATTTTTAGCACTGTGCAGGAAACCCAGGTACCCCGCACGTGACAAATAAATTAGATCAATTTTTAAAGTACTATTTATCTATGGTGTGACACATAATATACTTTTTTTTTTTAAATGCAAAAAAATATAGCACACCAGTACCTTGCATAGTATAATAATATTCGATCGATCGATTTGTATATAAATAAAAAAAATTTTTTTTCTCTTTAAATAAATGTTGAACCAAGTAAAAATTTACCGTCAAGAGCATTTTTTATAATATTGAGTTGCTGAACATGTCGTTTATACTGTCACTTACGTTGTCTTTACACTGTTACTTACTTTGTCTTTACACTGCCAGTTACCTTCCTGATGATGTATGGCGCAAACGTCAAGCACTAGAGAAATTAAATTACTCAAAAGATCAGTTAAATATAGATATTCTATATTTTTACATGTATGACCAAACTTCGAAAAAACAATATCAGCTATATCAAGCCACGCCATGTGCATAACATGAAGAATTAAATCAATCCGCCATGGCTGTGGCTTCTTACCCAGATCCTTATTTGGCCCAAAAATGCCTTTGTAAACGTCGTTAAATAAGCACGAATTTTTTAAAAAAATGAGCTTACGACCATATAAAGAAACATGGAGAGGTCCCATCATAGGCACAAATGCCGAAACAAATGAAAGAATTGCTTCGTTGTTGAGAAGAAGCCGATGCGCAATAGCCTTGCGAATAAAAAACTGTCCGGGCCAGTCCGCAACAATCGGAATTGCATTATTAGAGAGATACTCCTGCATCGGCTTCTGATTATACACGACTTGAAGAGCTTTCGTATAATCTTTGATGCCCTTCAAGTTACTTTCAGTAAAGTCTAAAAGAATGACATTCTGTATATGTTTGTCATTCTTTTTTTCTGCCAACCTATCATCATAACTGTGCAAAGTTAGTCTTTCTATAACCTTATTATCAGAACACTTACCCATATAATTTCGTCTACGGACATGGTAAGAAATTCCAAGATTTTCTATAAATCGTTCGTCAAGATGTTTCAAAATTAGTTCATCATCCACAATTTTCAGGTTTATTACTCCATTACGTGGTATCGTTGATATAGGGCACGGATTCGCAATAATTGTAGCTATATGCACTGCCCAAGATGTGCTAGTAGTATCAGGTTGCCATGGAACATGAACATTATGGTAATCATCTACATTTAGCACGAAAGTGCTTTCTGACCGATTTTCAAGAACTTTTTCTACAAATTCCCTATGCGCCTCTGAACATTGTCTTTTCTTGTTGTTTACAGCTCTCGCAGTCGTAGTTATTCCAATACTAGCTAAGGTATTTAAACCTTCATTACTTGTACCTACAGAATCTAAATAATATGCTAAATCGAACTTAAAGAAGTTAATTTTTGAATTATTTAACAATGCGAGAAGATAACACAAAAACACCATTAATTTTTTCATACGCCCCATTGTCTTCTCACAATGCTTAAACGGCTGAGCTAGCAAATAAAGTTGGTTGAAAAAATCCTTCAAGCTTGAATCGATTTGTGGAAGTAATTTTCGCATTTCGTCAAATGAATATATGGGTCCTTCTTTTTCCACATGTTCTCTCTAATAAAAGATTTTTGCCATCAACTTAATAACTTCGATAAGGTTAATCATACTTACCTCCTCCTTGTTTATGGCCTCTACACCCTCTCTTATTGTAGCTTCTGTGTCTCTCGATTCCATGTTTTCTTTAATTTTATTTTCCATTTCTTTTTTAATAATATCTTCTATATCTGCTTCAATTACATCATCATCTTCAACTAAATCTTCAACTACATCTACTTCTTCAATGACATCTAATTCTTTAACATCTTCTACTTCAACTACATCGGTTTTGGCTACATCTACTTCTTCAACATCTTCTACTTCAACTACATCGGTTTCGACTACATCTACATTAGTTTCTGCTTCTTCAACAGAGACTTTTGGCCATTTGGCTTCTTTTTTCAATCTTCTTAGTTGATTTTCTACACAATTCATGTAACAAGAATGGCATAGGTAGTTATTTTTTTCCCAAGTTACTTTTAGCAAATCATAAGCTTCAGCTTTTTTCCACTTATTTCCTGTTAACAAACGAAATCTAGACGATTCAGTAGCTCTACATTCCATACATTCCTTAGCCTCAGACATATTTTTGTAAAGCAAATCGTAATATAAAAGTTGGTGGATTCAGGTAGATTCAGTTAATATTATTAAAATATAGTGCAAAAGCTTCAAGTTAACTTAGTCGTTAGTCACGTATCTTAGAAGGGATTTGTTACCCGAAGCCCCTTGTAAAATGTATAAAAAATTTTCTTTCTAAAAAACTGCAAATTTGATTGGCCCGGGCTTTTTAATAGAAGTATTGTAAAACGTATAAAAAAAAAATCATATAACATGCGGGTGACTCAGATAATTATTTCCTAATTTGGGACGTTCCCCCTGGAGTAATAATATCGGCGATCGATAATTAATAATTTCGGTAACCAAAACAATTTAGATACGTAACATTTTGAGACACTGTGGCGAAAATACTAAAAAATTTAGCCATGCCGTCTGCCATAAATCATCCCTATTTTAGACACCCATGTATAGATATAAATCAAAATTTGGCATTCTAAATTGCTGCAGGTATAGCCCACGGGGGGTATACATGTTGGGTAAATATGGTAGACTACAAAACCTGCATTTCTTCCCGAAATAATATAAAATTTTAATTTAGCAAAATAAAAATACCAATAAAATGATTTATCTTTATATCAGAGATTGCTATCAATATGAAACCAAAAAAGGCATCCCAAGATAGACTGGGTTTATATATTTATCGTAGACATAAATGCATGCAACTTTAAAAAATTATTTGTGCATAGTGTTTGTGTAATCTTGTAAACCTCAGGTCTAACGCTAACACTAACACTAAATTTTCTATTTAGAAAAGATAATCATTATATTAATTTATTGATTATTGATTTGTTAGGCACGCACTTATTTGTGCGAGTAATACAAACCTCTAGAAAGGAAATGTCAATTGGAGTGCACAAAATTTGATTGTTCTGGATCAGCCTGACATAAATTACGAACACGTGCGAAAGAAGAAAAAAGTAAAAATACTCAAAAACCAATGTTTAAATCGACCTTGGTTCACTAATTAAAATTTTCGGAACCGAAAGTTTACATATAACAAGTAACAATCTATTGTTATAGCATCTAATTTTAACGCTCTAACTCTAAGCTTCTATCTTTACGCACTTAGTTTGTTTACAAAATCCGGTTTCCTTTTTTGGTTTTGAGAACTCGCACAAATAAGTAAAATCATTTTGGCAGTGCGGTGAAAAAAAAATCTAGAAATAATTTTTCTCTCTGCGAATGATCGTCTATCATATGATAATATTTAGATAATCTTGCTATTTATAGCATTTGTTTAAATGAAAGAATAATTTTGTCATTATACTTAAAAGCATTTACTAATTTCCACCAAAGTTTCTATTGGCTGAGATTATTCGCACCAGTTTACATACCACC
>LXRJ01000689.1 GCA_001684025.1 Candidatus Glomeribacter gigasporarum | reverse complement strand
TTTTGTATTGTTTTGTTACTATTCACATCCAACTTTATTCATCTTGAATGGCGAGGTTGTTTATAGGGCTCATATTCYCTAAATRTGAAAAGTARTRTCTAYTTTATATTYAANNYWATYTAAATTTTGGATAGCGAAGTTGTAATTAAGGCTCATGTTCCTTAAATATAAATTTTTTATATCAAACTTATCCAAAATTAAATGGTGAAATTGTCAATAAGGCTCATATTCTCTAAATATAAAATATAATTTTTAAAGTTTTAATTATATTTCAAATACAATTTTCCTGTTTTTCTTGCTTCGTAAAATCCTCATAAAAATAAATAAATATAATAAAAAGTGAATAGTGA
>LXRJ01000675.1 GCA_001684025.1 Candidatus Glomeribacter gigasporarum | reverse complement strand
TGAGCTACTAAAACTTTGTCACCAATTTTTAATTCAGGGTTTTTAAGATTTTTRTCATGGGCTTCTTTTTGTATTCTTTGTGCTTGTTTAATATTTTCAACAGCTTCTTTTTGTTGTTTTAGGGTTATATCTTCTATTTCAAATGTTCGTTTGATTAGAGCTTCATTAAAAGATATATCTTCATCATAATAGGTTTCAATAATAGTTTCAATAGGAAGTTTGGCATCYCTTCCATAAATTAGAGAGAATGGTGTAAATTTTGTTGTACTATGCTTCATTGTTCGATAGGCTAATAGTACAGATGGTAAAATCTGATCCCATTCCTTGTAGTTATAGCTATTTATTTTAGCTATTGCTT
>LXRJ01000648.1 GCA_001684025.1 Candidatus Glomeribacter gigasporarum | reverse complement strand
ACTTTTTGGCAGAATCAGCTAGCACATCATATCACAGAATTTACAGCACGATTAAATAATAAACAAGACATAGGCAAAGCTATGTGGCTCAGAATAATGCAAGCACAACTGAATATCAAAAGTAGCAAATGCATTCTAGATCTTAGCTTGCAGAGACTAGAACAAATAGACCTTAAAAACAATCTGTGCTATAAGATAGTTAAAGAAGCAAARAGAYTAGAAATCAGCATTAGGTCACCAGAATTAGAAAGAAGYTTAGAARTTATAGAAGATGGAACAGAGATTGCAGRCATACTAGAAAGAAAGTACAGACCAAGCTTCGGACAAGAAAAAACAATGAATGTTTTTATACTCGAGCAATTAATGAACAAAGAGAATCAAG
>LXRJ01000642.1 GCA_001684025.1 Candidatus Glomeribacter gigasporarum | reverse complement strand
TTAATCTTTTATCAACTACTTGTTGAATTATTTGTTGAAATAAACAAATAATATCATTTTTAATATCATTAAGAAAAGGTTGTGAAGTAGTAGAGCAATTGTTAAAATATTGAGGTTGATATATTGTTGATAGATATTCCATTATGTTTATAGGTTAAAAGATCTTTAGAATATAATTAATAAGAAATATAAATATAAAAATAGAATATATAGGAAAGAAAAATAAGATAATAAGAAAGAAAAAGAAGAAAAAGAATAAATTTAAAGAAAATTGCAACACAATATCTTGAAAGTTAATTAACCCAATTGATTGTAATTACAATAATAATATTTATAAAAAAAANTTATAAAAGTTCAAAATACTATCAACCTGAATAGAATTAA
>LXRJ01000631.1 GCA_001684025.1 Candidatus Glomeribacter gigasporarum | reverse complement strand
TGAACAAAGTAAAAGAATCAATTAAATTTGTCGATACAAACCATCGACAAGTAGTTATTTCATTTTAACARAGTCTATAAATTCTAAAAATTGTTTTTTAACTAATTCTAAATGATTATTAAAAATTTCTTTTTTAACTTGAATCTCTACATRCTCAGATAAAAGTTGAACATTCATTTTATGAATGTTTTGTGTATAATAAATATAAAATCCAAAAGAAATAAATAAAATAAAAATAAAGATAAATAAATAATTTAAATATTTTTCGAGAGAAACAATTTTTCTCTCATAAATTTGAAATTCTTGAGTWAGACGTTCTTGAAGATAAACAGTATCAAGATTTTGTTGTTCTTGATTACGATGCTCTTGATCTGAATTAGTAGAAAAGTATT
>LXRJ01000626.1 GCA_001684025.1 Candidatus Glomeribacter gigasporarum | reverse complement strand
GTTCTTGATTAGGTGGCTCAGGAGCCGATATGACCGATATGACTGGACGAAGTCCAGCATTCCTCCGAGGTGGACACAGAGTAACGTGAGCTACTTGACAGTCTCTGTCTTATGATGACTGACATAAATTCCCAAGTTACTGTTTAGTAACATACCCAACGAAGTTAGACTTGTTCCTATAGTTTCTTTATTGGGATGTAGACTACATCCTGGGGCAGTTGATCTTCGATCCCTTGTTTGTCTTCGATCCCTATGGGTGGTAGAATCAGGGGTATTGCTTGAGAATCCCATTATTATGTTGTCTGCGTATCTTAATCTTAGGTAGACTGACAGAAGTCATTTGGCATGCTCGAAGAAGAATCAATACACCAGGCAGAGGGTTTGTATCAGATGT
>LXRJ01000611.1 GCA_001684025.1 Candidatus Glomeribacter gigasporarum | reverse complement strand
AATTTATTATTTCGGCAATGATCGGTGTATATTTTTACATGTAAGATGATTTTATCATTATAAGGTAGACGCACTAAAATCAGGAACGTAGACAACGATATTTATAATTATATATGCCAATTCTTACATTATATTATAWAGTCTTTGTTTAGATTTAGCATTACGATCTAATCTTGAAATTTTCTTCATTTATTTTGTTATAATATAGTGTCGCATTATGATTTCATCAACTGACTTAGTTTGTATATCGTGTAGAGTAATTTTAGAAAATATATAGATCGCTAAATCGATATGAATAAATTGAACCTAAATGAAAGGTTTAACCGTATTGTAACTAAAAATTGCATATATTCCAACTTACAATTAAATATGATTAGCGTAATACCAATTATATTCTGATTAA
>LXRJ01000584.1 GCA_001684025.1 Candidatus Glomeribacter gigasporarum | reverse complement strand
ACCTCTGGCATTAATACCGGTTTAGTAGATACGGGATATACTAAAATTGGATAAATCTAAGAGGTAATCTTGGTACCATACTTAGTAAGTTTGCGTCGAGGGTAAATTCGAAGGACTATAGATACTTGGTAACATCCAATGAGGTGATACYTTGATATAAATAGTAATTAGATAGCCCTTACCTGATATGTYACGATAATRGTAATGTAAGTATTGCATATATATGCAATAGGATTGAAAATCAGAAAGTTTAAATAGGGGACTTACAGGCGGGTCTCAGGTATGGCATCTAGTGGGTAACCTATGGGCGGAACCCTTAATTAGATAATGACTAAAGTTATACGTGTGACTAGTTGTACTTTCGTTGATAGACTTTGTATATAAAAANTGTAATCATATGTTACTTAATAAAAGACATACAG
>LXRJ01000583.1 GCA_001684025.1 Candidatus Glomeribacter gigasporarum | reverse complement strand
CCGTTTGGATGGCTTTGGAGCTTCTGAAGTAGACCCAGCTTTACCTGCTTTGGGCTCTAAAGGTTCTAAAGAAGACGTAGCAGCATTCGAGCAGGATTGCAATCAAGCGGGAGTAGAGTTCAACAGAAATGAAGATAAAAGAGAAGAGAAAAGCAGAGCAAGGCCACAAAGGATGTTCCAAAGAGAAATAAACGGCATAATACAGACAGACCCCAATAGCAATAGGTTACTCCGCAAGAGTTAAGAAGGGTAACCAGTAAAGGTTGGACTATCTCTTAGGGTGTATAAGCCTAACCACTTATAGTCTCTGAGGTAGCCTACTACACTAGAAGGTGATAAGATTACCCGCGGGTTGTCCTGATTTCACCTACTTACGTTATTACCGCCAGGGTAGCTACTAGGCTCAAAGGACTTCCCCGCAT
>LXRJ01000031.1 GCA_001684025.1 Candidatus Glomeribacter gigasporarum | reverse complement strand
GGCAATTGCTTTAAATTCCCCTGCGCTCTAATTTAACCACTGTCGGATCAACTCTTGGCTATTACAATTCAAATCCGCCGCATCCTGCTCTCGGCCCTGCTTCTGCTCGCTGCATGCGGGCAGCGCGGCCCCTTGTTCTTGCCGCAAGTTCCGGCGCATAAAAAGCAGCCTGCCCTGCCGCCTGCCCCGTCCTCATCCAGTTCAACGCCTATATCTCTTGACGAACAGCCTTTCCCCTAAGACTTAAGAGAGCGTTTCCCTACCGATAGTTTCGCTAAGATTCCTGAAGCCACTCAAGCCCTCGCGGTGCCGCTCTACGGCACAATGAAAAAGCGACAGACCATTGGAAGAGCCCATACCACGGCCACCCCGCAGGATAATGCGAATACCCGTCACCGCTTAGCAGGGATGACCCGAAAAACGAAGGGGGTTTCCAAGTGTGTGGAAATGGCGGACTTGTCTTTGAGAATTCAGAATGACTTGGCAGGACCTGAAAACTATAGGCTCTGGCAGAAAAAAGCGGTGGTATTTTTTAGGTAATACTCTCAACTTAAATATCAGTTTATGGGAAAGGGAGATTATTAGCGCGCATCCGCGCCTGCAAATACGCACCAAAATCATCCTTGACTTCTGGATGACGCAAGGCGAATTCGACCGTCGCCTTTAAATAGCCCAGCTTGCTGCCACAGTCAAAACGCGTACCGTAATAGCGATAGGCGAGCACCTGTTCATCATTCATCAGAGACTGAATGGCATCGGTTAATTGCAACTCGCCGCCTGCGCCTGGACGCAAAGTACGCAGATGATCAAAAATACGCGGCTTCAAGATATAACGCCCGACCACGCCTAAATTCGACGGCGCTTCTTCCGGCGCGGGTTTTTCAACAATGCCGGATAGATTGATAATGTTGTTTTCCCACTCCCGGCCTTCGATAATGCCGTATGAACGAGAAGCTTCAGGCGAAATTTCTTCAACGCCAATCAGCGAGCTGTGGTAGTGGTTAAAGTGCTCAACCATTTGCTTGAGCACTGGCGGCTCTCCATCCAAAAGATCGTCGGCGAGCACAACCGCGAAAGGATGATCTCCGATTAATTTCTCCGTGCACAAAACCGCATGACCGAGTCCAAGCGCTTCAGGCTGGCGAATATAGAAGCAATCAATCTCAGGCGGTTTAATATTGCGCACCAATTTTAGAAGGTTCTCTTTGCCGCGCGCTTCGAGTTCAGCCTCAACTTCATACGATTTATCAAAGTGATCTTCAATCGCGCGCTTGCTACGGCCAGTCACGAAAATCATCTCGGTAATGCCGGCTGCAATCGCCTCTTCAACCGCATATTGAATCAGCGGCTTATCGACAATCGGCAGCATTTCTTTGGGACTGGCTTTGGTCACCGGCAAAAAGCGCGTGCCAAGCCCGGCGACGGGAAAAATGGCTTTGGTGAGTTTGAACATATTGATTCATTTCCTAAATCCGCGCACGTTGCGCGATCAACGCATCCAGCACCGCTTCATGTTCTGATAAACGCTTGCGTTCCTGCGCGACAACGGCTTCGGGCGCTTTAGCGACAAACGCCTCATGACTGAGTTTGGCGCGGCATCTTGAAAGTTCCGTTTCAATACGCCGAATTTCCTTATCCAGCCGCGCGCGCCCGGCAGCCGGATCAATGCCCGTTTTCAGCGCAATCTTCAGTGCGCCGGCAAGTGCAACAGGTGCGCCGGAGGCGGCTTGATCCAGCGCACTTTCATCCGCGCAGAACACAACATCCGACAGACGCGCGAGCGCGCGCATATAGGGCGAGAATGAAGCGAGTAAAGCCCCATCGCCGCTTGCAAAAAGCGGGACGCGCCTGCTTGGCGCCAGTTTCATTTCGCCTCTGAGGGTGCGGCATGCGTCAATCGCGATTTTGAGCTGCGCGACCCATTGCTCGGCGTCTGGATCGATTTTTTCCGGCTGCGCATGTGGATAGGGTTGCGCCATGATAGAGAGCGAAAGATGTTTCGAATCCTCTGCAACATCGCCGGCGAGCGGCGCAACGCTCTGCCATAACGCCTCGGTGATAAACGGCATCAGCGGATGCGCAAGGCGCAGCGCTGTTTCAAGTGTATGCAGCAAAGTATGGCGGGCGGCGCGCTGCTGTGCCGATGGACCCGTTTGCAACTGCACTTTGGCGAATTCAATATACCAATCGCAGTATTCATTCCAAATAAACTGGTAGATCGCCTGCGCAATCAGGTCAAAGCGGAAATCGGCGAAGTGTTTTTCGACCGCCGCATTGACCCGTTGCAGTGCGGAGAGAATCCAGCGGTCTGCATAGGATTGGGCATTTTGAATATCGTGCACGGCTTCAGAGCGGCATTCGCCTGAACAGTGCATGCATACAAAGCGCGTCGCATTCCACAGTTTATTACAGAAATTACGGTATCCCTCGCAGCGGGCCAAATCGAAATTGATATTGCGCCCTGGGGTTGCGAGTGATGCGCAGGTGAAGCGCAACGCATCGGCGCCGAACGCCGGGATGCCATTGGGAAATGCGTTACGCGTTTCTTCCGCAATCGCTTCCGCCTGCTTCGGGTTCAACAAACCTTGGGTTCGTTTCTCAATTAACGCATCGCGCGCAATTCCGTCGATCAAATCAATCGGATCGAGCGTATTGCCTTTCGACTTTGACATTTTCCGGCCATATGCATCGCGCACCAGTCCATGCACGTAGACCGTTTTGAAGGGCGCGCGGCCAGTCAAGTGCAGACTCATCATCGCCATCCGCGCAACCCAGAAAAAGATGATGTCGAAACCGGTGACGAGTACCGATGAAGGCAAGAAACGCGCCAATTCAAGCGATTCGGAAGGCCAGCCGAGCGATGAAAACGGCACCAGCGCCGATGAAAACCAGGTATCGAGCACATCTTCATCACGTGTCAATGCACCGGAGTAACCATTTGCGCGCGCCTGCGCAGATGCTTCATCCTCGCTGCGCGCGACATACATGCGGCCAGTGTCGTCATACCACGCGGGAATTTGATGCCCCCACCATAATTGTCTGGAAATGCACCAATCCTGAAGATTGTCTAGCCATTGGTGATAAGTGCGCGCCCAGTTTTCAGGAACAAACTGAATCTCGCCGCTGCGCACCGCGTCCGACGCCACTTCCGCCATTGTCCGACCTGGATGATGTGTACCCTCCGGCGCCGGTGTATTGACCGCAACAAACCACTGTTGGGTCAGCATCGGCTCAATCACCGCGCCGGAGCGTTCGCCGCGCGGGACGCTTAGCGTATGCGGCTGAGCGGATTCCAATAACCCCTGCGCGGTCAAATCGGCAATCACTGCCTTGCGCGCAGCGGCGCAATCCAGTCCGCGATAGCGCCCGGGCGCGTTGTCGTTGATCTTTGCGTCAAGCGTCAGAATTTCGATGCACGGCAGCGCGTGCCGCTGGCCGATCTGGTAATCGTTGAAATCATGCGCGGGCGTTACTTTCACGACGCCGGTCCCAAATGCGCGGTCGACATAAGCGTCGGCAATTACTGGAATTTGACGCCCGCACAACGGCAATTGCACTTTTTTGCCGATCCAGGCCTGATAACGTTCGTCTTCAGGATGCACCATCACCGCGGCATCGCCCAACAACGTCTCCGGCCGCGTCGTTGCCACCACCAACGCTGCGCGGCTGCCCTCGGCGAACGGATAACGGATATTCCAGAGCGTGCCCGCTTCTTCTTGATTTACCACTTCAAGATCGGACACCGCTGTGCCGAGTTTCGGGTCCCAATTGACGAGCCGTTTGCCGCGATAAATCAAGCCTTGCTGATACAGACGCGCAAAAGCTTCGGTCACCGCCTGCGAGCGCTGCGCGTCCATCGTGAAGTATTCGCGGCTCCAGTCGATTGAAACGCCGAGACGCCGCATCTGTTGCGTAATCGTCGAACCCGATGCTTTTTTCCAGGCCCAGACGCGGCGAATAAAGCGTTCACGACCGAGCGCGCCGCGCGTCTGTTGCTGCGCCTCTAGTTGGCGTTCCACCATCAGCTGCGTTGCAATGCCCGCGTGATCGGTTCCCGGTATCCAGAGCGTATTCGCGCCGCACATCCGGTGATAGCGCGCCAGACTATCCATCAGCGTCTGTTCAAACGCATGCCCGATATGCAACGTTCCAGTCACATTCGGCGGTGGCAATTGCATCGAAAAATCAGGCGCGCCGCGGGCGAACGCCGGCTGCGCATACCCCTGCTTTTCCCACGCCTGACGCCATATTTTCTCAATGGCATGCGGATCAAAGCTTTTATCGAGCGGGGCATTGGGATAAGTCATGAGAATCTTTATATTTCTTTGAGCAGGCGTGCAACAAAGGCATCAAAATACTCGAGATTATAAAGTTTGACTCAATCCCCCTCCTTTTCAGGCGCTTTAGTCGGCGTTTCTTTACACGCCCGGCGCATAGGCTCCGTGCGCTGATACAACGCAGGCGGCTGCGCAGCGATCAATTGTGCATACATATTGGAAGACGCGGGGTTAGGCACCGTTTTTTTAGGTTTAAGCGGAACAGGCGAGCGCATGCCAGGGACCGGTTTGGGCGTAAAAGGCTGCGCTTCGTTGCGAAGCACGGCCAGCTTATTGAACTGCCAGCCATTGTAGAGCGCGACGGCCGCGGCGCGGTTGGTTGCGCCGAGCAGTCTAAATACGCTGGCGAGGTGAATTTTGACCGTACCTTCGCTGATATTGAGCGAGCGCGCAATCATTTTGTTGGTATTGCCCATATGGACTAAACGCATAATTTGATGCTGGCGAGGCGATAACTGCACCTGGTCCGCATCTGGATGACGCTCCAATTCATCTGCAAAACGGGCGCGCTGTTCGGGCAAGCGCACCATTTTTAGAAAGGCTGGATTCAGCACACATGCGGGGACATAATGACCGCCCAGCAATACAAGCTCTAGTGCGCGCAGAATCAGGCGCGGCTCCAGACTGCGCGGGATCACGCCAAGCACACCCGCATCCAGAAGGGCGTCGACGGCCGGGCGGGTGGCATCGTCCGTTAACACGGCAACCGGCAATGCGGGATATTCGCGCAACAGCGGCGATAAATGCGCGGTTTTCATCCAATGATGCTGCCAGTCGATAACCATCAAATCTGGCATATCGCGCTTTAATGTGAAATGTATTTGCCTCCAGTCCTTTGCTTCGGAAAATTTCGCACGGCGATCAATTTGACGCAACAGCGCTTTTAGTCCTTCGCGCCGCTCGGATTGATCATTCAACACAAAACACTTCACCAACTTCTCCCCTTTGTTCTAGTGAGCCGATAGAAAAACGGTCTGTGCGCTCAAGATGCTGCAGTCAAGATTGATCTTGGCAAATTTGTTCCGTTTTTTCGCCTTCTCCAGAAGCGGTAGGAGAAATCATGGATGAGTTAAAGCACAGCGCGGCAAGCGCCTTCAGGAGGGGGAGATGTATAAGGTCGAAAAGATGTGGCATTCGAAAAACCGGGGCTGTGGATCGAACACACGGAGGACGCCAAATTCTGGCTGAAAGTCTTTAACGAACTGCGTAATCGTGGATTAAGCGATCTCCTGATTGCCATTGTCGATGGGCTGCATGGCTTTGCAGACGCGATTGAAACGGTCTACCCAAATACGCAAATTCAACCCTGCATGGTGCATTTAGATCCGGAACTCACTGGCTTTTGCCAGCTGGAGAGAACAAAAATCTTTAGCCGCTGCGCTTTGACCTGCTCCCCTGTAGGCGAACCAGATAAAAGTGAGTGAAATCCGTCAAACTATAGGAAATGGAGTCAATGACGGAGATGAAACGAAATAGATTTACAGAAGAACAGATCATTGGATTTCTGAAGCAATCAGAAGCCGGTTTGCCGGTCAAGGAGTTGTGCCGCAGAGGCGGTTTTCAGATGCAACGTTTTATCAATGGCGATCCAAATATGGAGGGATGGAGGCATCGGAGGCCAGACGGCTTAAAGCGCTTGAAAGTGAAAACGCCAAGCTCAAGAGATTGCGAGCGGAAGCGCAGCTCGACCTCCATGCGCTGAAAGAGGTGTTCGGAGTAAAGCGTTAGCCCCACAAGCCAAGCGTAAAGCGATTGGACAGATGATTGAGCGCTTTGATCTATCCGAACGCCATGTGTGCTGCCTTGTGGGGCTTGAAAGAAGACAGTTATCGGAATCCGCCGAAACCGGATTCGCAAACCGCACCTTAAGCGCTGCGATGATCGACATCGCTCAAATTCGACGGCGGTTTGGTTATCGACGCATCCATGTTCGGCGGCGCCCGACGTTTCCACACGTGAATCACAACAAAGACGCGAAGCAGATAGGTTTGACGGGCCGTCAAGCGATGGCCTTTGCCGCCGCGCATCTGAGAACGCGAAGCGGTGGTGTCCAAAGATGCGCTCCTGGCGGTCGCGATAGAACACGGCGTAGGCCGTATTTCACCAGACGAAGTGCAACAGACTTTCCATCAGCTCGAAAAAGAGGGTGATCTGGTAAATGACAAAGCAATGGCTGCTCAAGCGATTGCCGTCAAGCTGAATACAGGGTTTCAGAAAGCTTCGATCATATCAATATAAAGTCAGGCCGACGCGCTGTTTAATGCATTGACTCAGTTGATAAACCGCGGCGGCGTAAAAAAAGCTTTTGTTATAGCGGGTCAGTACATAAAAGTTGCGCAATCCGAGCAAATATTCGACCGGTTGGCCAGGCGTGGGCAGATCAACCACAGTGACGGGTGTATCCAGCTCGGCGCGGATATCTAAAAATGCTTCATTCAATAATAGGCCCGCTTTCAACAATTGTCCCAGCGTACGCTTCGGCTCGGGATAGCCATTGGCTGCCGCTTGCGCAATGCTTTGGCTGCGGGAATCCAACGCGATATTCCAGACAATCGGGCGGTTTGCTTCCCAGCCGTATTGCCGTAAATAATTTGCAATGCTGATAATTGAATCTGCCGCGCTTGTAAGGTCAGGCAGACGATCTGGTTCATCGCTAAGCGCATATTGAAGAATGCTGCTCGGCATGAACTGTGGCATGCCAATTGCACCCGCATATGACCCCAAAATATGGGTTGGATCAAGTCCGGCATGACGCGTCCAAACTAGAAAGTCTTCAAGATTCTGACGAAATAACCGGGCGCGTTCCAGCTGATTCGGCGTTGGCGGATAGTCAAAAGCCAGCGTCGTTAGCACGTCGAGCACGCGGAAATTGCCCATTTGACGGCCGTAGAGCGACTCGATGCCGATGATTGCAACCATGATTTCAGGCGGCACACCAGATTCACGATAAGCCCGCTGCAGTGCAGCTTGATGAGCGCGCCAGAAGCGCACTCCGGCTTCGATAGTCGCTTCATCCAGGAATTTTGATCGGTATAAGCGCCAGTTACGTTGAATAGGTGTTGCGGCGGGCGTCACAAGCTGTACAGAGGTCGCAGAATAACTGGTGCGTGCGAATAGAAGGCGGAGCGCTTGCGCGTCGAAGTCGTAACGCGCAACCATTTCATTGATAAAAGCATTGACGGCTGGATGAGTCGTATAGCGCTGCGGGATAATTTCTTCCTCAAAGTTTTGATCTTGCTCAGCAGGCAGTTCAAGGCGAGTTTGGGCAAACCCAACATGGTTCTGTACAGCCAGCACAAATGCCAGTAATAGAGAAAAAGCAGAATTTTTATAGAAAAACTCATACATGTTCAAAGATGGTTCTCTAGGTCAATTGTTTAGACTTTAAAAAGCGTTTTAGAGAAAGCATAGGCTTCTCGACAAGATGCCATGAAGCCAATGCCAGTATCGTTGCACAAACGGTTGTCATGGCTAATCCTTTGATAAAACTGATTTTATTTTCGGTCAGCCAGATAATCGTTTGCTGCACAGGAAAGGCATAAATATAGAGGCCGTATGACAAATCTCCGAACCGGCCAAATCTTCGAATAAAGGGTGTTGATGCAGTGCCAAATAAAATGACGCTATAAGGAAGGGCAATAAATAGCGCAATATATTGATGCCCAATCATCCAGAATGCGATAGATAATACGCAGATCACTGCTCCAACTAAAAGAGATTTTGATTTCCAAACGGAGCGAAAGGCATACGTACACACACCATACATAAAAAAGAGCCCAAATTCTTGGTTCAACACTCTCTTTGGATTGTGTTCTGCATGATGAAAACCAAATACATAGAATGCAAAAATAAATATACCTGCAAGAAGTAACCATTGGCGCTTGAGCAGGCCAAAAAGCCCGAGCAAACACAGGATTGCATACCATCGGATTTCAAGCGGGATCGTCCAAAGCGAACCATTCACTGACCGCTGATGTGGATTCGCATCAAAAACACCTGGCAAGAAAAATCGAACCTTCGTCAGCTTTAACGTTAAGAAATAGTCGCGCGTCTCAGCCGATAAGAAATATTGTTTGATAGGAACAGTCGAAATTAGCGGACCAAGCACGCATACCGCTAAGAGTGTGACGACGCATAAACCAGGCCAAATCCGTAGAAAACGGCGGATAGTAAAACGCAAGACATTGGGATCCCGCTCCCAGCTTTGAGCCACTAGAAAACCACTCAGCGAAAAAAAAATGAGCACGCCGATGCCGCCGAGGCTATGGTAGTAAAAGCCAAAACTGAATTCAGTGCGGCCCGTTAACGCGAACTGATGACTCAAAAGAACAAGTAAAGCAGCGAGGATGCGGATGAAATCAAAATTATTGTTTCTCGCAGGCGTGTCCATCTATGAGATTATCGATATATTTAACTCTATAGTCGTCAATATTACTTTCGGGTTCTAGACGAGCTACAAGAAAGATAAAAACTGATTGAGTTTTAACGCGTTATATTTCCGATGTCACTGCTTTGCCCCTGCGCATGAATCCGCATATGCGGCAGATAGGCTGGATAATGACATTGGATAAATTCGATCAAGCCTTCTCTGATCTTACAGCGCAAATCCCAATTCAGAGCTGAGTTTTTTGAACTGATTAGCACTCGAAGCTGCATCGCGCGCTCACTTGCGTCTGTCACCTGAAGTACTTGCACGCGATGATCCCATTCAGGCGCAGCGTTGCATAAGCGGACCAGTTCGCCGCGTAACGGCTCAAGCGGCAAACGGTAATCGACCCACAAAAATGTGCTGCCTATAATATGGGCATCGGTGCGCGTCCAATTCTGAAACGGGTTCTCAATAAACCATTGCAACGGCACAATCAAGCGACGCTGATCCCATAGACAGACTACAATGTAGCTACTGGAAATCTCTTCAATCCGCCCCCACTCCCCTGCAACTATGACAACATCATCAAGCCTAACGGGTTGTGTGAGCGCAATTTGCAAGCCGGCGATCAAATTACTCAGCACTGGCCGGGCGGCAATACCAGCGGCCAATCCGATCACCCCAGCGGAAGCGAGCAGGGTCGCGCCAATCTGATGCGCTGCCGGAAAAGACATCAAAATGGAGGAGAGGCCAATTAAACCTACAATCACCATCACGATACGCACCAGCACACGCACCTGGGTATGAATCCGCCGCGCAACCAAGTTATCCGCGACATCGATGGGATGCAGATAAATAATGATTTCTCCAACCGCCATCACAATGCGCATCCCAAGCCAGGTCAATACGCCAATCAGTGCCAATCCGCTCATGTCGCGCAACCATAAAATAAGCGGTAACTTGGGCGGTATCTCTTGCCAGGCCATTTGCAATGCAAACAGCGCGAGCATATAGCGGGTCGGCTGATGAATCGCGCGCAACATGATCGCCGGTATGGCGCGCGTTCGCGCCAGACGCGTTAGGATCGTCATGCCCATCCGATGCGTAGTCAGCGCGATCAATAGCATGACCACCATCATAATGACCGCCCCCGCCCATGAAGAAGGCGCAATCGCAATTTTTTGCAACAAATCAGTCAAACGCATCGCTCCTCGCTCCTTTGTTGAACTGTTGAGAAGTCATTTCATCCATGCAATGACTTCTATAGGTGCACAAATGTATAAGCTTGTTTAAACAGGGTGAAGAAATTCTCAGTGGTTGTAGTTGCAATTGAAGTTTCAGTTTCAGCGCGCAATTGGGCAATAAAACGTCCTATATGACGGACAAAAGCGGGTTCGTTGACTGCTCCGCGATGCGGCACTGGCGCGAGATAAGGCGAGTCTGTTTCAATGAGTAAGCGCTGAAGTGGAACGCGCCGCGCCACTTCCTGCACAGTAGACGCGTTTTTGAAGGTGACGATGCCGGAGATGGAGATATGGAAATTGAGCGCGAGCGCTGCTTGAGCCGCATCCCAACCTTCAGTGAAACAATGCATCACGCCGCCGACTTCCTCTGCGCCTTCTTCGCGCATGATCGCCAGCGTGTCCTCAATCGCAGCGCGGGTATGAATAATCAGCGGTAAGCGCAACGCGCGCGCGGCCCGGATATGGGTACGAAAACGTTTGCGCTGCCATTCCATTTCATCTAGCAGGCGTCCTTCTAAACGGAAATAATCCAGCCCCGTTTCGCCGATCGCAACCACTTTAGGAGACGCCGCGCGCTGAACGAGTCCTTCAATATCCGGCTCTTGCACGGATACATCCGCCGGATGCACACCGACGGAAGCAAATACGTGATCGTATCGTTGTGCGATGGCAAGCACCTCTGGAAAAGTTTCCAAGTCGATGCTCACGCATAATGCATGGCTGACCGAATGCGCGCGCATATTGTCCAGAAGCTGCGGCACACGTTCGGCCAAACCGTTCAGATTTAAATGGCAATGTGAATCGACCCACATAAAAAAATGCTCTAGCCGACGCTGCGCCCGACAATGACCACATCTTTTGCAATACCGTCCAGTTTAGCGACGCGCGGCAAGCGTCCCCAATTCTTAAAGCCAAGCGCATAGAAGAGTTTCAAACTGGGCGCATTATGCGCAAGAACAAAGCCAAGCAGCGCCTCAACGCCAAATGAGGGGGCACATTCAAGCGCACGTGTCAGCAATTGCCGACCTAATCCTTGCCTGCGCCACGCTGAATCAACGTAAATACTGAGTTCCGCGGTTGAACGGTATATTGGACGTCCATAAAAGTCTGAAAAGCTCAGCCAGCCTGCGATTTTCTCCGATGCAAATTCCGCAATCCAAATCGGACGTGATCGTGGATCATGCATGTGGAACCACGCCAACATGCTTTCAGGTTTAATCGGTTCAAGATCTCCTGCGGCTTGGCGACTTGGCACCGTCTCATTGTAGATTCTAACCATAGCGGGCAAGTCATTTACAGTGGCATTGCGGAAATAAAAATTCATTGTGACTTCTGAAATTTCAGCAGACACTGGAAAAAGCATATCACTCATTGAAGCAATTTTATTCCAGATTTTTCTTCTACTTGACGCATGATTGTCATCACCATTTGATCAAGATCATCAAACGATAAAGCTTCTATCTGAAATCGCCCGATCACTTCACCTTTTTTTATTCGCTTTGCGTCAGTAAGAAGAGCAATAGGACCTTGTGGCGTGATGATCATTTCAATATGAAAAATCCCTGGTTTAAGATCAAAACATGTCACGATCTGCATGGCATAGGCCGAGCAACGCGCCCATTCATCGCTATCGATAATTTGCCGGCATATCAATTCGATAGTCAATCAGTTCATTTTGCTGGCAACGGCGGCGCTCGGAAATCATGATGACTTCCGACTTCCAGGCGTCAACCGCAATTTCAACGGAAATCATCTTTCATATAAGCGAAAAAATAGGAATAAACGCAAAAACACCGGCAGCTGCCCTAAGCCCTAACCAGTCGTTTATCATGCCCGCGACTGCCACGCCCGCGCTCATGCCAGCAGTGGCTAATGCATCTTTTGCTGACACAACAGCCGCCGCTTCCTGTTGGGACACCAACGTCAACAGATTGGCATTGGTAATGCTATAGGGAACCTCAAAAGCAATTAAGAAGCACAGGAAAAGCGTTAAACTTAATTTGGGGAAGGTATTTCAGCGCTCAAAATAACTCGCTTACAAATGACTTCATCCAAGCAAATCGCACTGGCTAAGACACCTGAACCTTGGTACTTTTTATGTTTGTAATCAAGCCAGCCTTGGAGACGCCCATCCTCACCATATTCTCCATGTGATCTAAAGAAAATTCCTTATATATAAGATTTTCTTGTGAATGTGTCTCCTCAATTAATAGTATATATTTTTCTTTGATAAAATTTAAAAAATCTTTAATTGATTCCTTTTCTTTGTTGATGTCCAAATTAATATTATTATTCTTTTCCATAAATCCGGAACAAAATGTATTGAAACTGTATTAGCCAAGACTTATTCAGCAAACGCTGAAAAGCGCACGGTATTCGGAGAATATCACTTCAAACATCAGTCTTGCATTGAGTGGATGATGTTCAACCGTGCGCTGTGCATTCACATGCCGGATATAGCGCGTCAGTTGCCGCGTATTTAGGCATTTCACGCACCGAGTCAGCGCCTCAGTGTAACTTGGATAGTAACGCAGCCGGTGCGTCAAATATTGCGCAAGTAAATCGTAGAGCCAGCGTTGCAGCCAGCCCAGCACATCTGAAATCGGCGCTTTCTGTAGTATTTCCGCGCAGCAGAAGGCGTCACACTGCGCGCCAGCGGCCAGTTGATCGAGCATACAACGGCGAACGGATGCAGGTTGATCTTGCACGCCGGCGCGCGCGGCAAGAGGCGCGCCGCCCGCGGCCGCGAGCGCCTCATCGGCATGATGGATACCTTGATGGTTTAACCAGACGAGTGCATCCGCGCGCGCCGGCATGCGCATCGGCCAACGCTGGCAACGGCTCACAATCGTGGCTGGCAATTGATCTAAGCGCGTACAGACCAGCAAAAATACGACGCCTGGCGGCGGCTCTTCCAGTGTTTTGAGCAGCGCGTTTGCGGAACTGGCATTCAGCGCTTCAGCGGGCGCGAGCACAACCACGCGCGGCCCGCTGCGCTGCGCGCTCAGTAGGCAAAAATCAATCAACGCCCTCACCTGCTCGATTTTAATTTCCGCGCTTTGGAGACGCGTTTTTTCGGAGGTAGAAGGGGCCAAAGCCGCTGCATTGCCTTTGGCCCATTCCGCTTTATTTTCGGGACAGACAAAGCGGATATCGGGGTGAGTGCCGCGTGCAAACCAATGACATGCGATACAACGGCCGCACGGCTGGCCGTCGCTGAGCGGCGTTTCGCAGATCAGTGATATGGCAAGGTGGCGCGCAAAATCGAATGTGCCGATTCCAGCGGGGCCGTGCAGCAACAGTGCATGTGGCCAGCGCGCGCGCAATGTCTGCACGCGGCGCCAATCATCGAACTGCCAAGGGTAAATTGAAGTGCTCAAAACTGCTCAATGATTTTTTCAAGTTGATGACGGATTTCTGCAACGCTGCGCGTCGCATCGATTTGTACAAAACGATCTGGCGCCTCGCGCGCCCGGCGCAAATATGCGTTGCGCACCCGCGTAAAGAACGCGTGCGATTCGGATTCAAATTTATCTGGCGCTCGGACTGCATCGCGGCGCGCGGTTGCAATCTCCGCTGGGAGATCGAACAACACCGTCAAATCAGGCTGCAGACCCTGTTGTACCCATGCTTCTAGAGCGGCAATCCGAGCGCCCGCCAAGCCGCGTCCGCCGCCCTGATACGCGAATGTCGCATCGGTAAAACGGTCGCATAGCACCCAATCGCCGCGTTTAAGCGCAGGCTGAATCACCGTGGCAAGATGTTCAAATCGCGCCGCAAAGATCAGCAACGTTTCTGTTTCTAATTGCATCGGCTGGTGGAGCAACCATGCGCGTATCGTTTCACCCAAAGGCGTGCCGCCCGGCTCGCGCGTGGTGAGCAATGAAATACCCAACGGTTTTAAGCACTTTGAAAGATGTTCGCTGAACCACAGCAGCTGGGTTGACTTCCCCGCGCCATCGATACCTTCAAATGTAATCCACTTCCCGCGGGTTGGCTCCATTGTCTATTGTATTGAATAGAACTCATTTCATAAAAATCGATGAATCAGAATCGTAGTCTCAGTGCAAACAGCACATCAATGAAGATGATTAGGGATAGCGGCCTGCAATGAATTGCGCAAAGTGCGGGATTTTCACAGGATTTTCGAAACATGTCCATAAAAGCAGTTGCAGGGTTATGCGAGATAAAAATAAGGTCTTTACCTGATCGGATTTCAATATAATCAAACCATATTTTGAATTGGGTCGCATTGACCCCATTCGCTGCATATCCATCAAAACAATGCAGCTTAGAGTGTGTGTTCAATTCAAAGGAGATTGAAATGAAACAAGTGAAGCTTGAACCGATTCATACATCATACAGTTTCGTTGCGCGTCAGGTTTAATGTCTGATTGAGTATGCCTGGTACAGCAACTGCTGCACCAGGCATTTGTATTTGTTGAACACCGCCCTGCCAATCTACCTCTATCCGTCCAATGACCCCAGAACTCTTTCTGAGAATCGTCAACGGAAAAGTCATTCTCTGGGATTATGCGCACCACACGCAATTTGAAGTCGACACCCCGCATCTGCAGCGTCTGATTGCGTTGTGCTCAGGCGCAGAACTTACAGATTCAGAAATCGATCAAACGCTTCAATCGTCTGGGGTATTGAACGCGCAGCATCCAGAACGCTGGGGATGGGATTGTCTATCCCGTATTTTTCATCGAGGAACTCAAATTGGTTTAAAACCCGGCGAGCCTCTGCGCACCGAGGATGGCGCGCAGGAATATGTGGACTATTGCGCCGCGATTGCTGACCAGGCGCCCTCGATGCATCTGGAACGGCCGGGGCAGGTGATTTCATTGCCGGCTGCGAATATGGATAGTCTGCGCACAATCACGCTGACGGAGGCCTTGCTTGCCCGGCAGACGTGCCGCGCTTTCGATGCGGAGATGCTCGACTTAACGCAAGTGGCGACTGCATTATGGGCGACGTTCGGCGCAGTTCACGGAGACAAAAGATATGATCTGGAAAAGCATGGCCTACGCCCGATTGGCTACCGGAGAACGTCCCCGTCCGGCGGTTCGCTGCAAACCAGCGAACCGTATCTGCTTGCCTTGCGTATCCGCGGGCTGCCGTCGGGCATCTGTCATTACCGCTCACATAAACATGAACTGTCTGTTGTTCAGGACAGTTTTGACGCTGCGCTGTTAGGGCCTTTGTTAGACCGGCAAAACCTCGCCAACGATTTAGCGTATGGCATTTTTATCGTCTCCAGATTTCATAAGATGTGGTGGAAGTATCCGCATTCCAGAGCTTATCGAGTGGCACTGCTCGATATCGGCTGTTTGATTCAAACGTTCCAGCTCGTATGCGCGGCTCAAAACATTCAGTCTTGGCCCTCTGGACAGTTGATCGACGAGGAAATCAATCGACTGTTGCGCTTAGATACAGAGTGCGAATCAGTGATGTTCTTTATCGGCGCGGGCCGTGGTTCCGGGGTAATCCCTCGAAAGGAGCTCTGCATCCTTCAATCCGCAATGCAGCAGCAAACGCCAGAAGCGGGTTAACGTGTGTTTGTTTTCTCAAATTCCCTTTATCAAGGATCGCTTGTATGCCTACGGCTGCAACCACGCCGTTATTTAGTGAAACGCGCGCGCTCTACCGTAAGGTCTCTACCGTAAGGTCAGCTGGCATATTCTAATATTGCCGACGTTGGTGTATTTCTTCTGCGCGCTGGACATCATCAATATCAGCTTCGCAAAACTTCAGATGCAGCAGGATATCGGCATCAGCGATACTGCCTATGGCTTTGGTGCAAGCCTTTTCTTTATTGGTGATATGCTCTTTGCCATACCTAATACGTTACTCTCGACGAAACTCGGCGCACGTTGGACCTTAAGCCGGACAATGATGTTGTATAGCCTGGGTTCAATCGCTCTGCTCTGGGTTTCTGGGGCACGCACCTTTGCGCTGTTGCGTTTTCTTCTTGGTGCGTGTCAGGCCGGTAGCGTTGAGAGCGCAATGGCGTATTTTAGCCGCTGGCTGCCTCCCTCTCGCATGGCACGAACGCTGGCGTTATTTTCTTGCGCACCGAGCATTTCCGGGATAGTCAGCGGCCCGCTATGTGCCTGGATCATGACCCATTTTGGCCAGCGCAGCTGGCCTGGCCGGTTGGCAATGGCTATTTCTACTGCAAGGACTGTGCGGGATCGGATTAGGCATGCTGATTTTTTTAAAGCTCGACGATGCCCCGGTGTCTGCGCACTGGTTGTCCGCTGACGAAAAGACCGTGCTGATTTCCTGTATTGGACAACGATCTAATGTTCCGGGCCATCTCTCTTTTTCTCAGCTATTTAGAAATCTGCCTTACCTTGTATGTTGATTTGACCTCCGACAAGCTGATCCCTTGAGGAGGGGTGGGGAGGAACC
>LXRJ01000581.1 GCA_001684025.1 Candidatus Glomeribacter gigasporarum | reverse complement strand
ATTGATTAATATTATTTTTTTTTAAAAAAAAANTAGTATGGGAGAGAATAATATGACAAAAAATCAACTTTTAGCAAAGATTAATGAATTAAAAGAACAAAAGAAAGAAATGAAAGAGAACCATGAAAAAGAAATCAGTCTTTACCGAGAATTAATTAAAAAAAATGAAAAAGAAGTTACAAATTTAATGTCTATAATTGAGAAAAATGAAGAAATGAGAAAAAAACATGAATATGAACATAATGAAAGATTAAAAGAAAAGGATAAAATCCATAAACGYGAAAARGAAGAAAGAGAAAGAACTTATAAACGRGAAACAGATCTTATGCAACAATCWATCGATCGCTTAGAACAAACTATTAATTCTTTACAAGCTCAAATTAATAGTAATTTTGAAAATGTTTCTACACCGGATTTATATTA
>LXRJ01000575.1 GCA_001684025.1 Candidatus Glomeribacter gigasporarum | reverse complement strand
ATCTCAGGCCCCCGCCGCTAGATTCCTATCTACATGGTCGAGGTTACCTGTTAATAAGCGACAGTTTAGCTAGATTAGAGGACAAGCCTACATAATACTCCCCCGTTACAGTATTATACCAAAGGTAGACCCTGCTTTATCTTAAGGATTTACCCTTACTTTAAGAGATCCTTTTTAGGAGTATAGGCCGTATACAATATAGCCTTCCACCCGAAATGAGGTAACTTTATAGTCACTAAGCGGGTTGATCTTCTTAATGTAATCGTCCTGCATTTTCGTCAATACCATTGACAATCTCAAAATTATGTTGATTTCATCATCTTATGGGTTAAGATAGTTGGCCGGGGCTTCAGAGAAGCGGGGTTCCATAGGATCGGGGATCCAGATGAGCGGGGATCCAGATAACCCCCCCCCCTAAGGCCCCCTAAT
>LXRJ01000574.1 GCA_001684025.1 Candidatus Glomeribacter gigasporarum | reverse complement strand
CTGTAACCTTGACGGTCCTAAGGTAGCGAAATTCCTTGGCATTTAAATGATGTCCCGCATGAAAGGTTAATGTTAAGCCACATGCTGATCGTGAGATCTCATTGTAAACTCCCCTATATTCGGGGAAGCCCTTAAACCCCAGTCATCATAGAATGATTAGAGTACTGGACAATAAATGGGTGACCCGAAGGAAAATACTTGCAATTGAACTTCTTAAGTGGGAGTAGAGGCATGGTAGCAAGGCTACCAAGAAGCAGGGTAGCAAGAGAAGAAGCAGAGTGATTTATGAACCTCATTTTGGCAAATATACCTTAATAGCTTATAACCTCCGTCGAGGTTTTTTGGAGGCTAGCAAGGAGCCAGATTATAGGTTAATGAAGGGCAAGATTAAAGGCTCAGCTCATTTCACGGTCAGAGAAGCGGGGAACCC
>LXRJ01000571.1 GCA_001684025.1 Candidatus Glomeribacter gigasporarum | reverse complement strand
GACTATACCGGCTGCATGTGCAGTTATTGCTGCGTCCGAAAATCTAAAATTTCCACTGGATAGCAGTGTGTCATTGCTAGATAGGATTGCCGTAGGGACTGCATGTGTCACCTTCGTAGTTCTAGGTCTCGGGGCTGTAGTTTTAATTCTCACGGCAATTTGCACTGGCTCAGAAGAGTAAGGCATCATGAGTGAAACTAAAGTGAGCTTCTTAGCCTATGTCCTGGCAGCAAGTTCTTACGTTACTGGCATGCATATCGTCATGTCTTTGCTGGGCGATGACAATATCCTGATGGGTACAATAGGTAATCTAATTGCTGCTGTTGCTGCTGTATGTTTGGAAAGGGTTCAAGCTCGCTGGATTGCATCGGTAGTCTATATCCTTCCCGCAATATTGCTGCCGTTGCTTGTTTCGTCCGCTCTAAAAGGCATGT
>LXRJ01000557.1 GCA_001684025.1 Candidatus Glomeribacter gigasporarum | reverse complement strand
CCTTTTATAATTCTCTTCAATGGATCTAGAATTTCTTCCTGATAGGTTTCTTAAAAATTTGAAAATTTTGAAGCTGTTTTCTAGTAGTTTTTTTAGCAGGTTTGAATTAAGAAATTTACTCTAATTCAGTTTCATTTTTATTTTTTATTTATTTATTTTTTGCYATGTTTGARGTTYTATTAAGAAACCTACTYTAATTTAGTTTCATTTTTAGTTATTTCAYCAAATTTGAAGCYRTCTTCTCATAATTYTCTTCGCTARATCTAAAATTTTCTTCTAGTAGRTTTTTTAGAAATTTARAAATTTTGGAGCTGTTYTCTAGTAGTTCTTTAAGTGGGTTTGTATTAAGAAATCTACTCTAATTCAGTTTTATTTTTAGGTTTTTTGCCATATTTGAGATTTTATTAAAAAACCTACTCTAATTCAGGTTTATTTTTAGTTATTTCACC
>LXRJ01000521.1 GCA_001684025.1 Candidatus Glomeribacter gigasporarum | reverse complement strand
TGAAGACCACTGAGGCAAGTCATATCTGGCGAAAGCATGGTACACTACTTTACTAGTAGATTAATATTAGGAAATGTAAATTTCTTAGTACATTTTAGTCTATAAATAAAAAGTGGCAGGACTGCTGAATTAAAAAAAAAATAATTAGACTTATACTATCAAATATTCAAGTCAAATATTAGATTATTTATGAATAATTTTATTATGTTGTCTATACTTGTAAACTATAACCTTCTTTATAATAATAATAAAAGAATCAATTAGTGAAGAAAATTTAAAATACAAAATTTCTTCAAAAAGTAGGAAAAATGATGTACTCTCATCAAAAGATCAACAACAATCACTGCCAAAAAAGAAAAAACACATATATGTGTACATGTCTACTTTGGGATGATAGTATCAGATAATGCGATAATGTTTGAAACACTGCAGATAATTCGCCGATCTAGTTTGGATAGCAACCAAAAATTTAACCCTTGGAGCTCTACTT
>LXRJ01000502.1 GCA_001684025.1 Candidatus Glomeribacter gigasporarum | reverse complement strand
TAGTCTGTTTTTTGTTAGTTTGTTTGTCTCTTGTTAGTTTTGCTAGTCTGTTTGTCTTTTGTTAATTTTGCTAATCTGCCTGTTTTTTGTTGATTTCTTTGATTTGTCTTTTTGCTAGATTTATTATTTTGTCTCTTGTTAGTTTTGCTAATCTATTAGTTAGTTAATTATATAATATWAAAAAAAAATACTTATYRCTAGCAAAACCAACAAGAAACAGATCAATGAAACTAACAAAAAAGAGCCAAACCAGCAAAATCAACAAAAAAAGACTAGCAAAACTAGTAAGAAAGAGACAGATTCAAGAAACAGGCAGATTAGTAAAATTAACAAAAGACAAACAGACTAGCAAAACTAGCAAGAAACAAACAAATCAGTAAAACTAAAAAGAAAAAATATATTAATTAGTCAATTATATAATATAAAAAAAAATACTTATCAGTAGCAAAACTAACAAGAGACAGACTAACAAAACTAACTAGAGAGAACCAGACTAGCAAAACTAACAATTTTTTTCCAGTT
>LXRJ01000497.1 GCA_001684025.1 Candidatus Glomeribacter gigasporarum | reverse complement strand
AGTTAGCAACATTAGAATTACTTTCATTATTGGTATTGATTTTCAGAAAGTATGATATTGAATTAGTTGATATGAATGCTCCATTAAAGGTTAAATCTACAATAGTTAATTTAGTTGATGAAATGAAAATTAGAATTTGGCCTAGAAATTAACTGTTGCAGTCATTATTTCTTTGATATGCTTTGTTTTTTTAAAAAAATATAATATGTATATATATATTGATTTGCTATTAGTTATTAAAGGACTATCATCGTTAGGTATTATATATACACTCTAAATGCTTATAAGGTTTGTGGAACGGAATTAAATTACATGTTGCACCACGTAATAGAAATAAAAAATTAATTAAAGAACATTTATTAGAATATATTTGGCGAAGTAAAAATAAAGGCCAACTTTGGAAAGCGTTCATTCATGCATTAAGTTCCACAGCATATTACGAAACAAACAAAGAAATAAACAAATAAATAATTTGTACAATTATTTTTTTTTATCACAATTGTGATTATTTAATGCATTAGTACCCTTT
>LXRJ01000496.1 GCA_001684025.1 Candidatus Glomeribacter gigasporarum | reverse complement strand
TCTTTTGCTGGTTTCACTAATCTGTTTTTCTTGTTAGTTTTGTTGATCTTTCTTTTATTAGTTTTTGTTAATCTTTCTTTTGTTGGTTTTATTAGTTTCTCTTATTAATTTTATTGTTACTTTGAGTTAGTTGGTTATATAAGTATTTTTTTATATATATTTAACTTAACTAATTAACTTTTTTTCTTTCTGATTCTACTCTGTCTTTTGTTAGTTTCTTTAGTTTGCTTCTTTCTTGCTGGCTTCAATGATCTGTTTCTCTCTTGTTAGTTTTGTTAATTTTTCTCTTGTTGGTTTTGTTAGTTTTTTTTGTTAGTTTTGTTAATTTTTTTCTTATTAGTTTCACTATTACTTTGGGTTAGTAAGTTATATAAGTATTTTTATATATATATTTTGATAAACAAAATTTTTTTTCTTTTTAGTTTTGTATTGTTTCTTGTTAGTTTCTTTGGTTTGCTTCTCTCTTGCTAGTTTTACTGATATGTTTCTCTTTTGTTAGTTTTGTTAGTCTTTCTCTTGTTAGTTTTGTT
>LXRJ01000483.1 GCA_001684025.1 Candidatus Glomeribacter gigasporarum | reverse complement strand
ATTTTAACGTTAACTGAATTAAATAATTTATTAAAAATTATTCTGCATGATTCTCAAGGTGAAATACAACATTATAAGGCTATGAATCTCAAAGAATTTGATAATTTCATTACAAATTATATTTTCAATTTATTCTTTTAGATCAATTTAAAATTTCAGTTTAATAATCAAATATTTAATCATATTATTAATTTATTAAACTTTTACAATATCTTTGATAAAATTAGAGAAAATTACTATATTCAGATTATTTTTAAAAAGTTTTTAAGACTAATTTTCATAATTCTGTATGTAAATCTTACAGAATATAAAAGAATTTGTGTGATTAAAATCTTATTCATTAATATTATTACTGTTTACTTTACTATATATTTAATATTTTTTGTATTTTTAAAAATTGAATATAATTTTATTTTATTTTTTTTTTATTTTTTTATTTTTTTAAAAAAGCAAGGCCGTGCCTCTGTTCCTTTATTAGAATTCATATGATATTACAAATGTTATTACAATACTTTATGTTTTCTAATATATATAGAATTAAAGGCTAAAG
>LXRJ01000026.1 GCA_001684025.1 Candidatus Glomeribacter gigasporarum | reverse complement strand
AACATGCCGCACTCAAAATCGGCAATTTTAATTGTCGCTACCGGCAAATCTAATTGTCGCTAAACACGCTTACCCTTATCTCAAAGCGTGTGCAGTTTTTTGATATGCGATTTTCTCTTCCAGCGAACGTGCTGTCCGGCTGATCTGAACCAGCTATTTAATCCTCTCCCGTTTGATCATTCATCCGTGATATCTTGCAAGAAAATACCGAAACTGAACAAGCGCTTTAACAGGATTACAAATATCATTTAACAAAAAACCTGTTTCGTCCACTTGGGCCGTAAAAAATGAGTCATACGATATCGTTGCCTGTTCGAGAGGCCAGCCCCGTACCCCGAAAATCTCTCACACAGCATTTATTGTTGAATGATAGGGCAATGATCGTCGCTTTGTTATTCGAGTATGAGATAAGGGGACAAGATTATCCTAGTGTTGGATGGACGAGGTCCCTTCCCGCCTGCTGATCTAGATAATCAGCCCACCATTGCATCATCTTACGGCGCTCAGCCAGATATTCGGCATGGTTATAAGCAGCACGTATCCCATCCCGTTCAGTGTGCGCCAACTGCCGTTCAATCCAGTCCCGATTGAATCCGTTCTCGTTTAAAATGGTAGAGGCCAATCCTCGAAAACCATGTCCCGTCATACGGCTGTGGTATCCCATCCGATACAGCGCATAGAGTACAGTGTTTTCACTCATCGGTTTTTGGAAAGTCTTGGTATTTGGGAACAGCCAACGATGTGAGCCGGTCAGCGCATGCAATTCTTCAAGTACAGCGGTAGTCTGTTGGCAGAGTGGACAAGATGCGGCGTGCTCATCTTCATTTTCTCGGCCGGGATGCGCCATTCCTGCCGTTGCAGGTTAATCTCCGTCCATTCAGCAAAGCGCAGCTCAACCGTGCGAACAAACGTCAAGCTGAGCAAGCAGAGCGCTAACGGGTCAGCGGGTCACCTGGATGTTGGTCAATCTTTTTCAATAGCTCAGGTAACTCCGCTTCGCTGATGCGGCGCATATGTTGCACAGATCGCGTTTTAAGCGCACCGCGCAAATCCGGTGAGAGATCACGCTCGGCTTTGCCGGTTGCTACCGCGTACTGGAAAATTTGTCCACAGATTTGTAATGCCTTACGGGATATGTCCAATGCGCCCAGGCTCTCAATCTTGCGGATGACCGCCAACAGTTCTGGCGCAGTAATCTCGGCTATCGGCCGCCCATCCAAAGCGGGGAATATGTCTTTGTCCAATTGAGACTTTATCTGGCGGACGTACCGCTCACTCCACGCACCACGTCGACTCTCAAATCATTCTTGCGCGATTGCCTCAAAGCAGTGCGCTTGTTTTATCGAGGCCGCCAGCTTGGCACGCTTCTTTTCTTCAGAAGGATTCAAGCCTTGCGCCAATTGATCTTTCGCTGCATCGCGTGCTTTGCGGGCTTGCATAAGTGTCACGGCAGGATAAACGCCAAGCGCTAAACGATTCTCTTTGCCGCTGATACGGTACTTCATGCGCCAATATTTGCCGCCCGCAGGAAGAACTTCCAGATACAATCCACCACTATCACTAAGCTTGTAGGGTTTGTCTTTAGGTTTGGCATGTCGCGCTGCTGTGTTGGTGAGGGACATAAATTCCTCTGCAGGGGGCATAAATATGTGCCCCCTAATTTAGGCCCCCAAATATGCCCCTAAAATTTATGGTTGTCAATGAAAAGATGGGTATCTCTGGCAATAAAAACCTCTAATAACCTTTATATATAAGGGTTTTATGGTAAAACTTGGATATTGTGAGGAAAATAAATGGCGGAGAGAGGGGGATTCGAACCCCCGACAGGCTATTCGCCTGTACACGCTTTCCAGGCGTGCGACTTAGACCGCTCATCCATCTCTCCGACAAATAAAAAGTATAGCAGCATCGCTCTGAAGACCCGTTTTCCTATGGCCTCAACCACCTCTGAGCCAGCTCTTTATTTGGCCGCCACGCGCGCGGCGCAATTGCGCGCCGAAATCGAACGGCATAACACGGCGTATTACGTGTTCGACGCGCCTGAAATACCCGATGCCGAATACGACAAACTGTATTCAGAACTGGTCGCGATTGAAACACAATATCCAGCGCTGATTACGCCCGATTCACCGACCCAACGCGTATCCGGCGCAGTGGCCGAAGGCTTTAAGCCAGTGATTCATGCGGTCCCCATGTTGTCGTTGAACAATGGTTTTACGGATCAGGAAGTCAACGCATTTGATCAACGCGGCGCGCAAATATTGAACAAAACCGTGCTGGAATATGCGTGCGAGTTAAAGTTCGATGGCCTTGCCGTGTCAATGCGCTATATCGATGGCGTGCTGATACAAGCGGCGACACGCGGCGATGGCGCGCGCGGCGAAGAGGTCACGGCTAATATCCGCACCATCCGCTCTATACCGTTGCGTCTGCGCTGCAAACACATACCAAGGCTGATCGATGTGCGCGGCGAAGTCGTGATTCTCAAGCGTGACTTTGAACGATTGAATCAGCGCCAGCGCGCGGCCGGTCAGCGCGAATTCGCTAACCCGCGCAATGCGGCCGCCGGCAGCGTGCGGCAACTGGATTCAAACGTAACCGCACAACGGCCCTTATCGTTTTTTGCCTATGGCATTGGCGCGCTCGAAGGCTTCAACATGCCGCTCACGCACCACGCCCTCCTCGACTGGTATCTGGAACTGGGCATTCCCGTCTGCGCTCAGCGTGCCGTGGTTCAGGGTGTAGAAGGATTGCTCAATTTTTTCCAATCCATAAAAGCGCAGCGCGATACGCTGCCTTATGAAATCGACGGCGTCGTCTATAAATTGAATCGGCTTGAAGATCAAGCGCGGCTCGGTTTTGTGGCGCGCGCGCCGCGTTTCGCACTCGCGCATAAATTTCCAGCGCAAGAAGCGCTGACCACCTTGATCGCGATTGATGTCAACGTGGGACGCACCGGCGCGGCGACGCCGGTTGCACGTCTTGAACCGGTCTTTGTCGGCGGCGCAACGGTTGCGCACGCCACACTGCACAATGAAGACGAGATCCGCCGTAAAGATATCCAGATCGGCGACACGGTGACGGTGCGCCGCGCCGGCGATGTGATTCCGGAAGTCGTGAATGTGTTGATCACGCGCCGGCCTGCCGATGCGCGCCGCTTTGAAATGCCGACGCATTGCCCCGTGTGCGGCTCTGAAATTAAACGTCTGCCCGGCGAAGCCGTCGCGCGTTGCACTGGCGAGTTGGTTTGCGCAGCGCAGCGCAAACAGGCGCTCTGGCATTTCGCGCACCGACGCGCGCTCGATATTGACGGGCTTGGCGAAAAAGTCATCGAGCAGTTGGTTGAACGCCATCTGGTTCATACGCCGGCCGATTTATTTACACTCGATTTGGCAACGCTTGCCGCGCTCAAACGCTTTGCGGACAAATCTGCGCAAAATCTGCTCGATGCGATCAATCGCGCCAAGCGTACAACGCTCGCGCGCTTTATTTACGCGCTTGGCATCCGTCACGTGGGTGAATCGACGGCGGCGCATCTGGCGCGGCATTTCGGCGCGCTGGACACACTGATGCGCGCTACCCACGATGAATTGCTAAGCGTCGATGAGGTTGGGCCGGTTATCGCTGCGTCTATCCGGCAGTTTTTCGCGCAGCCGCGTCATATTGAAGTGATCAAGCAATTACGCGCGGCGGGAGTAGATTGGCCTGAACATGCGCGCGTACTGAAAGATATCGGGCCGTTGGCTGGAAAAAGGGTTGTGCTGACCGGCACATTGTCTACCCTCACCCGGGAACAGGCCAAAGAAAAGCTCAAAGCGGCAGGCGCAAAAGTCAGCGTCTCGGTCTCCAAAAAAACCGCGTGCGTGATTGCTGGCGCGGATGCGGGCAAAAAGCGGGCCCAAGCTAAAATGCTCGGGCTTCTAGTATTAGATGAAGAGGGGCTGTATAAACTCTTGAACGGACAACTTAAGTTGCCATAGTTTTTTATCGGGTCAAGCCCACTCCATAAAAAACCACCGTGCCAAACATATACGTTTTAAATCCGGTGACGTTTTTATTGAGCACAGTGTAGTTCACCGGATAGGCGATCGCCGTATAGGGTTGCTCGTGTTTGAAGACCTTCTGCGCTTTGAGATAAAGCGCAGTGCGCTTCTCCCGATCCAGAATGCGCGTGGCTTCTTGCAGCAGATCGTCAAATGGCTTGTGACCATCAGGCGTCTCATAACACCATTGCGAGAAGTTGCCGCCGCGCATCGAGCGGCAACCCAAAAATCCGCCTAGCCAGTAATCTGGATCGTTAATGCCGTTGCCGCCGATCAATACGGCATCGTGCTCTCCATGAAAGGCTCTTTTTAAGAACTCCGCCCACTCATAAGACACAATCTTTGCGTCCACACCGATCTTTTTCCAGTCCGCCTGAATGATTTCAGCGGTCAGACGCGAGTTTGGATTGTAGGGGCGCGCCACCGACGGGGCCCACAGCGCGATGGAAAAGCCATTCGAATAGCCCGCCTGCGCAAGAAGCTTTTTTGCTTTCTTAAAATCACGCGGCGCATCTTTTAAACTTTTATCGTAAGACCATTGCGGCGGTGGCAAAGGCGCAACCGCTGCTTGTGCGTGGCCGAAATAGACAGAATCGACAATGGCCTTCTTATCGATCACCATATCCAGCGCATGCCGCACGCGGTTATCGCTAAGCGGCGGATGTTTGACGTTGTACGATAGGAAATTAATCGCGAAATCTTTATTCTTAGCGCCGACGACTCGAAGATACGGGTCGGCTTTCAACTCCGCAATATTCTCCAAAGGCGGCGCAATCATCGCCTGACATTCATTCTTTTTAATTTTCTGCACACGCACTTTGGCGTCCGGCGTAATCGCAAACACCAGTCGGGAGAGTTGTACATCTTCTGGTTTCCAATAATCTGAATTGCCTTTGAAATAGATCGCCGCATCTTTGATGTATTTCTCAAAAATAAACGGCCCCGTTCCAATCGGCTTCTGATTAATTTCAGGCGCTTTGCCTGCCTTTAACAATTGATCGGCATATTCAGCGGAATAAATGGAGGCCATCGGGACCGCAAGACTGTCGAGAAAAGGCGCGCTGACCGTCTTCATTGTGAAACGCACGGTATAGGAAGGGGCGGAACCCACGGCTTCGACTTTTTCAATCTTGTTGAAGCCGAAGAAATCCGCATCCGGAAATTCAGACGGGTAAGCCTTGCGAAACGGCATATCCGGGTCAAGCATGCGCTTGAAAGTGAAGACCACATCCTCGGCATTGAATTCACGGGAGGGCGTAAACCAGGGTGTGGTATGGAACTTCACGCCGCGGCGCAAATAAAAGGTGTAAAACCGGCCATCAGGAGAAATGCTCCACCGCTCAGCAAGCGCAGGCCCCAGTTTCATGCTCCCGCGCTCGAATTGCACCAGTTGGTTAAAAATGGTTCCGCCTGCGGCCGTATAGTCGGTGCTCGATGCATACTGAGCCACATCGAATCCAGCCGGACTCCCTTCGGAGCAATAGACCAACCTCTTGTCACGCTCCGAAGAGGTTGTATTGGTTGTATTCAGTGATGGGGGCGTGTTGAGCGCGCCTGCCGCTGTACCACGATGGGTAATCAACGCCATGATCGTTAGAACGGCGGCTGTTCCTAGTTTTGAAAAGTGATATAGAGTCATCGGGATTTATGCAGCTAAAAGTTGAATTTAAAAGCAGCATAGGGAAGCGGCTCAAAATCCCTTAGATCGAAAATATGCTATTTATTAGTAAATAAATAGCATATTTTTAGGTATTTATCATACTTTTTATAAAGTGCGGCGCAATTTCCGGATTGCCGCCAACTGTGCAAGCGTTGTTTCAAGCTCGGCGGCGACCGTTGCATATTCGAGTTTGGATTGGGTATTGCGCAATGCTGCTTCAGCGTTTTGGCGCGCTTGCTGTGCTTTGGCTTCGTCTAAATCTTGGCCGCGAATCGCCGTATCGGCGAGAACTGTCACTTCTTCCGGCTGCACTTCAAGAATCCCGCCGGCGACGAAAATCCATTCTTCAGCACCGGATACGGTTTTGATCCACACCGTGCCGGCTCGGATGCGCGTCATCAGCGGCGTATGGCCGGGCAAAATACCGAGGTTGCCGGTTTCGCCCGGCAATTCGATGACCTGCGCCTCGCCCGAGAAAATTTCCGCCTCGGCGCTGACGACGCTGACTTTTAGAGTTTTGGGTTGTTGTGCCATACGTCATTATGTCCGTCATTACGCCGCTGCCGATTGCAGCGCGCCCGCTTTCTCGAATACTTCGTCAATACCGCCGACCATATAAAACGCCTGTTCTGGCAAGTGGTCGCATTCGCCATCGACAATCATTTTGAAGCCGCGAATCGTCTCTTTGAGCGGCACATATTTACCCGGCGAGCTGGTAAAGACTTCGGCGACATGGAACGGCTGCGATAAAAAGCGCTGGATTTTGCGCGCGCGCGCAACCGTCAATTTATCTTCGGGAGACAGTTCGTCCATACCGAGAATCGCGATGATGTCGCGCAATTCTTTGTAGCGCTGCAGAGTCGCCTGCACGCGGCGGGTCATCGTGTAATGCGCATCGCCAATGACGTTCGGATCGACTTGCCGCGATGTCGAATCGAGTGGATCAACGGCTGGATAAATGCCGAGCGATGCAATATCGCGCGATAACACGGCCGTTGCGTCCAAGTGCGCGAAAGTCGTCGCGGGCGATGGATCGGTCAAGTCATCCGCCGGCACATAGACGGCCTGCACCGAAGTAATCGATCCGCCTTGGGTCGAGGCGATGCGTTCCTGCAAACGGCCCATTTCTTCCGCCAGCGTCGGCTGATATCCCACCGCGGACGGCATCCGGCCGAGCAACGCCGAGACTTCCGTGCCGGCGAGCGTAAAGCGGTAGATGTTGTCGACGAAAAACAGAACATCGCGGCCTTCGTCACGGAAATGCTCGGCCATCGTCAAGCCGGTCAGCGCCACACGCAAACGGTTGCCGGGCGGCTCGTTCATCTGGCCGTAGACGAGCGCGACTTTATCGAGCACGTTGGAGTCTTTCATCTCGTGATAAAAGTCGTTGCCTTCGCGGGTGCGCTCGCCCACACCGGCGAACACCGAATAGCCGCCGTGCGCTTTGGCGATGTTATTGATCAACTCCATCATATTGACGGTTTTACCGACCCCTGCGCCGCCGAATAAACCGACTTTTCCGCCTTTGGCGAACGGGCAAATCAAATCGATCACTTTAATTCCAGTCTCGAGCAGTTCGGTCGATGGCGACAGCGCGTCGAATTTCGGCGCCGGCTGGTGAATCGAACGCATGTGCGTCGCATCAATCGCGCCCGCTTCGTCAATTGGGCGACCCAACACATCCATAATGCGGCCCAGCGTCGGCGTGCCGACCGGCACCTGAATCGGCGCGCCGGTATTTTTAACCGTCAAGCCGCGCCGCAATCCGTCGGACGAACCCAAGCAGATCGTGCGCACCACGCCGTCGCCCAATTGTTGCTGGACTTCCAGCACCAGATTGGCGCTTTCCATGACCAATGCGTCGTAGACTTTCGGAAGTGGCGCGCCTTCAAACTCGACATCGATCACCGCGCCGATACATTGCACAATCTTGCCTTCTGCTAAACCGTGTTCCATCGATTTTTTCCTTATTTAAACGGCTGCCGCGCCGCCGACAATCTCAGACAATTCCTTTGTAATCGCCGCCTGCCGACTTTTGTTATAGACCCGTTGTAAATCGCCGATGACCGTCTTGGCGTTGTCCGACGCCGCTTTCATCGCGACCATCCGCGCCGATTGCTCGCACGCCATATTTTCCAGCACCGCTTGATAAATCAGCGTCTCAACATAACGCGGTAACAGCGCATCGAGTACCGTTTTGGGATCCGGTTCGTAGAGATAATCCCATCGGTAACGAGCGCTGCTGTCACGAATACCCGGCGCAGTATCCGACGTACTTTTAAACAGTACATCGCTCAACGGCAATAATTGTTCAATCACCGCTTCCTGTTTCATCGTGTTGATAAAACGGTTGTATGCCAATGTCACGGTGCTGAGTTCGCCCTGCGCATAGGCATCCAATTGCACTTTGACCGCGCCGATCAGCGATTCCAGCTTCGGAGTATCACCGAGCTGCGTGACCTGCGAAATGATGTGGGCACCCAAACGATTCAGAAATGCCAAGCCTTTGCCGCCCAGCGCAGTGGCGGCAAACGTGTGCGATTGCGCTTCGAGCGTTTTAAAGTGCGCCAGCGCCGCGCGCAGAATGTTGGTGTTCAAGCCGCCGCACAAGCCTTTGTCTGTTGTCACTAAAATCATGCCGGCGCGTTGCGCAGCCGGATACTGCACCATAAATGGATGTTGATAGTCCGGATTCGCTTGACTGAGGTGCGCCGCGACGGCGCGCATTTTGTCCGCATACGGACGCGCCGTCCGCATCCGTTCCTGCGCCCGACGCATTTTCGACGCTGCGACCATCTCCATCGCTTTGGTGATTTTGCGCGTGTTCTGAACGCTTTTGACTTTATCGCGGATTTCTTTCATGCCGGCCATGACCGTTCCTTCGTCCGCCAGAACCTTCAGACGCCCAGTTATTTAAATTCGGAGATGGCGGCGTGCAGCGCTGTTTCGTCATCTTGCGACAGTCGCTTCTGTTCTTCAATCCGCGCAACCAATGCCGCATGATGGAGCTTCAAATGTTCACGCAGTCTTTTTTCAAAATCGAGCACGTCAGCAACCAGAATGTCATCTAGATATGCATGGTGCGCGGCAAACAGCGCAACGGCCAGTTCCCAGACCTGCAACGGTTGATATTGCGGTTGCTTGAGCAACTCGGTCAAACGTTTACCCCGCTCCAACTGCTTGCGCGTCGCCTCGTCCAAATCGGATGCGAATTGCGCAAATGCGGCCAGCTCTCGATATTGCGCGAGATCGGTGCGAATCCCGCCCGAGAGCTTTTTAACGATCTTGGTTTGCGCCGCACCGCCAACGCGCGAGACCGAAACACCCGCATTAATCGCCGGCCGGATACCGGCATTAAACAAATCGGTTTCAAGAAAAATCTGGCCGTCGGTAATTGAAATGACATTGGTTGGCACAAAAGCGGTGACGTCGCCGGCTTGCGTTTCAATAATCGGCAGTGCAGTCAGCGAACCGCTTTTGCCTTTGACTGCGCCGTTCGTAAATCGTTCGACATAGTCTTCGGAGACGCGCGCCGCGCGTTCGAGCAAACGCGAATGCAGATAAAACACATCGCCCGGATACGCTTCTCGGCCCGGCGGACGGCGCAGCAACAACGAAATTTGCCGGTACGCCCACGCCTGGCGCGTCAGGTCGTCGTATACGATCAACGCATCTGCTCCGCGGTCGCGGAAATATTCGCCCATCGTGCAGCCGGCATACGGTGCGATGTACTGCATCGCCGCCGGGTCCGACGCGGACGCAGCAACCACAATCGTATAGTCGAGCGCGCCGTGTTCTTCCAGTTTGCGCACGACGTTCATAATCGAAGACGCTTTCTGGCCGATCGCCACGTAGATGCAGATTAAATCTTTGCCTTTCTGGTTGATGATCGTATCGACTGCGACCGCTGTTTTGCCGGTTTGCCGGTCGCCAATAATGAGTTCGCGCTGGCCGCGTCCAATCGGCACCATCGAGTCGATTGCCTTTAATCCGGTTTGCACGGGCTGCGAGACCGATTTGCGCCAGATCACGCCGGGCGCGATTTTTTCAATCGCATCGCTATGCTGTGGATGGATCGGCCCTTTGCCGTCAATCGGTTGACCGAGCGCGTTGACGACCCGGCCCATCAATCCCGGCCCGACCGGCACTTCAAGAATCCGGCCCGTGCATTTGACCGGATCGCCTTCGGAAATCGAGGTGTATTCGCCCAAAATCACCACTCCAACCGAATCGCGCTCAAGATTCAGCGCAAGGCCAAATACGTTGTCGGGGAATTCCAGCATCTCGCCCTGCATCACGTCGGACAAGCCATGGAGTCGGCAAATGCCGTCGGTCACCGACACAACGCTGCCTTGATTGTGAATCTTGGTACTGGACTCAAAATTTTGAATCCGTTCTTTAATCAATGCGCTGATTTCAGCGGGATTGAGTTGCATAGAATGAACTTCCTCATTTTCAGTTTCCACTTAATTCAGCGCGCATCCGCGCCAGGCGCGCGCGCACCGAAGTATCCAGCACTTGATCTCCAACGGTGACGCAAATCCCTCCGATCAACGAAGGATCGACAGTTATTTTCGGCTTCAATTGTCGTCCGAATCTGCGTTCAAGCGCTGCGTTCAGCGTCTTCAATAATTCATCTTCAATCGGAAAGGCGCTGACAATTTCCGCTTCGCTGACCCCTTCACTCGCTCGTTTGAGTGCATTAAATTGCGCAGCGATTTCAGGCAATGCGCTGAAGCGGCGATTGTCGAGCAGAAGTTGCACAAAATTCTCAACGTGCACCTGCTGAGGAATATCCAGAGGCTTCAGAGCCTCTACCAGCACAGCGCGCATGCGTTCGCGCCTCTGAGGCATCGTGATCATGCGCCGCACATCAGGATGACGCGAGAGCTGCGTGAGCGCATCGAGAACAGCGACCCAGGCGTCCAACTGATCCGGCATCGCGATTTGAAACAGCGCTCTCGCGTACGGGCGGGCCAAGGTCGCAAGTTCAGCCATGATTAAAGGGTCGCTTTGAGTTGCTCGAGCAATTCGGCGTGCGCGTTGCGATCAATTTCACGCTTCAAAATACGCTCAGCCCCTTGAACGGCTAAGTCAGCCACTTCGCTGCGCAGCGCGGCGCGCGCCTGCGAAAATTGCTGCTCAACCTGCATTTTCGCCTGAGCAATCAGACGCTCGGCGTTGATGTGCGCATTGCGCTTAATTTCTTCAGCAACCGCGTGCGCGCGTCGTTCGGCCGCATGGATCGTTTGCTGACCTTGTTCACGTGCATGCGCAAGCGTTTGGTGCGCGTGCTCTTTAGCCACTTCCAATTCGGCTTGACCGCGCTCTGCAGCGGCGAGGCCAGCGGAGATTTTTTTTGTCCGCGCGTCAATCGCGGCAATCAGCGGCGGCCAGACAAACTTCATCGTGACCCAGGCGAGTACAAAAAATACGGCCGTCTGCGCAAATAAGGTGGCGTTGATATTCACGAGGCGTCCTTACAAATGGATGCACACTGAATGACGCATGGGTCGTCAATGTGCTAAAGCCGAGAGCAGCGGATTAGCGAATGCGAACAACATCGCAACACCAACGCCGATCAGGAACGCCGCATCGATCAAGCCCGCCAGCAAGAACATTTTGGTCTGCAAGGGATTCATCAACTCAGGCTGGCGCGCACAGGCTTCAATATATTTCCCCCCCATCAGCGCAATGCCCAGACATGCGCCAATCGCGCCCAGTCCAATAATGATGGCAATGGCAATCGCAGTCATGCCCTGAATATGGGCGGCAACATCTTGCATAGCAGCTCCTTTCTTAGATTTGAAATGTTTGAAATCAATGTTGATCGTGCGCCTGGCCCAGATACACCAATGTCAGCATCATGAAAATAAAAGCTTGCAGCACAATGATCAGAATATGAAAGATGGCCCACAGGCTGCCAGCGATCACGTGGCCGATCAAGCCCAGCACGCTCGCATCCAGACGCATGCTCCACAGGCTGCCGAGCAGCGCGATCAATAAAAACAGCAATTCGCCCGCGTACATATTGCCGAAGAGCCGCATGCCAAGCGAAACCGTTCTCGCCAGATATTCGATCAGATTAATCAGCACATTGCACGGCCATAAGAAGGGATGCGCGCCAAAAGGCGCTGAAATCAGCTCGCGCGCAAAGCCGCGCGGCCCTTTGATTTTGACGCTGTAGTACAACGCCAGCATCAGCACGCCCAGCGCAATGCCGAGCGTTCCATTCAAATCGGCAGTCGGCACAATGCGATGGCTATGAATGATGTCTGACAAGCCCAACCCTTGGATGACAGCCGTCGGCAAATCAACAGGCAGCAAATCCAGCGCGTTCATCAATGCAATCCAGACAAATATCGTTAACGCGAGCGGCGCGATAAAACGGCGGTCGCCCTGAATCATCGCTTTGGACTGGTCCTCGACCATCTCAACCAGCATTTCAATTGCGCATTGGAGGCGCGATGGCACGCCGCTGGACGCACGGCGCGCAATGCAATAGAACAGTAAAAGCGCAATCGCGCCCATCAGGATGGACCAAAATACGGTATCTAGATTGAGTACTGAAAAGTCAATGACCGAGGTCTGGGATTTGTTGGAGAAATTTTGCAGATGATGCGCGATATACTCGGAGGGCGTTTGCGTTCCAGTGCCAGCAGCCATGAGATTTGGATATTAATCGATCTGTATGCGTTTTATTCAAAGCGAATCCGCCTCGCTTCCACAAAGCGGGCGGATTGTACGCGATTCCTAGGCTTGTAAGCAATGAACCGTTCTACATATTCTCAATCAGTGCCCGGCCAAAGCCTGAGCAAGACACTTGGGTCGCGCCTTCCAGCACCCGCGCAAAATCATACGTGACGCGCTTTTGTAAAATGGTTTTAGCCATCGCGGCCAGAATGATTTCAGCGGCTTCAMCCCAGCCGATATGGCGCAGCATCATCTCGGCGGACAAAATCTCTGAACCCGGGTTGACTTTATCCTGCCCGGCATAGCGGGGCGCAGTGCCATGCGTGGCCTCAAACATCGCGACCGAATCCGATAAGTTCGCGCCGGGGGCAATGCCGATTCCGCCGACCTGCGCAGCCAGCGCATCGGAGATGTAGTCGCCGTTCAGATTCAGCGTCGCAATCACATCATATTCGTCTGGACGCAACAGAATCTGCTGCAGAAACGCGTCGGCAATCGCATCTTTGACCACAATGTCTTGACCGTTGCGCGGATTTCTGAACTTCATCCACGGGCCGCCGTCGAGCAACTGTGCGCCGAATTCCTTTTGCGCCAGTGCGTAGCTCCACTCCCGAAAACCGCCTTCGGTGTATTTCATGATGTTGCCTTTGTGAACCAGCGTGACAGAGGCGCGTTGATTTTGTATCGCATATTGAAACGCCTTGCGCATAAGGCGCTCCGTGCCTTCACGCGATACTGGTTTGATACCAATTGCTGAAGTGTCCGGAAAACGGATTTTTGTAACCCCCATCTCTTCACGCAGAAAACGGATGACTTTTTTCGCCGCCTCAGATTCGGCCGCCCATTCAATGCCGGCGTAAATATCTTCCGAGTTTTCCCGGAAAATCACCATATCGGTCTTTTCCGGCGCGCGCAACGGCGACGGCACGCCTCTGAAATAACGGATCGGCCGCACACAGACGTATAAATCCAGCSCCTGCCGCAACACGACATTTAAAGACCGTATACCGCCGCCGACCGGCGTCGTCAACGGGCCTTTGATCGATACAGCATATTCCTTGAGCGCCGTGAGCGTCTCCTCAGGCAAATACACATCCGCGCCGTAGACTTTGGCCGATTTCTCGCCCGCGTACACTTCCATCCATTGGATTTTTCTACGGCTGCCATACGCCTTCTGAACTGCTGCATCGACGACTTGAATCATCACTGGCGTGATATCAACGCCAATCCCGTCGCCTTCAATGAACGGAATGATCGGTTGATCAGGCGCTTGGATTGAGCCATTCGGGGCAACCGTTATGGTGTCGCCATTGGGTCTCTGGATATGCAGGTATGACATAAGAACTCCATACGTATCAATAGATGAGTAAATTCATCCATCTGTTCAAACAGACTGGATGCAGAAGTGTACAGGCGCATCTTGCAAAGTACGATCTACCTTTCAAAGGAAGCGTGTTTTGAGGATTTTTGAAGATTGTTCTGAATAGGCTTATTTATAATTCGACAATTCTTAATCTATATGGTTGAGTATTTAATCTAAGCCTGTATTGCTCGATTCGTTTAACTCTATAGACTTTATCCGTCTCCGCTTCGGAAACCGAATCGGAATGTCCAAAATTTTTTAACTTCATCAACCCAGGAGGTTCTTCATGCTGCCATCCATCCCGTCCGCCAGTGTTACCCCGATCGCTGTTCCCCAGCCAGCCCCTACTCATTCTCAGGATCGAATTCGAGATTGTCTCAATAGTGTGCAACAGAGTATTCAGGACATCTGTCAGACCGTCTTGAACTTCATTCAGGACAAGATCGGCGTCAAAAATCTGGCCCTCGGCAGTATTGCCACTGCTGCAACAATGGTGGCTCAAAGTAAAGCGGTGTGGCTTGCGCTCGTCCACATGGGCTTTGCTCCAGGTACGGCAATGCTCATCCTGACCAATATTCAACTGGCCGCCATTCTGATCGGCTTATATCTATTGTTTAATTATTTGGCGCAAAGAGCGGCCCGCCAAAATTGCGCGCCTTTACAAGATAGATTGAATACGCTTGAACAGAATATTGATAATCTGCGCAGAGATGATGATGACTTGAATGCCGCAAGCCAAATGCTCGTCCAAAGAACGGAAACGCTGGAAAGCGACGTAATAGAAATACGGAAAATTCTAAACGATATGAATAGGTCCCTACAAGAGACGTCAACAAAGGTCCAGCAAATATTGCATAATTTTCAAACCCAAATTGAAAGGGATGTGAATACGCTGATATATTTCGGCAGCCTTAGAACGATCGACCACTCAGTCATACAAGATGCCGATGAAGACAGCCGGATGTCCACACAAAACGCAATAGAAATAGAGAGTATGAAGGATCAACTCGAATCCATCAGCACCCTACTCAAAACGCAACAGCTCGGTCACACGGAGCTTGCAAACAAGCTGGATAATCACATTCAAGAGATCTCTGAAAGCGTTTATTCCTTAAAGATTGATGTCAACAGACATCAGTCAAAAATAAATGGTTTTAGTCACAAGCTCACAGAATCCAAGATCGAACATGAAAATTTACAAGAATCTGTAGACAAGATTTCCGGAAAAATCTTAAAATTTCAAAAGAACGTATCGAGTCTTGAATTAAAACAGGTCGCTACTTCAAATGACATACAAAAACAAAATGACATGCAACAAGATCTTCAAAAGCAAATACTCTCAAACAAAGAAGATAGTTCAAAAGAGATCGTCCGTTTAAAAAGACAGCGCGCCGACATTTCCGAAATTAAATCGGATCTGGAACAACTCAATAAGACTTTTAATGCAATGGATGGAAGCCAATCAACAGAACTTGGAAAAATAAATCAGTTAATTAAAGATCTCAATACAAAATATTCGAGTTTTGAGACGCATTTCAATGAAACGGTCCAAAACGCAATGAACGATTTACTTATTGCAACCATTGCTTGAAACCGTCGTCCTATTGACTCAATAATCGCCGCACGGCGGGGGAGCCTGCGGGCATCCCCGCCGCTTCAAGCGTTTCATACAGCACACCGAGTTGCATTTCAATCGCGTGCAACGCTCTTTCAGATACAGGACGTTTCTGATCATCCACGATCCGCGCACCGATCCGTTCCGATAACGCCTGCGCGTATGCGTACATGGTCTGAAACGGCTGAATTTTCGAATCCACAAGCGGCGCATCGAGCAATAACTGGATCAATCCGCCACTTTTATTATTCAAATCGTCGCGCAAAAAATTGATTGCGCCGAACTGCAACATAAGGTAGAAAACGCCCGCCTGCACCATTTGCCAATCGCCCGCTTCTGTTTGACCTTCAATGAATACGGGGTTGCTGCCCGCATAACGCAATCGCTGCATCAAGGGCATCATCTTTTCAGCGCAGACGGGCGTATCCAAATACAACGGCACAATGCAATCGATCCGCACGTCGATGATCGACGGCGGTCCAGCTTTACGGCGCTCTAGCCTATATTCGGATCGTCCGGATGGATCGGGCAAATATTCATTCGCGCGCCTTCCATCAATATCCCCGTGCGCCTAACTCTGTCGCTCTTTCAATATCGACCGCCACGATGCGCGAGATCCCCCGTTCCTGCATCGTCACCCCGATCAATTGCTGCGCCATTTCCATCGTTTGCTTATTGTGCGTAATAAATAGAAATTGGGTCCGCTCCGACATCGCACGCACCAACTGATTGAAGCGTCTGGTATTGGCATCGTCAAGCGGCGCGTCCACTTCGTCGAGCAAACAAAACGGCGCCGGTTTCAATTGAAATAGCGCGAACACGAGCGCCGTTGCGGTGAGCGCCTTTTCTCCGCCGGACAGTAAATGAATCGTCGCATTCTTTTTGCCGGGCGGCTGCGCCATCACTTGCACGCCTGAATTGAGAATTTCGTCACCGGTCATCGTCAGTCTCGCTTGTCCGCCTCCGAACAGGCGCGGAAACAATTCGCCGAAATGCTGGTTCACAGCGTCGAACGTTTTCTGTAACAACTGACGCGTTTCCCGGTCGATCGTCCGGATCGCATTCTCAAGCGTGTCCATCGCGGCATTCAGATCATTCGCCTGCGCGGTCAAGAAGCGCTCGCGTTCGCGCGCCGTCTCTAATTCTTCCAATGCAGCCATATTGATCGCGCCAAGTAGCTCGATGTCTCGGCTTAAGCGCGCAACTTCACGTTGCAGGGCAGCGGGCGTTTGACGGATATCCTGTTTTTGAGCCAATTTCGCCTCATTCGCGCCGCACGCTTGCAGTTGCGTATCCAATTGGTCGCGCCGCAGCCGCGCCGCTTGTTCCTTCAGTTGCAATTCGGCCATTTGCGCGCGCAGCGGCGCAATCGCGTGCTCCGCTTTAAGACGCGCTTCGTCAGCCGCGCGCAGTTGCGCAGTCAGCGCGTCAAGGGCGGTGCGCGCGGCGGTCAGCTCTGACTCTTTCTCTACGCATACCGCGCGCGCCGACTCAAGATTGCGCTGCGCCATGTCAAGGTCTATCGCCTCCAGCTCGGCACGCGTTTGCTCAAGCGCTACGTGCGTGCGCTCAGCCTGCTCATCGGCGGCTTGAATCGCACGATTCAATTCATCCACTCGATGTTCCGCGGCGCGCGCAGCGTATTGCGCGGTAAGCAGCGCGCGTTCAGATTCTTGCGCCCGTTGGCGCGCCTGCTCCCGCGCGGCGTCGAGCGTTTCAAAGGCGCGCTTCGCCTTATTGAGATGATGGCGCAGCTGTTCTAATTGATCGTCTATACGCTTGAGGTGCATCGCGCATTCTTCGATGCGCGCGCGCTGCGCCGCGCTCTGCGTATCAAGCTCAGCCAATTCCTCTTCCAGACGCGCGCGCCGTTCAGCCACATTCTGATGCGCCTGTACGCACTTCTGCGCGTCAAGCTGCACCGCATGCATCTGTGCAATCGCTTGTTCGTGCCGCGCGCGCGCCTCGGAGAGCGTCTGGCGAGCCGCCCGCTGCGCCGCTTCAGCCTGCGCCGCGCGCGCATTCGCCTCCTCGACCTGCACCGTCTGTGCGCGCACGTGCTGCTCCAACGTTGCAATCTCCTGCGCACGCGCGAGCACACCGCTTTGCTCTGAATCCGCTGCATACAGTTGCACGCCCGCGCGGCTGATTTGATGCCCCGCCGGCACGACAAATACGCCGCCGGCCGGCAATTGCATCCGCACCGCGCAAGCATGTTGAATGTCTTCGGCGGTCAACACGTCATGCAGCGCTTCGGTCAGCACGGCGCGGATCGCCGGATCGTCCGTCTGCACCCGTTCAATCAACGGCTGGAATTCGTCCAGTGCGTCGGATGGCCGCTCTTCCTGCGACAGCGGCGTATAAAACGCCAGTTTGGCAGGCGGCGCGCCGGCTGCGAGCGCGGCAACCACGTCTAAATCCGGCAACTCAAACGCACCCAATCGCTCGCGCAGCACCGCTTCAAGCGCCGTTTCCCAACCGGCCTCAATGCGCAGTTTTTGCCATAAACGGGAATGCTCGGAAAGGTTATGCTGCGTCAGCCAAGGCGCAAGCGAGCCGCCGCTTTGAACATTGTGCTGTACTTGTTGCAGTGCTTCAAGCCGCGCTGTGTATTGATGCAGGCGCGTTATCTCGCGCTGCACTGTTTCGCGCGCTGCATGGAACAGCTGATCGGCCTGTTGTGCCGCCACGCGCGCTTGCGCCAGTTGCGCCTGCGCCTCGTTCCGTTTGGCTTCTTGTTCAGCCAGTTGCGCCTGCAGTGTTTCGAGCTGCGCGTCATCGGGCGCTTCAAACATCTCCAGTTCATGCTGAATACGCGCGCGGCGCGCGGCGATGCTCTGAAGCAACTGTTCAGCATGCTGTTTCTGCACGGCGTTGAGTGAATACGTCTGCTCAAGTTTGGATAATTCATCACGCGCGTGCGCAAGCGCATCGCGCGCCTGTGCAAGCCGCGCATCCGCATCCGGCAGCGCCGCGCTGTGCGCCTGCGCCGCGTCTTGCGCCTGCGCGCGGCGCGCTGCAGCCTCTGCCTGCGCCTGCTGCGCGTGCGCAAGTTCAGCGCGCGCCGTGCTCTGTTGGCTGTGCCATTGCGCGCGCTGCGTATCCAGCACTTCGAGCTGCGCTTGCGCGCGGCGGCGCGCTTCGGTTAAGAAATGGATCTCGGACTCCAACCGACTGACTTCAGCCTGCGCTTCATAGAGCGCACCTTGCGCGTTGGATACCGTATCGCTGGCCTGCGTATGCGCGGCGCGTAGGGTTGCAAGCCGCGCCTCAGTCTCGCGTAATTGCGCCGCATGCGTATCTAGTGCGGCCTGGGCTGCGTCGAGCAGCCGTTGCTGCCGTTCAGCTTCAGTCTGCGCGTCATTTCTCTGGACGAGCCAAAGCAACTGTTGCGTTTCGTCGTGCTCGGTGCGTAATGCCTGATATTGCTGCGCGCGCGCTGCTTGCTGTTCCAGTCTGTCTAAATTCGCGCCGAGTTCGCGCCGGATATCTTCGACGCGGGTTAAATTCTCACGCGCATCGGCTAGGCGATTTTCCGTTTCGCGCCGCCGTGCTTTGTATTTCGATACCCCTGCTGCTTCTTCAAGAAAAATACGCAGCTCTTCCGGCTTCGCTTCGATGATGCGCGCGATCATCCCTTGCCCGATGATCGCGTAGGCGCGCGGCCCTAAACCAGTGCCCAGAAAAATATCCTGAACATCGCGGCGGCGTACATTTTGGTTATTGATGAAATAGTCGGACACACCCTCGCGCGTGAGCACGCGCTTCACCGCAATCTCGGCGTATTGGCTCCMCGGCCCCGCTGTGCCGCTGCCGTCGTTCTCGAATACGAGCTCGACGCTGGCGCGGTTGGCCGGTTTGCGGCTGCTGGAGCCGTTGAAAATCACGTCCTGCATCGACTCGCCGCGCAATTCGGCCGCGCGCGATTCGCCGAGTACCCAACGCACCGCATCGATGACATTTGATTTCCCGCAGCCATTTGGCCCGACAATGCCAACCCGCTGGCCCGGCACTTGGAAACGCGCGGGTTCGACGAAAGATTTAAAACCGGCCAGTTTGATCGAGCGCAGACGCATAGTACAAGAGAACAAGAAGAATTGGCGTCATTTGGGCATGTAATAGCTAAGACTTGATCCGACAGTGGTAAATTAGAGCGCAGGGGAATTTAAAGCAATTGCCGGCATTGTCCGATCGAGTTGTTTTTCAAGTGCACTCGGTCTGCT
>LXRJ01000002.1 GCA_001684025.1 Candidatus Glomeribacter gigasporarum | reverse complement strand
CATAAACTTATCCACAACCTGAGCCCTTTTGGGCCTCTTTGGGGGTGGGTCAATTTTCAGTGCATTCCCTGGATCAGTTTTCGGTGCATTTCAACACCCCGCCGCCCGCACCCGATAAGAAAGCGATTAAAGACGCGCTGAAAGCGGGTCGGGAAGTCCCCGGCGCGCGGCTGATCAATGGTCAGTCGTTGCAGATCAAATAAAGGCACCGAACCATGAGGTCTGAAGAGTACCGGGATCGCGACCCCATTGGCGGAGCGATCACCTTGACCGTAGCGCGGGTACTGCGCGCACAGGTTCGTTGATCGGTATTCGGCGGGGTGATGCGTTCCTTATGTCAGCGCGCTATCACAAGGCAGCGATGAACCCATTCTTATTATAGTTTTTGACCCATTTTTAGAATAAGCATAGACAAATGCACAGTGAAAACACACTTATAGATCGAATTGGGGAACTTGTCAGCGTATTGCGCTTAAATCGTTTCGGAGACGATGCGCTATGGACATTAAGCGATGTCGCTGAATATTTAAGATATAGCGAGGATCATGCGCGCCGTGCTATCCATAAATCTGCAACTTTTCCCAAACCCGTTCGGATTTCAGAAGGCGGACGGCGTTGGATTGCACGAGAGGTCAAAGAATGGGGGGAGCAGACTCGCAGTCTCGCGACCCACAAAGTAGGGCGGCCTAGAAAATTTGTTTAATCCAACCGTTGCGCAATTTCGCAGGCCGTCGCATTGTAATAAACCATCAGCATCTTTGGATTGCGGTGTCCAACCATACGCGCTAAATCTAGCACATCCAACTTTCTCGCCAGTCGCGTAATCGCCTCGTGCCGCGTATCATGAAAATGAAGATTTTCTATCTTTGCTCGTCGCGTCGCTTTGCGGAAAAGGGCATCTAAAGAAGCAGGCGACACTCGGAAATAGCGTCCGTCTTCTGCAATAGGTAACTTCTTAAGTAATTCTATGGCTCSSCGMGATAAAGGCACATCTCGCTTATCCCCATTTTTAGTGCGTCCTAACCGAGCCACTCTCTCATTGAGTGCAACTGCGTCAAGTGTTAAAGAGAGTATTGCTCCGGCACGCATGGCCGTTTCAATCGCGAATAAAAACGCGACTGCCACTTCCTGATTGAGTATCTCACAGCGTTGATCTTCTTGAACCCTGAGCGCTTCAAGAACAGCCTTAATTTCATCTTCCGAAATACGCCGATCTCGATGAGCAGGCGCAGAAGGGCATTTGACATCACGGCACGGATTTTCCGTCAGCCAGCGCCATCCTTGCCGCGCGACGGTAAATACTGCGGATAACAGCGCCAATTCACGCAGCACACTGCCTACCGAGACTTCCTTGAGTCGGCGATCCCGCCAATCCGCAATGTGCTCTGGCTTAACCTTAGTGATGGGTAAATCAATAAACTTTTTCATTGACCACGCAAAGGCGTTTAGCCGTATGCGCTCCCATCGTTCGCCCCGATGAGTCGGGCTGACCGTATTGGCATATCGTTTAAAAGCGGCCGAAACGGTTTTATGGCTGACACCTTCTGAAGTGCGTTTGCCCGTAAGAATTTCTGATTCTGTTTTAGCCGCCCAAATCTGAGCTTCTATCTTCGTGTCGAACGTCGCAGAGAGGCGCACGCCTTGACGCGCCACTTCAACCCACCATGACTGCCCCCTTTTTCTGTATGATTTTATTAAAAAACTAGCCTTATATCGGATGATCTCGGAATAGGTCGAAATTTTTGGCGGTGCCCAGGGCCGGACTCGAACCGGCACGCCTTACGGCGGAGGATTTTGAGTCCTCTGCGTCTACCTATTTCACCACCTGGGCCATGGAATGAGTAATGCCGATTTAGTTTTTGAATCTTTGGCTTATCAGACAAGTGCACTTTACTCGCATTTTTGAGAGAGTGGATTATCGGCAGAAACCATGCGCGAGACAAGAGCGCTGTCGAGTAGCTGTCTAAAAATGATGACAGCTAACCCTTTTCAATCCGTCTCTCGTTCAAATACCCACTTTCCTTTCCGGTAATCCACCTGTATCCGATCCTTCGGTCCAAAATGTCCCGCCAGGATTTCTTTTGACAGTGGGTTTTCAATTTCCCGCTGAATCGCGCGCTTCAGCGGCCGCGCGCCGAATGACGGGTCATATCCAACGCTGCCGATCTGCGCGAGCGCGGCATCCGAAATCTCGAGCTGCATATCGAGTTTGCTTAAACGCTCGATTACACGTCCCAGTTGAATACGGGCAATCGACTCGATATTTGTACGGTCGAGCGCATCGAATACCACCACTTCGTCGATCCGGTTTAAAAACTCCGGCTTGAAATAGTGTTTGACTTCGTTCCATACCGCTTCTCGCATCGCGTCGCGCGATTCACCGATCATTGACTGAATCAGATGCGCGCCGAGGTTCGACGTCATCACAATCACCGTGTTCTTGAAATCAACCGTGCGCCCTTGCCCGTCGGTCATCCGGCCATCGTCAAGCACTTGCAATAGCACATTGAAAATCTCCGCGTGCGCTTTTTCAATCTCGTCAAGCAAAATCACGCTATACGGCGTGCGGCGCACGGTCTCGGTTAAATAACCGCCTTCTTCATAGCCGACGTAGCCGGGCGGCGCGCCAATCAGACGCGCGACGCTATGCTTCTCGCTGAATTCGCTCATATCGATGCGGATCAGATGCGTCTCGTCATCGAACAGAAACGCGGCGAGCGCCTTGCACAGTTCCGTTTTTCCAACGCCGGTCGGGCCGAGAAACAGAAAAGAACCGTACGGACGGTTCGGGTCGGCTAACCCAGCACGCGAGCGGCGAATCGCATTGGCCACCGCGTCGATGGCTTCGTCCTGTCCAACCACGCGCTCGTGCAGTTTCGTTTCGATCTGCATCAACTTTTCGCGTTCGCCTTGCATCATCCGCGCCACCGGAATACCGGTTGTACGCGAGATAACTTCGGCAATTTCTTCCGTGCCGACTTGCGTGCGCAACAGCCGCGGGCGCGCCTCAGGTTGAGCCTCACGGCCCGCTTCTGCTTGCGCGACGCGCTTTAACTGCGCTTCGAGTTCAGGCAACTTGCCATATTGCAGCTCAGCGACCTTGTCGAGTTTGCCCTCGCGTTGCAGCCGGACAATTTCAGCGCGCGTGCGGTCGATTTCTTCTTTTAACTGCGCGCTGCCCTGCACCGCTGATTTTTCAGCGGTCCAGATTTCTTCGAGATCGGCATACGCCTTATCGAGCCGCTGAATTTCTTCTTCGATCAATTGCAGCCGTTTTTGCGACGCTTCATCTTTTTCTTTTTTGACCGCTTCGCGCTCGATTTTGAGTTGGATGAGCCGGCGTTCGAGCCGGTCCATCGCCTCCGGCTTCGAGTCGATCTCCATTTTGATTCTCGACGCGGCTTCGTCGATCAAATCAATCGCTTTATCGGGCAGAAAACGGTCGGTGATATAGCGCTGCGAAAGCTCGGCGGCGGCGACAATCGCCGGATCGGTAATCTCGACGCCGTGATGGACTTCGTACTTTTCCTGCAAGCCGCGCAAAATGGCGATCGTCGCTTCGACCGACGGTTCTTCGACGAGCACCTTCTGGAAGCGCCGCTCCAGCGCGGCGTCTTTTTCAATATATTTGCGGTACTCGTCGAGCGTGGTTGCGCCGATGCAATGCAGCTCGCCGCGTGCGAGCGCCGGCTTCAGCATATTGCCCGCGTCGATGGCGCCTTCCGCTTTACCCGCGCCGACCATCGTATGCAGTTCGTCGATAAAGACGATGGTCTGCCCTTCGTCTTTCGCGAGTTCGTTCAGCACCGCCTTCAGGCGTTCTTCAAACTCGCCGCGGTATTTCGCGCCCGCCAGCAATGCCGCCATATCGAGCGCGAGCACACGTTTATTCTTCAGCGTCTCCGGCACTTCGCCGTTAACAATGCGCTGCGCAAGCCCTTCGACGATCGCCGTTTTACCCACGCCCGGCGCGCCGATCAAAACCGGATTGTTTTTCGTGCGGCGTTGCAAGATTTGAATCGAGCGGCGGATTTCGTCATCGCGGCCGATCACCGGATCGAGTTTGCCCGCGCGCGCGCGTTCGGTCAGATCGACCGTATATTTTTTCAGTGCTTCACGCTGATTCTCGGCATCTTGGCTATGCACCGGCGCGCCGCCGCGCACGTCGCGAATCGCGGCTTCGAGCGCAGCGCGCGTTAAACCGCATTGACGCAGCAATTGGCCGGTTGCGCCTTTATCGTCGGCAAGCGCCAATAGAAACATTTCGCTCGCGATATAACGGTCGCCGGCTTTGTGCGCTTCCTTTTCGGCTTGATTCAAAAGTCCGCTCAGTTCACGACCCATCTGCACCTGGCTATCGCCGCCCTGCACAGCCGGAATGCGGTCGAGCATTTCATTGAGCGTGCGTTGCAGGGTCGGGATTTGCACGCCCGAACGCGCCAGCAACGCGCGCGCCGCGCTATCCGGCGCCGCCAGCAGCGCGGTTAACACATGCGCCGCTTCGATATACGGATGATCGTGTCGAACGGCCATGCTCTGCGCATCGGCCAGCGCGTTCTGGAACTGGGTCGTAAAAGCATCGATTCTCATCGGGGACTCTATTTTTATGGACGGATTCTAAGACCTCATCCAATTGAGGACGGAATCGGCCTTTTCAATGTGTATGACACGTATGACACTTCAGGTAGAATGTTTGCGAGAGTCTCAGTGTCTTTCTTATCGAGAATTCGTCATTCTTGCCGGGGTGATGAAATGGGTAAACATAGCGGACTTAAAGATTTGAGTGCCTGACTGGAAACGGTCAGTGCAGAACCCTTCAAATTCGGCGAACCCCCTGGCAATTGCGCCGAGGCAACGCCGAGCCAAGTTCTACATATACATAAGTAGAGAAGGTGTAGAGACTAGACGGAGGGCCCTGTGGCGTATTTAAAAACGCTATGGTGAAGGCATAGTCCAGCGCACCAACAGTAACCCTGCTGGCGTTGAAAAACGAAGTGTGAAGAAAATCCGCCGCCGTCAAGGCTTACCGGTTCGAGTCCGGTCCCCGGCACCACGGTTTTATTCTATTCAGTGCTTTATCTTGTCTCTGCCTGATTGAATCTATTCCATTCCGGTCCTGCGCTGAGAGTATTTTCTAGTCGTCATTTCATCAAATGGCTTCTACCTGAGCCGCATCGGCTGGGCATAATACGCGCTTGGAAACACAATATCCCGCGTCGCAACGATATTGAAGGTATAGCCTGAGGGCCGCGTTAAGGTCGGCTGGACATTCATTCCGCGCCGGATCATCGCCGTGCCGGTATGCCCTAACTGTTGCCCTAGGGATTGCGAAACGGTTTGAAACTCATCGTTCAGCGCGCGGTCCGTCACTACATTTTGTTGCTGCGTGCGTTCAATGCCGGCCGAGAATATGGCCATCAACAGCGCGTTGCCGAAAATGCGCAATGTATGCCGGTTCACATCGGCGTCAAAACCCGCGTGGCCCGCTTTGTCCGCGCCTGGCATGCCGTCCAAACTGATGCTGCTCGCATCGGGAAAAATCAACCGATGCCAAACCACCAGAATGCGCTGTTGTCCGTAGGCAATCCGGCTGTCATAGGTGCCGATAACCTTCGTTCCCTGTGGAATAAGCACGATGCGACCCGTCGCGGTGTCATATACATTTTCAGTCACACGCGCGCATGTTTGTCCTGGCAGATCGGAATTCAGCCCGCATTCGAGCGCAGCGGGAATAACCCATCCGGCCTTGATCTCGAACGGCGAAACAGGCCACTGCTTTTGGGCTTTTAGAGAGTAGGTTTTCGGCAGCGCACTCTCTGAGCGCAGAAACTGTTCTTTGCGGCGCTGCCAATTGGGATCTGTCTCTTGCAATACGGAGGCAGCATCCAACCGATTGGGTGGATGCTGAACGGCGCGCGCCGCCTGCGCGGCAGCGCCGAGTGCTGAAGTAATCCGGTCCGATTGCACGCGTCTTAGCTGATCTAGATCGGGAAATTCGTGCCGGCGGTCGACGCTCGGAATAGGCACACTTTTCTCTCCTCCACGCATTTCCAAACCCGCTCGAATTGCGCTTTGCTGGCGCTGATCTTCTTTTTGACGCGCGTGACTGCGCGCGCCTGGCGGCTCCTCCAGCACTAAACCGGGCGGCAGCGGCGCCATTAGACGCTGCTCCTGTTGCAAAGCATTAGATAAAGCCGTTAAAGAGGGCGCTTCTTGCGTTGCCGGACGTTTTCCGGAGGATGTATGCCCAAACATTTTTTCAAACGCGGGCTTCGCCGGTTGAACCGCCTTTCTTTCTGAACGATCTGCATCGTTCGCGTGGTTTGAATGGACTGAAACTGTATTTTGATCCATGCTCGCCATTGAAAAAACGATGAATCCAAGAACCATCAAGCCCAGTAACAAGATCGCGCACTTCGCTTTAGACGAGAGCCGCGTGACGCCTGTGAGCGCGCCTTTCATCTGGATCGGGTGGGTTGTATCGGAAGAGCGGCTCATACTTAGAACCTGCGCGACCAAGGCCAGCGGAAAGCATGTTCATTCCTTGTCCAGCGGATGGTGACTTTCTGTTCTTCTCCGCCCGCGCCAACCACAAGAACGGCGCGCTCGAATAATTTGTCCACTTCATACAAAGTCGGCGTTTTGACCCGGTAATTGGCAATTTGAGGCCGTCCGTCCGCGCCCAATAAGAACAGTACAGGCGCCTCGCCGGTTTTAACCGCTTCGGGCAGTTGGATATAGACTTTCTCGCCATTGTTATAGACGCGCACCGGCGTGAAGCGCGCTTTTGCATCGCCGTCGATCGCATAGGAAAAATCGAGTTTTTCGATTGAGCCAGCGGATAATGTGGCTGCAACCAAATGTTCCTGCGCGCGTTGCCGTTCAGCCTCGAGGCTGGCCGACTCGTCCCATTGCTGCGCGATGTCTTCCGGATAGTACCAACCGATTGCGTGCAGATAACGCTTCTTATTTGGACTGGAATAGAGCGCAATTTGATACGTGCGTCGGTCGGTCGTAATAATCAGATTGGTTTCGATATTCACATCGGTCGGTTTGACAATGATATGCGTGACCGCCTGCGCTCCGGCGCCTGAAATCTGTTTGCTCATCAGCCAACGCACGGTATCGCCTGCGACCGGTTTGCCCGTCAACCGCTCGCCGGGTTCGAGCTGAATATCGCAGGCGCGCAGCAGCGTACAGATCAATTTCGGCATCGTTTGACCATAGGGATAGAGAATGCGTCCATCGTCCGACAAGATCGGCTTTGCGGTCCCATTTTGCCGCCATGCTTCGGCCTGCGCAGCGATCGCATCCCGCTGCGTTAGGTACCGCTGGCGATCCGCCCGCGCAGGCGCGTTCACGGCAAGGCAGATCCATACCGCTATGCGCAGATGTTGCATCCATCTCTTCATATTCAGTCCAGAACCCTCGACCAGTTGAATTGGGTAATGAAAAACCCCGCGCCGTTGGCGCGAATGGCGTCGTCGGTATCGAGTGACGCGATGCGATAGCTGAACAGTCCCTTCCACCGTTCTGTGCGAATCAGATCGCCATTCGGCGCATGCACGGTTTCAGTCCACTCCACCTGATAACTGTGCTTTGAGACGGGCAATGCCAGCGTGACATGCGCATCTACCGTATGCTGCGCCGCCGTTGCAAAGGGCTTGCGTTGATATACAAAACGATCCAGCGCGCGTTTCGCGGCGCTCTCGCTCTGCACCCGCGCATAGACCCAGTGCAGAAAACGTTTTTGCGCCTCTGGATCCGCCACAACCAAGCGCGCATATTCGACCCAGCGGATCATTTGCTCGCGGATGACGCGTGCGTCGTCGATTGGATGCGCCCGATTCGCGGGCCCAACCGAAATCACCGCGCCCAATTTGTCAACCGCAATCACATAGGGCACAAATTTGCTTGACATCATGTAATAGCCGTTGAACGCGACCGACACCGCGAGAATGGCCGCCGTGATCTGCCAAGCCAGCTGCCAGTTGCGCGTTGCAATCGACAAATTCATATAACGGTCGTCCTGCGTTCCGTGATGGGCGCGCAAAAAAGGAGCGCGCGGCATCTTCCGGCGCTGCGGCTTGCTTTCTGTATCTGATGCGGCTTCTTTCCGGACAAAAMCCCGAGACACAAGCCATTTTTTCCAATTGAGCATGTCGTTGAGCATGTCGGATAGAGAAATCAACTTTAAGGATTTCTGTGCGGTGTCGAGTGCCGTTCAGATGATATTTCTGTCAATCCCTGATCGGTGACAGGCGCTCGATGCATGCGGCGTTTTTTCGCGCGGCGTCCTGCACTGCCTAGAGCCGGATGCGGCAACCCTAAACCGTCCAGATTTGCATCAGTTTGAGCCCCCGCCTGTGGATCATGCGCGCGGCGCAATTCAGATCGGTTTTCTAAATATCGCTCAGTATGCACCGCCCGTGTCAATTCATGCTCTACAGAAGTCTCAGACACATACCTGCGATAGAGTGCTTTCGCGCCTGCCCTTGCAGCAGCCCCGGTTACCGACGCAATGGCCGCTGTGGCTCTGAGCACGGCGCGCGAGACTCCTTCTCCAAACAGGCTCGACGTGTCTAGCAGCATGGCGCGCACCATGGAGGGGACTTGGGTCGTCAGATAGGCATACACCAGCGCGCTGCCTGCAACCGCCAGGCAACTGTGGATCAGATGATTGGAGTCCAGCTTGAGTCCATCGAACAATGTCTGACCGGCGCCGATCATCAGGTACAACATCATCAGCTTAAGGCCGACCACAAGGGCATAGCGCAGATAGGCTGCAGCGATATCCTCAGTCCAGCGCGCGCCGCCGAAGCCGAGCAGAATCACGCCCGCGCCGATGCATAGATACGATTCAATTTGCGTCGCCAGCAATTGCGCCGCAATCAGTAAAAAGGAAAGAAAGATCAGCACTGAGAGCATCACCACCGGGAAAACGACCGCAATCACCTCGAGCACACCCAATTCACGCATCGCCTGAAAAGCGCCGAGCGCCAGCTCATAGCCTTCGTTGACCACGCCATCCGGGGTGGTGTTTGCCGGCACTGCGCCTGCGGTTGCGCCGATGCCTCGCAAGGAATCGATGATGTTCGGGATCCAAACGCCCGCCATCTTGAGCAATCCGAAAAAGAATCCCAGCGTGATGATTTTGCGCACCAACACACTGAAAAACTCCAGGATTTCATTTTGATCGAGGATCAGCATCAGCGCAGTCCATCCGAAATCAATCGCCGCCAATCCCCAAAATAAGCGTTGGGCGTAGATGCTGATGACGGCATACCAGCTCTGCTGCAAAGAACCAAAGCGGGTATTGACTGCATCCAGAAACGAAAAACGTTCCTGCGCATACGCGATGCATGGCGCGCTGACGAACGTCAACCAGACCGTGAGGTGATGCGCCCTCCGCCCTGCAGAATCGAGCTGCATCATGCGCTCATTCACGCAGCGCCGCGCGCGGCGCCGTGGAATGCAACGGCACCAGGCGCGGACTGTGTATTTCGCCGAAGATCCGCTCGGCACCCTGATGCTGCGCGTCGGAGGCGTCTTGCTGCGCGGCGATAAAGTGCGCGTGCGCTTGCAATTGCGCCATTTGTAATTGACGTAACTGCTGCATTTGGCCGAGCAATGCCACGCCAATCTCATTTCCCGCCTGCAGCGCTTGCATTTGCCCGTGCGCCGTTTGCGAGCGCGTTTGCAAGCGGCTGACCAATTGGGCTTCATTTTCGAAACGCTGCGCCTGCGCACCTGTCACAGTGAGCGCGCGCTCAAGCGCATTTAAAGTATTGTCCGATCCGTTTTGATAGGCATGCTTGAAGTCGAATATGGAACCATAGCCTGGATGCAAATCTCGAAAGAGTCGCCTTGTATTTTGGGCGGTCATTTCAAGTTTCTGCCCCGCTTTGATCAGCGTGCGCAAATTTTTGAACGCTGCCGCCATTTCATGGTCGCGCCATAATTGTTGCGCGGCTTTGGCAAGGAGCGCATCCGGCGTGATCCGCATCAAATTGCGCAGCATCAGCTGGTATTGGTTGATCTGCGCCAGCGTTTGCTCGGCCTGTTCAGCGTAGGACGCCACCAATTCAATATTGTTCAGAATCTGGGTGGGCTCGGTAGCAAAAATGCTCGCGTGACTGGTCTGTAATACAAGTAACGCAAACAAAACGAATGCATATCTAAAGCATTGCATCACACACATTTTGATCAGCCGTTAAGAACGAATAGCGCATATGAACATATGAATATGACCCAGTCTATTTTGATGCTGCGCGTTGTGCGATTAGGCCGTTCGATCAATTTTTTAGATCAGCGCATTCCAGCGCCTCAATCCATTCCGTCAAACGGCCCTTGCCCCATTCTTCATGTTGATTGCAATGCTTGAGCCACTCAACCGTCCAACGCGGGCCGTGGCGTTGGATCAATCGCCGCGCCCGCGCGATATCGTCCTTGCCCGATATGCCTGTGAACGCCAGACATAACGGCCCAAGGCCAAGCTGGTATTTGCGGCGTCCGAGCGGCGATAGGTAGTAATAGTCCCGTTTTTTCACCATATGCCCGATCAAATCAATCTGACGCGGGTTCAAACCCAGCGCGCGGTAGTGTTCAGCGCAGTCTTCGTTGCCATTGACTTCAGGATTGGCGAGCAGAATTTTGGTTGGACAACTCTCGAAGATCACATCTCGTAACGCGCTTGTCTCAACGTCAGAAATCGACTGGGTCGCAAACACCACCGCGCAATTGGCTTTACGCAGCACTTTGAGCCAAGCGCGGATTTTTTCTTGGAAGATCGGATGTCTGAGCATCAACCAGGCTTCATCCAGAACCAATAACGTCGGCGCGCCGTCCAGATTGCGTTCGATACAACGGAACAGATACAGCAGAACCGGCGTTGCGTATTTTTCGCCCATCTCCATCAGAGGTTCCATCTCGAAGATCAAGTATGGCGCATCGAGCGTGCATCGATCATCGATATCATCCAGGATGGGATTGCCGCCGGTGAGCGTATACGGCTCCAGCGCTTGCCGGAGTGCAGTGTCTTGCACTTGCTGGACGAATTCGGTCATCGAACGGCGGTCCGCTTCGCCTTCGCCCAACACGCGCAAGGCATGCCGCACGATATTCCGGTGCGCGGGCAGCACCTTGAAACCCTGTAAAGTCAGTAATGTCTCAAGATAATCTTCCGCCCACAGGCGCTCCATCGGTTGATCGACGCGCCGCAGCGGGCAAAAGCCCATCCCTGCGCCATCGATATTGCCGATGTCGTAATACACGCCGCCCAACGCATGACACAGCACAAACGATGAATAGCCTTTATCAAATTTGCGGATTCTGGCGCGCGGGTAACGCAGAAACGATGCTTCGATCAATGCGAGATGGGTCGATTTTCCAGCGCCGGTCGGGCCCATCATCAAGGTGTGGCCCACGTCGTCAATATGCAAATTGAAGCGAAACGGCGTATGTCCGATGGTTTTCGCGAGCAGCAACGGCGGGCTATCAGAGGGATAAAAAGGACAGGGGTTGTAGGCCAGCCCCGGCCAAATCGCAGTGGTCGGGAGCAGATGCGCCAGGTTCAGCGTATGCAGAATCGGCCGGCGCACATTCTCATAACCGTGTCCGGGCAATGTCCCCAAAAACGCTTCCACCGCGTTTAAATCTTCGAGACGCGCTGCAAAGCCCAGCGCGCGGATCGCCGCGATCACGTCTTCGACGTTCTGTTTTAAGCGCGCTTCATCTTCATCCATCAGCACAATCGCGCTCGTGTAATGACCATAGCGCACCAAGCCGGCGCCCGCTTCGGACATGGCGGTTTGCGCATCGGCTTCCATCGCGAGCGCGTCTTGATCCAGCGGGCCGCGCGTTGTACCGAACGCTTGATCGTGGAGGCCGCGTACTTTCTGGCGCCATTTTTTGCGCAATTTGGCCAGCGCGCTTTTGCCCTCTTCCGCGTCCATAAAAATAAAGCGCGTACTCCAGCGATACGAGAGCGGCCATTCATTCAACGCCGCCAACATGGCCGGCGTACTGGCTGCCGGAAATCCTTCAATCGCAATCGGCCGGATATGCTTGCGCCCGATCCGCGGCGTATTGCCGCCTACAAAGTCTTGGCTGCCGATCAATGTGTCGTAGAACCCGCCCGCCGCAGGTTTGGCGATCGGTTGCACGATGCCGGTGACGCAGTAATGCAAATAGCTCGCCAGAGAGTCAATGACAACGGTCGAGCCGTCGGCAGGATCGACCATTGACTGTTCGCCCATCCGTGTAAATCCGTCAAAAAGGGCGCTGAACTGCGCCGCGCATTGGCTGAGTTGATCTTTGAAGCGGGCGACGATTTGATCCCGCAGTGCGGCGGTGCGCGTTTCCAATCCCGCGTTTTTGTCAAACATCAAAGCGTTGGCTTTACTGTGGAGCTGCAACGGCGGCAAATACGTCAGAATGAGCGCATAGCGGCTTTCAAAATGCGCGCCTTCTTGGTTATATTGGCGCGCGCGTTCCAGGTCCATCAGTTTCGCAATGGCCGATGGAAATTCGCCTGGCTCAGATTCATCCAGCACCGGGATGCGATTCGCATCGATATGCAGCATCCAGCCCGAACCGAACTGACGCAAAATATCGTTGAGCCGCGCGGCAATCGCTTCCAGCTTGCCATGACTGGCCGACTCGGTATCTGTGCCGCGATAGAAAAATCCGGCGATCAGTTCACCGCCTTTACCGAGCAGAATCCCTGGCTCAATGGGCCTTGCATACCGTAACAGGTCAGCTAAGCCTTGCGCTTCATCGCGGTATTCCTTGCGCATGCCGGGACGGCCTGCCGCGAGCGCATATCCAACCGCGCCGCCCATCCCCAGCGCCAGCGTGAACCAGAAACCGTTCATTTAAAGTCTTTATAGGCAGGATACGGGGCGTTCAGCCGGCCGCGGGCTGGATAAAACGCTCGATAGGTCCGGTGACGCCGCAATATTCGCCACATCTGCGGGTCTGCTTTTCCCATCGCGCGCGAAGCGGCCAGCCACCCCATCCATAGGGCTGCGCCGGCGGGCGCGCCGATCCAGATGCGATAGCGCAGTGAAATAAAAAAAGCGCAATAGAGGCAGAAGAACAATCCGCCTAAAACGGGCGCGCGCTCACCGCCCATAAAAGTCAGCGGACGCACGCCTGAAGCGTGAATGGCGGCCGCTGCGGATGGATTCAGCGGGTTCTCGCGCATTGCTGCTCAGACTTTGCACCCCGCTACGTCCATTTGTCCGGCCATCCAGCCGAGCAATGTCGCGCCGCCCACCGACAAACAAATTCCCATCGTGATATTGACGGTTCTTCTTAAAATTCCGGTTAATTCTTCACCGAAGACAAAGCTGGCGCCGGCAACGCCGAATGCAATCGTGCCGACCGCCATCGGCGTCGGGCCTGTGAACCAGTCCGCTATATTGCATAACATGGATTCCCATGGCGCATTCCCAGCGCCTTGCTCTTCAGCTTTCGCAATCGTCAACCCCGCATACAGGCTGAATAACAGGACGCTCCAGATCCGCGCCCATAGGATACTGCTGCGCTTTTTGACGCAGCGCGCGGCTTTCCTGAAAATACCTCGCATCTGCGCGCATGAATGGCCAATGGCGGAGCACGCCGTATTGAACCGTGACTGGATATGCATGGTGTTTTCTCCGAAAGAATTAAGATGACAAAAACTATTAAATGTGTCGAACCACATATTTCCGGCGCGTTTCGTCATATCGCTCGACGAGCGCGACTTGCTTTACTTTTCTGCCGGCCGCGATGGAGGCTTCCTTCTCAATAAAAATGCATAGATCAATCGAGTGCGCAATCACGTGCGGATTCGCAGTGACGCCCGCGTTTTCGTCGATCAGTTGTTGCATGCGCACTAATCCATGTTCGCAATCATTGGCGTGAATCGTCGCCAGTCCGCCTGGATGCCCGGTATTCCACATCTTCAGCAACGCCAACGCAGCGCCATCGCGCACTTCTCCCACCACAATCCGATCCGGACGCAAGCGCATCGTCGCTCTAAGCAGCGATGCGAGATCGCGCCGCGCATCGCCCGGATAGGCGCGCAGTGCAACAGCGTTCTCCGCCGTGCATTGAATCTCGCCCGTGTCTTCGATCAGAATGATCCGATGCTGAGGCGTTAACTGGCAGATCGCGTGCAAAATAGCGTTGACAAGGGTGGTTTTGCCCGAACCCGTTGAGCCAATCACCAGAATGTTTTTGCGCTGTTGCACCGCGCGCCGAATCACATCGGCATGAGATTTTCCGCGCGCCGAATCGGCAAAACCAGGTAATGCGCAGCGGCGTTGATTGAGCCGGTCTTCCAAACGGGTCAGAATGCCTTGCTGTTCGTAGTCTTCCAGGGTAAACACCAGCGCCGCCCTTTTCCGAATCGAAAAAATAGGCTGTGCCACCACGGGCGGAATCAAGCCCTCAAAGCGGCTGCCATCGAGCGGAAGTTCTCCTTCCAAAATCGGTTTTTCACGGGTCAGTTCTGTGTCCAGCATCGCGGCCAGGTCGCCGAGCAGTTTCTCGGCCTGCGCGCGCGGCATTCGATAACCCGTGTCTTTCATTCCGGCGCTTAAGAGATCAACCCAGACGCGCCCATCCGGATTGAGCATTAATTCGATCACATCCGACGCATCGAGCAATTGCAGACAAAACGGTCCGAAATCACGCCGCAATCCTTCCAACTTACGCTGCTGCGCGCGTTGTTGCAGCGTGGAAGGCTGAGCGGCGATATTCGGATGCGCAGTACAAAGAGTCTCCATTGGAAGCATGTCTTGGATACGCGATTTCACGCCAGAGTAGTTTCGGCGACTCGCCGCGTCCAGTCAGCCGTTTGGGAGATTGCGCGTTGTTTGTGGATCGGTTTTGATCTCAGGAAATCCATGGATGTGTAATGAATGAGAGAGATCCGCCATGCCTGCTCACGTATCTCTGCTCCTGATGATCGCGTTGTTCAGCGCCAACGCAGCCCGGGCCGCGTTTTATGTTGATGAAGACGCGCCGGTTGCCATACGCCCCATCGCAACGGCTGTACATCCCTCTCCTTTGGATGCCAATGCGCGCGCCACTGAACCGCCTCTGACAGGACGCGCTCTACCGCCGCATACCTGGACGCTGACGGAAAGCCAATCTCTGCGTGACAATATGAAGCGCTGGGTGAGCCAAGCGGGCTATCAGAAGCTGGAATGGCGCGCCTCCCGCACCGATCAACCGGTTCATCCAGCCACGTATGCCGGTTCTTTTCCGGATGCGCTGCAATGGATTGCCGACCGCACGCCGGAGCTGGACTTTTTACTTTCAAAAAACCAGCGCACGCTGCGCGTTGTTGATTCAGGGACAGATACGCCCGCACAGTAAGTTTTTGGACGGGGCTCAGAAATGTGGATGTTGATCCCGCTGATGATGCTGCTGATGTGTCTGAGCGGATATACAGTGCGTATTCAGCAACAAGCCGCCAATGAACGGGGCGATGCGGAAGCGGCGATTACGGGCGGCCGGATGCGCATCTATTTGAATGCCGTGCAGCAGTACGCCCGCGCGCACCCGGACTTAAATGGCCATGTCGATGAATCTGAACTTGCCTTGCCGACTTGGTTTTTAAAAAGCGGGCCTCTGGGGCATGTGCTCGCATCTGGCCGGGTCTATGTCTACCACACTGCTGCGCCGCCTGGATTGATTGGATATTTGTCGAAATCGACGGATGATGCAGTCCGCATTGGGATCAACCAGCACGGCATCCTGGTCGGTCCTCATCCCTCTAAGCAGACCAACGCGCTCCCGTCACAGGTGCCAGAAGGCAGTGTCGTGATTGTCTTTTGACGGGCTTTAGATGCGCCAGTGTTAGAATTCCAGCCTGCTTAAGTTGAGTATTCAAATAAAAACTTTGTTCTGAATTCCAACGAAGCATGAATACCGAACCGGCGCATCCAGGGTGCTTGCGGTGCAATATAAAAGGTTCCAAGAACCTGTCCACAAATCGTAGCGAGCGGGCACCAGGCAAGGAGGGCCCGCCGGAACGCTGCCCGAGGGACCCGCGTCAGCGGGATCGGGCCGTGAAGGCGGGCAACAAGCCGCGCTGCAGCGGGGGGCAATGCGCCGCTCCGGGGTCGCATCCATTGCTTCGCAATGGAACCTGCTCCACCCTGCGCGGCGCAGCACAGGAAGCGGAGCATATTGCAATATGTGAGCATTCCGAGCACCGCCCGACGCAGCATGGCGCCTGCGCAGTAGATTTGTGGACAGGTTCTAGGCAAGTGTCGCAGCCGGTCCACAGTCCTAACCCTTGGGGAGAATCTTCATGTCTGTCACGATGCGGGAAATGCTGGAAGCGGGCGTCCATTTCGGACACCAGACGCGCTTTTGGAATCCAAAAATGGCCCCTTACATCTTCGGCTATCGCAACAAAATCCATATTATCAATCTCGAAAAAACGCTGCCGATGTATCGCGAGGCGCTGCACTATGCGCGGCGTGTGGCATCGAGCCGCGGCACGATTCTGTTTGTCGGCACCAAGCGCGGCGCGCGCGAAACCATCGCTTCGGAAGCCATGCGCGCCGGTATGCCGTATGTCAATATTCACTGGCTAGGCGGCATGTTGACGAATTTCAAAACACTGAAAGCATCGATCAAAAAACTGAAAGAAATGGAGCATATCGCTGCATCCGGCGCGCTTGAAAATATGAGTAAAAAGGAAGCGCTGATGTTTGAGCGCCGCTTGGAAAAGTTGGAAAAATCAATCGGCGGTGTAAAAAACATGAATGGCATTCCAGACGCCTTGTTCATTGTCGATGTGGGTTATCACCGGATTGCTTTGGCTGAAGCAAAGAAACTAGATCTTCCAGTCATTGCCGTCGTGGACACGAATCATTCTCCGGATGGCGTTGATTACGTCATTCCAGGCAACGACGATTCAAGCAAAGCCGCTGCGTTGTATATCCGCGGCATGGCGGATGCAATCCTTGAAGGCCGTGCAGACGCAACCAAAGAAGTCGTCGAGTCCGCGCGCGAAGCGATGGATGGCACGGATGCATCCGGCGAGGAGTTTGTCGAAATTCAAGAAGAAGATTAAATAACAGGCGCTCAGGCAGGTTTTAGAATATGGAGAACACAATGGCAGAGATTACCGCGCGCCGGGTCGCACAACTGCGCGCGAAAACGGATGCGCCCATGATGGAATGCAAAAAAGCGTTGACTGAAGCTGGAGGGGATCTCGAACGCGCCGAAGAACTGCTGCGCATCAGGCTGGGCCACAAAGCGGGCAAGGCAGCGGCGCGCGTGACCGCTGAAGGAATAATCGCTGCGCATATCGATGGCAAGGCCGGCGCGCTTGCTGAACTGAACTGTGAAACGGACTTCGTGGCTAAAAACGCCGACTTGATGGATTTCGCACATCAAGTGGCTGAATTGACCGTACAGCGGGCGCCTTCCAGCGTGGCGGATCTATTGCAGCTTCCGTTCAGCAATGCTTCATCCAGCGAGACGGTGGATCAGGTACGCACTCATTTAATCGGAAAAATCGGTGAAAACTTGACCATTCGCCGCTTTCAGCGGATTCAAACCACGCATCGTTTGGCGTGCTATCTGCACGGCGCGCGCATTGGCGTATTGGTTGAGTATGAAGGGCCGGATGAATCGGTTGGAAAAGATGTCGCCATGCATATTGCGGCGATGAAGCCGATCGCTTTATCCGCCGCCGATGTGCCTGCCGAACGGATTGCAAAAGAACGCAGCATCGCCCGACAAAAGGCGGCTAGCTTGAATAAACCGGCGGCGATTATCGAAAAAATGGTCGAAGGCAGCGTACAAAAATATCTGAAAGAGAGTGTTCTCCTTGACCAGCCATTCGTCAAAAATGACAAGCAAACAGTTCAGCAGATGCTGGATGCCGCGCATACTTCAGTCAACCGCTTCACCTTGTATGTGGTCGGGGAAGGGATCGAAAAACAGCCGCACGATTTCGCCGCTGAAGTCGCTGCGCAAGTCGCCGCCGCTCGATAGCCGGAACACACTCCATGCTTGTTCCCATTTACAAACGAGTTCTGTTGAAACTATCCGGCGAAGCGTTGATGGGCGATGATGCCTTCGGCATTAACCGCGCAACGATTGAGCACATCGTAGGAGATATTGCGGAAGTGGTTCAGCTCGGTACGCAGCTTGCCATCGTGATCGGCGGCGGTAATATTTTTCGGGGCGTGGCGGGTGGCGCGGCCGGCATGGATCGCGCCACCGCGGATTATATGGGGATGCTCGGCACAATGATGAATGCGCTCGCACTGCAAGATGCGATGCGCCATGCGGGCATTGAAGCGCGCGTGCAATCGGCGTTGCGGATGGATCAAGTGGTCGAACCGTATATTCGTCCGCGCGCGATTCACCATCTTGAAGCGGGCAAAGTCGTTATTTTCGCCGCCGGCACCGGCAACCCGTTTTTCACGACCGATACGGCGGSCGCGCTGCGCGGCGCTGAAATCGGCGCGGAAGCCGTTTTAAAGGCAACGCGCGTAGATGGCGTGTATTCTGAAGATCCGCACCATGTGCCAACCGCGTCCCGCTATGCAACGATCCGTTTCGATGAAGCGATTCGGCGTAATCTGCAAGTGATGGACACCACTGCATTCGCATTGTGCCGAGATCAGAAGTTGCCGTTACGCGTGTTTTCCATTAACAAGGCGGGCGCCTTAAAGCGGATTATGGTCGGGGAAGATGAAGGGACGCTTGTGCATGTATAGGGTCTGGAGCTTTAAATGGATTTAACGCATCTGCGCAAAAACATCGAGCAGAAAATGCAGCGGTCGATGGAAATATTGAACGCGGCGCTGGCGAAAATACGCACTGGGCGCGCGCATACAGGTTTGCTCGATCATATTCAGGTGGACTATTACGGCGCGCGCGTGCCGATTTCTCAGGCGGCCAATCTGACGCTGATCGATGCGCGCACGATTGGCGTTACGCCGTGGGATAGGAAAATCATGCCAGTCATTGAGAAAGCGATTCGCGAGTCTGACCTTGGCCTGAATCCTTCTAGCCAGGGCGATTTTCTGCGCGTGCCAATGCCCCCTCTGACCGAAGAGCGCCGCCGCGCGTTGGTCAAGGTCGTCAAACATGAAGGGGAAACCGCCAAAATCGCCGTGCGCGCGCTGCGTCGGGACGCGAATGAGCAATTGAAAAAACGGCTTAAAGATAAGGAAATCTCGGAAGACAGCGAGCGCCGTGAACAGGAAGAAGTGCAGAAGCTGACCAATGCATTTATCGCCAGAATTGACGCCTTGGCGCATGAAAAAGAAAAAGAAATCCTGACGGTCTGAATCCGTTCAGCATAGCGCCTCTGCGCTTGTATGCAAATCACATGCTTCTCCCCGATGGGGATTTATCTGGAACGCAATGACCGACCTTCCCGCTTCCGCGCCTGCGCCTGATACTACGGATATCCCGCAGCATATCGCCATCGTGATGGATGGCAATGGACGGTGGGCCATACAACGGGGCTTACCGCGCGTTGCAGGTCATCGCAAAGGCGTTGAAGTCGTGCGGGTTATCGCCAGAGCGTGCGCCGAGCGCGGCATTGGCTATCTCACCTTATTCGCATTCAGTTCCGAAAACTGGCGCCGTCCCAAAGAAGAAGTGGCGTTTTTGATGCGCCTGTTCACCCATACGCTCGAACGCGAAATCGGCAATATGCAGGACAATGGGATTCGATTGCGCGTCATCGGCGATTTAACGCGGTTCGAGCCGCCGCTTCAGCGCCAAGTGCAACGCGCCGAGGCAAAAACAGCCCACAACACACGTATGACGCTTACGGTTGCCGTTAATTACGGCGGACGCTGGGACATCCTCCAAGCCGCGCGCAGATGCGCGTGCGCTGCGCTCAAAGCAGGCCGCCTAATCCCGCTCGGCGAAGCGGATATTGCGAAACATTTAGCTATCGCTTACGCGCCTGAACCGGACCTGTTGATCCGAACGGGCGGCGAGCAACGCATCAGTAATTTCCTGTTATGGCAACTGGCTTATACCGAACTTTATTTTGCGGATACTTTCTGGCCGGATTTCAACGCTGAAGCGTTTGAGCGCGCGCTCGACTGGTACCGAGGCCGCGAACGCCGCTTCGGTTTAATCAGTGCGCAACTTGAGTCTCCTGCATATTCCGCCAAAGCGCTCTAGTTCTTCCTGCAGGCATGATGTTCAAAACACGTCTGATCACTGGCAGCACGCTATTCATCGTATTTATACCCGCGCTCTTTTTTGCGCCGCCCGCCCTGTTTAGTTTTTTAATTGTAGGGATCATGGGGTGTGCTGGATGGGAATGGGCGCGGTTGCTCAAGCTAGAAAATAAACACTGTGTGAGTTATGCGCTCAGTGTTGGCCTTATCTTTATCTTATTGCTCAATTTAGAGCAGAACGCCGCGCACGTTTTATATTTAACTGCCGCTGTTTTCTGGCTTGGCATCGCGCCCTTAGCCCTTATTTTTCCTCCTAAGCATGACCGCCTATGGCGCACATTCTTACTTGCGGCCGGCCCGTTGATTCTGATTGCGAGCGGATATGCATTATTAGATGCGCGCGCGTTCAGTCCATTATTTGCATTCTCAATCCTGTTATTTGTGTGGGCTGCGGATAGCGGCGCGTATATGGCAGGAAAGCGGTTTGGCAAGCACAAACTGGCGCCTTCGATCAGTCCTGGAAAAAGCTGGGAGGGCGCGCTTGGGGGAATGCTGTTTGCGTTGACCGCTGCTTTTGCATTGCAGGACTTTGAAACTGCACTACTGACCGGCGCCGCCCAACGCTTTGGCGGATTGGGCGCGGGTATCGCACTGTTTGCGCTGATGATTCTAAGTGTGATAGGAGACTTGTTTGAATCGCTGCTGAAGCGCCAAGCAGGCGTCAAAGACTCAAGCGCATTATTGCCCGGTCATGGCGGCGTGCTGGACCGCATCGACGCGCTGCTGCCCGTATTGCCGTTCGCCATGTTACTGATCCACGGAACATAATACGCATCCAATGCTGCAACGCTTAACCCTACTGGGTTCGACCGGCTCGATCGGGATCAGCACCTTGGATGTCGTCGCGCGCCATCCAGAACGGTTTTCTGTTTTCGCACTCTGCGCGCACCGCAATCTGAACTTATTGGCCGAGCAATGTCTGCAATTTGCCCCTGAATATGCGGCCATCGGCAGTGCCGCCAACGCTTCCCAACTTAAAACGAGACTGGCATGCGCCGGCCTTCGCACTCAAGTGCTTTATGGCGAGGCCGCGCTCGCCGCCCTCGCCGCCGATTCCAATTGCGATACGGTTGTCGCGGCGATCGTCGGCGCGGCGGGACTTGCGCCCACGCTCGCGGCGGCGCGCGCCGGCAAACGGATTCTGCTTGCCAACAAGGAGGCGCTCGTGATGTCCGGCGCGCTGCTGATGGAAACGGTTCATCGTCATCAAGCGACATTGTTGCCGATTGATAGCGAACACAACGCGATTTATCAATGCTTAGCATCGCACGGGGCAGCGGATCAAATTATTCTGACCGCATCCGGCGGCCCATTCCGCACGCGCGATGCCGCATCGCTCGCGGATGTCACGCCTGCTGAAGCCTGCGCGCATCCCAATTGGCCGATGGGCCGTAAAGTCTCGGTGGACTCGGCGACGATGATGAATAAAGCGCTTGAAGTGATTGAAGCGCATTGGCTGTTCAATATGCCGGCGCACTGCATTGAAGTGCTGATCCATCCGCAGAGTATTGTTCACTCCATGGTCCATTATGCGGACGGCTCGATGCTGGCGCAGCTGGGTTATCCGGATATGCGCACGCCGATTGCGCATGCGCTGGCCTGGCCGCAACGTATTCCTTCAGGCGTCGCAAAGCTTGATTTGACGAGCATTGCCGCACTGAATTTCGAGCGCCTCGATCCGGTGCGGTTCCCAGCGCTGAATCTTGCGTTTAACGCCTTGCAGCAAGGCGGTGCGGCGAGCACGGTGCTCAATGCGGCCAATGAAATCGCGGTGGATGCTTTTTTACGCGGTCGTACGCGCTTCACAGCGATTACTGCGGTGATTGAGCGGGTGCTTGAACGCTTTGAGCCGGGCGCGGCGCGCACGCTGGAAGAGGTATTCACCGCTGACGCGCGCGCGCGTCAGCTGGCTCAAGAAGCCGTGTCTGCATATGAACATTGCGCGGTAACACGGCGGAAAGCATAAACGTTACAGCGATATTAATCAGGAACCCGATTAATCCAATATATACAGGATAATGCCCGCCGCCGAAATTCAGCGTAACCACAGGCTTTAAGCCTTGCGCCGCGCTTAACGCCGTTCCTGAGACGAGTCCGGCCAACCAGCCGGTAAAAAGCGCGGGCAATTTCAGACGGCGCGTATAGAGCGTAAAAACAATCGCTGGAAAAATCTGCAAAATCCAAATGCCGCCGAGCAATTGCAAATCAATCGCATATTCGGTAGGTAGAAAGAGAATGAACGTCAATGCACCAAATTTGACCAGCAACGATGCTAGTTTTGCATTTTTCGTCTCGTGCGCCGGCGTAAAATTCTGGCCCCTAAAGGGTTTGTATAGGTTGCGCGTAAACAGATTGGCCGCGCCAATCGACATCACCGCCGCTGGCACAAGCGCGCTAATCGCTATCGCGGCGGCGGAAAAGCCCAGGAACCAGGAAGGGAAGAGCTGCTTGATCAACGCTGGCACAACGTCTGAACTCGCTTCAGGTTGAATGCCTGCGGCAATCGCCATAAACCCAAGCAGCGCAATGAGGCCAAGTAATAGCGTATATGCGGGTAAAAATACCGCATTCTTTTTTACGGTATCGGCGCTGCTTGCGCTCAGCACGCCGGTCATCGTGTGCGGGTACATAAAAGCGGCGAGCGCGGAACCGAGCGCGAGCGTCGCATAGGCGGAAAATTGCGAGGGGTGCAAAATAATCCCAGTCATGCCGCCTTTTGCCAGGAAAGCGCGATTCGCCGCCTCGAAGACTGCGCCGTAACTGCCCAGTCTGGCCGGAATGAGCGCAACGATGACGATCACGACGATATAGATCATGATGTCCTTTACAAAAGCGATCATGGCGGGCGCGCGCAACCCGCTGGTATAAGTGTAAGCGGCAAGAATTAGAAAAGCGGCAATCAGCGGCAGTTCGCCGTGGATGCCAAGACTTTTAATGACCACTTGCATGCCGACAAGCTGCAACGCGATATAGGGCATGGTCGCGATGATGCCGGTCGCTGCGATCGCAGCCGCGAACCATTTGCCGCCATAGACGCTTTGCACAAAATCAGCCGCCGTCACATGCGCGCCGCGATGGCAAGCGGTCCATAGTTTCGGCATCACCAGGAAGATGAAAGGATAGACAATGATCGTAAAGGGCAGCGCGAAAAAGCCATATGCGCCCACCGAGTACACCAGCGCCGGCACCGCAATCACGGTATAGGCCGTATAAAAATCGCCGCCGATTAAAAACCAGCTCACGGCGATGCCAAACCGCCGTCCGCCTAGCCCCCATTCATGCAGATGCAACAAATCGCCCGCTTTCCAACGGGACGCGATAAAGCCAAGAACGGTCACTAAGGCAAAGAATGCGATAAACACCGCGATCGCCGGAAGGTCTAAGGCATCCGCCTTCATTGCGTCTTCCTGTAAACGAGATATAACAGCAGCGATGTTAAAGGCACCCAAAGGAGCTGATACCAGTAAAAGAAGGGAAAACCGAAAAGGGCGGGATATTGACGGTTGTAAAACGGCAACCACAATAACGCGATATACGGAAGCAATAGCAACAACTTGAGCACGCTGTTCCGCAATCGCCGTTCGTTCTTTGTTTTCATCTTCGTCCTGCGCGGCTTGTTCAGTGATCAATTCTTAACCCGCCTTACAACTGCTCGCTCTGCGTAAGGCGGGTGAGCCCTTTATCTTGTTGTATGATGCGGCGGAATTTTATACCCAATTCAACCATGGGGAATCATGTTGTTTCAAGCGCATCGCTTTGCTGTTAAAACGCTCGCAGTTGCATTATTTGCCGCATCTAGCGCCGTTGCGCGCGCAAGTGCATCATTTACGGTCCGGGATATTCGCGTTGAAGGATTAGAGCGCATCGAGATCAGTACGGTAGCCGCCTATCTGCCCCTTAAACCTGGCGACGCTTTCGATGAAAACAAGGCGAGTGACATTATTCACGCGCTTTACGCCACTGGCTTTTTCAACGATGTGCGCGTGTCGGCGCAAGGCGATCTGGTCGTGATTCAAGTATTGGAACGCCCAGTGATCACATCGGTTGATTTGAGCGGCATCCGCGCCATCGATAAAAGCAGGCTGAACGAAAGGCTGCAAGCGCTCGGATTAGCGCCTGGCCGTTATTACGCTAAAAATAGCGTCAATCAAGCTGAACAGATGCTCAAACAGGAATATCTGGCTCTGGGTCACTACGACGCGGAAGTGACGACCACCGTCACGCCCATCGACCGCAACCGCGTTACGTTGCTGTTTTCAGCCATTGAAGGTGAACGCGCGCGCATCCGGCAAATCCACTTGATCGGCAACAAAGCGGTCAAAACCCGTACATTGCAAGGTGAAATGCGCCTTTCAACACCGGACTGGTTCTCCTGGTATACCAGAAATGATATTTATGGACAGGAGAAATTCACCGCTGACCTTGAAAACATTACCGCGTATTACCTCAACCACGGCTATTTGGAGTTCGAGATTGAATCGACGCAAGTTTCGCTCTCTCCAGATAAAAAAGACGCCTACTTAACCATCAGCCTGCATGAAGGCGAGCCATATACGATATCGAGCATGACGCTCTCCGGTGAACTGCTCGATAAAAAAGAGGAATTTCAAAAACTACTGACCCTAAAACCGGGCGGGCGTTATTCAAGGTCGAAAGTACGCGCATCTGCACAGGCGATCAAGGACAAACTGGCCGAATACGGTTTTGCGTCTGCGCTCGTCACCGAACGTCCGGAAATGGATGCGCAACAGCACACGGTCGCGCTGACGCTGCACGTGACGCCGGGGCGGCGTTTCACCGTCCGGCGCGTGAATATTCAAGGGAATAGTAAAACGCGCGACGAAGTGATCCGGCGTGAAATGCGCCAGTTTGAAGGCGCATGGTTTGATGGTCAACGTCTTGCGCTTTCTAGAGCCAGGCTTGAGCGCCTCGACTATTTCAACGACGTCAGCATCGATTACACCCCTGTGGCGGGCACTGAGGATCAAGTCGATGTGAATGTCAATGTCACCGAGAAGAAAACCGGGTTCGTCAACCTCTACGCAGGCTTCTCTTCCACAGATAAGCTCATGCTTGGCGGCAGCCTATCTCAAGATAATATATTCGGCAGCGGTACCAACCTATCCGTTCGAGTGGATACCTCACGCGCAGCGCGCACTTTCGCCATCGTACACATCAACCCATACTTCACATCCGACGGCGTCGAGCGGCTCACGAGCCTTTACTACGATACGCGACAGCCGCTTTTATTTTCGGGATCAAGAGATTTCACCATCAACAGCATTGGCGGAAAGCTGCGCTTTGGAATTCCATTCTCCGAAGTCGATAAAGTCTATTTCGGTCTTGGTTTTGAACAAAACCGTTTCAAATCGTATGAAAACGCGCCGAAGCGCTATCAGGAGTACATCCGTGAATTTGGCACAGCCGTCAATAACGTACCTTTCACGATTGGCTGGGCGCGTGACGCGCGCGATCATCCGATGGTCCCCAGCCGCGGCTATCTGAGCCAGGCCAACTTTGAATTGGGTCTGCCGGTCGCCGACACCAAGTACTATAAGATTGACCTGCAACAACAATACTATTATTCATTCGCGCGCGGCTTCGTGCTGAGCTTGAACGGAGAACTAGGCTATGGACACGGCTTATTCGGCAAACCATTCCCAATTTTCAGGCATTACTTCGCGGGCGGGATTGGTTCGGTGCGCGGCTATGAACCTGCTTCGCTCGGCCCGAAGGATGAAGACACCCAAACTTCGATAGGAGGCGCAAAAAGCGCGCTTGTGAATGTTGAGATGAGTTTTCCATTGCCAAAAACGGGATTTGACCGCATGCTGCGCGCCTTTGCTTTTGTGGATGCTGGAAATGTATGGGATGAAAAGCAACCTCCTCGTTGGGGCGATTTGCGTTACGCTTATGGCTTGGGCCTCACCTGGATCTCGCCTATTGGCCCGCTTAAATTCAGCTGGGCCTTCCCGCTCGTGAAAAAAGCCGGGGATACGTATCAAAGATTCCAGTTTACGTTAGGGACCTCTTTCTAAATGGGATTCAATTGTCTGCGCCTGGTTTTTCTAGGACTATTACTGGGTCATCCGCTGCTGGCGTTTTGCGAATCCAAGCCATTGGCCCGAATCGCTGTGGTCGATTCAGATCGGATTCTGCGCGAGTCAGCGCCGATTCAACAGGCGCAGCGGCAACTTGAACAGGAATTCGCTAAGCGCGATCATGAATTGCGTGAGATTGCCCAACGCCTAAAAACGATCACTGCAAAGCTCGACAAAAAAGGGGCCGCACTATCCGATGCCAAACGCAGCGCCATGCAAACGGAGTTGGCGCAACTGAACGCAGATTTTCAACATAAACGACGCGCCTTTAACGAAGAATTCAATCAACGCCGCAATGAAGAAATCGCCGCCGTCACGGACTATGCCAATCGCGTGATTCAGACAATCGCGCAAGATGCGCAATACGATTTAATTGTTCAAGAAGCCGTTTATTTCAATCCGCGCATCGATATTACCGACCAGGTCTTAAAAGCATTGGCTGACCCTAGTTTTGCAAAAAAAATCAACGCTCAGCCATGACGTTCACGCTCAATCAACTGGCGCAGCGTTTCGGTGGCCGGATTATCGGCGACAGCATGCGCCAAATTGAGAGTCTGGCGCCGCTTGACCGCGCCAGGCCGCGCCAGCTGGCTTTTCTGGCCAATCCCAAATATCTCGCGCAGATAGCTTCCACCCACGCCGCCGCCGTGTTAATCACGGAGGATGATCTCGCCAAAATTAATTCACATGCATCTTGCGCCTTTTTCATCACTCATAATCCTTACGCGACTTTTGCACGCATCGGGCAATGCTTCGCTACGCGCGCAGAAAGACCGCCGCCCGCGGGTGCGCACCCGAACGCACTCATCGATCCGTCCGCGCGGATTGCGCCAAGTGCGTCTATCGGTCCGTACACAGTGATTGAGGCGGATGCGGTCGTTGGCGAACGCGCGCGCATTGACGCGCATGTCTTTATAGGAAAAGGAACGACGGTTGGCGAGGCGGCGCGTCTGTATCCGCATGTCACGATTTATCACGGTTGCACGCTCGGCGCGCGCGTGATGGTTCATGCAGGCGCGGTGATTGGTTCAGACGGCTTTGGCTTTGCGCCAGACTTTGGCGATGAAAACGCTGCCAACAGCCGAAACGGCGGATGGGTCAAAATTGTCCAGACCGGCGCGGTCGTGATTGGTGATGATGTGGAAATCGGCGCAAACACGACGATTGACCGCGGCGCAATGGCAGATACCGTCATTGAGCACGGCGTCAAGATCGACAATCTGGTTCAGATTGCGCATAACTGCCGAATCGGCGCGTATACCGTCATTGCCGGCTGCGTGGGCATTGCGGGCAGTACGACGCTCGGCCGCCGCTGTATGAYCGGCGSSSCMGCCGGTATTGCCGGCCACCTGATATTGGGCGACCGAGTGACTGTGACGGCTCAATCCAGCGTCACAAAATCGCTCCCTAAAGCGGGCGTCTATAGCAGCATATTGCCAGCCATTCCCAAACCGGACTGGAATCGCAACGCCGCTTTAATGCGCAATCTCGACACGCTGCGCATGCGGATCAAGCAACTGGAAGCGGCGGTATTTGCTGCTCGAAACAGCGATCATTCCTCCGCCTAGAGCGTTTTTCAGCGGCTTGCACGGCGCAGCGATGCGCTCGCCGTATGCGCTCGCAGCAAGGGGAGCCTCCATCGCGCAGCGAGGCAGACCTCCCGCATCGATCTCTATACTGTCTTCGCGCTCGCGCCAGTGCAATCTCGCTAAAAAACGCGCTAATATTTAAAATCAATGAGTACTTCTTCTACTACGCTTGATATCCACAAAATTCTCACGCTCTTGCCGCACCGCTACCCTATTCTGCTGGTTGATCGTGTGCTTGCGCTTGAGCCGCACCGAAGGATTAAAGCATTGAAGAATGTATCGATCAACGAGCCCTATTTCAGCGGCCATTTTCCACAGCATCCAGTGATGCCAGGTGTGCTGATCATTGAAGCGCTCGCGCAAGCTGCCGCCCTGCTGACTTTTTCCGATCCTGAACGGATTCCTGAGAAATCTTTGTACTACTTCGCCGGCATTGACAATGCGCGCTTCAAACGGCCGGTTGCACCAGGCGATACCCTCATTTTGAACGTGCAATATGAACGGACCCGAAGCGGAATCCAGAAATTCAACGCCAGCGCCGAAGTAGAAGGCAGTGTTGCGGCGCAGGCTGAACTGATGTGCACCGTTCGACCGATTGAGCGGAACACGGGATGACGCAAATTCACACCAGTGCGATCATCGACCCCAATGCGCGACTCGACTCGACTGTGACTGTCGGACCCTGCACAGCGATTGGTCCACAGGCGCGCATCGGCGCGCACACAACGATTGGCGCGCATAGTGTGATTGAAGGTCATACAACGATTGGCATGTATAACCGGATCGGTCACTTTGTCGCGCTCGGCGGCGCGCCTCAAGATATGAAATATCAGGGCGAAGAAACGCGGCTTGAAATCGGTGACCGCAATATGATCCGAGAATTCACCAGCATCCATACCGGCACCGCGCAGGATGCGGGCATCACCCGCGTTGGCGATGACAATTGGATCATGTCGTATGTGCATATTGCGCATGACTGTATGGTCGGCAGCCATACGATCTTCGCCAACAACGCACAAATCGCAGGCCATGTGCAAGTGCATGACGGGGCCATTCTGGGCGGCATGACCGGGGTTCATCAACGCGTGCGGATCGGTATGTACGCGATGCTCGGCGGCGCATCGTCGCTCGCGCAGGATGTCCCGCCTTTTGTGATCGCATCCGGGAATCGAGCCGCGCCGTATGGAATCAATATCGAAGGCCTGCGCCGGCGCGGCTTTTCAACCGAAGTGATCGGCGCTCTGCGCACCGCTTATCGGATTCTCTATAAATCCGATCTGCCGCTTGATCAAGCGAAACAGCGCCTGGCTGAATTCGCCGATCAAGCGGGCAACGCGGGCGTTTGGGTACGCATCCTGCTTGATTTTGTTCAGTCCGCGCAACGCGGGATTATTCGTTAGCGCGCTCCGTTGAAAAAAGCGCTCATGTCTGCGCCCCAAATCGCGATGGCCGCTGGCGAAACCAGTGGCGACCTATTGGCGAGCGCATTGATCCAGCAATTGGCAGCGCGCTTGCCGTCAGMCAGCCGTTACTTCGGCATCGGCGGCGCGCGGRTGAGAGCGGCGGGATTTCAAGCCCACTTCCCAAGTGAAAAACTGGCCGTGCGCGGTTATGTCGAAGCCGTGCGCCATCTGCCTGAGATTGCGCGCATCCGCCGCGCGCTTAAACGCGCTTTACACGCCGCGCCGCCGGCTGTTTTCGTCGGCATCGACGCGCCCGATTTCAACCTCGGACTGGAAGCCGCATTGCGGCGCGCCGGCATTCCAACCGTGCACTTCATCAGTCCGTCGATCTGGGCGTGGCGCGGCGGTCGCATTCATAAAATCAAACGCGCAACAGATTTAATGTTGTGCGTCTTTCCATTTGAAACGGAGATTTACGCGCGCGCGGGCATTGCGCATCGCTATGTCGGACATCCGTTGGCGGACCTCATTCCGCTCGCTCCCGACCCGCTGGCCGCCCGCCGAGCGCTGGGTTTGCCCGAATCCGGCCCGACGGTGATCGCGGTGTTGCCGGGCAGCCGAAATTCCGAGATTGCCCATATTGCGCCGGTTTTTTTCGCGGCAATGGCGCGACTGCACAATCGTGCGCGCGGACTGCATTTTGTGGTGCCCGCGGCGTCGCCTGCGATACGCATCGCTTTGCAGCGACTCGCCGAACGCTACCCGCAATTGCCGCTTACATTGGTCGAGGGCCATTCACATCGCGCGCTTGAAGCATGCGACGCGGCGCTCGTTGCGAGCGGGACCGCAACGCTCGAAGCCGCGCTCTATAAGAAGCCCATGGTCATTTCGTATCAAGTGCCTTGGCTGACGGCGCAAATCATGAAGCGGCAGGGGACTCTGCCGTATATTGGCTTGCCGAATATTCTGGCGGGGCGCTTTGTTGTGCCTGAACTGCTCCAGCATTTTGCGACGCCCGATGCACTCGCCGACGCGCTCTTTGAGCAATTGGATAACGAAACGAACCGGCGCACGCTGGATGAAATATTTACTCAACTCCACCATGCGCTGAAACGCGGCGCGGCGGCGCGCGCAGCGGATGCGATTGCGGAGAGGGTCAATGCCGCCTGAGAGTGCGGATCAATATCTATTGTGCGGCGTCGACGAAGCGGGCCGCGGGCCGCTGGCTGGCCCGGTCGYCSCSSCCGCCGTTATTCTGGATGAAGACGCGCCGATGAATGGGTTGGCGGATTCAAAAACATTGAGCGCTCAAAAACGCGCCGCGCTGTTTGAATTGATTTGCGCGCGCGCCCGCGCGTACAGCGTCGCCAGCGCGTCGGTCGAAGAAATCGACCGTTTAAATATCCTGAACGCGACACTGCTTGCGATGCGCCGCGCGGTGGAAACGCTGCCCGTCACGCCTACGCTGGTGCAAATCGACGGCAATCGGTGTCCGCCGTTGGATATTCGCGCTCAAGCCATTGTGCGCGGAGACGCGCACATTCCCGCCATCTCGGCGGCTTCGATCCTCGCCAAGGTCGCGCGCGACCGGATGCTGTTTGAATTGCACGCACATTATCCCGAATACGGCTTCGACCGGCATGCCGGCTACGGCACGCGCGCGCACCTGGCCGCCTTGCAGCATTACGGCCCATGCGTGCATCATCGCCGTTCTTTCGCGCCCGTGCGCGCGCTGCTTAAGCATTAACTCTTCTGATTTCTTTCTTATGCCCGCTTCTTCCCTTCATTTACAGACGCAAAACCCTGCGCAGCGCCGCATTTTCTTGACCTCTGCCTTGCCTTATGCCAATGGCCCGATTCACTTGGGCCATTTAGTTGAAATGGTTCAGACGGATATTTGGGCGCGCGCGCTGCGCATGCACGGCCATTCAGTCCTGTATATCGGGGCGGACGATACGCACGGCACGCCGATCATGCTGCGCGCGGAAAAGGAAGGCATCGCGCCGAACGCGCTGATTCGGCGTGTGTGGGCCGAGCACAAGCGCAATTTTGACGATTTCTATATTTCATTCGACTATTATGGCTCGACCGATTCCGAGACAAACCGGCAACTGTGCGAACACATCTACCGAACGCTTGAGAAATCGGGCTTGATCAGCGCGCGCGCGATTGAACAGGCCTATGATCCAGAACGCGGCATGTTTCTGCCGGATCGCTTCATTAAGGGTGCATGCCCTAAATGCAATGCGCCTGACCAATATGGCGATGCCTGCGAAATATGCGGTTCGACTTATGCGCCCACCGATCTTGTCAATCCTTATTCTGCGATCTCCGGCGCCACGCCGGTGCATAGAACCACAACGCACTACTTCTTCCGGCTCTCCGATCCGCAGTGCCAAGCATTTCTGCAGCGCTGGGTCGCACAGCTCGCACAACCAGAGGCGCGCAATAAATTGCGCGAATGGCTGGGTGAAACGGGCGCATCGAAATTAATCGACTGGGATATCTCGCGTGATGCGCCCTATTTCGGTTTTGAAATCCCCGGCGCACCGGGTAAATATTTCTATGTCTGGCTGGATGCGCCGGTCGGTTACTACGCCAGTCTGAAAGCGCTCTGCAACGCGCGCGGACTCGATTTTGACGATTGGGTCAAGCCGGAAAGCGCCGCCGAGCAATATCACTTTATCGGTAAAGATATTTTGTATTTCCATACGCTATTCTGGCCCGCCCTGCTCAGATTTTCAGGTTTCCGCCCGCCGACCAATGTCTTCGCGCATGGCTTTTTGACGATTGACGGCCAAAAAATGTCGAAATCGCGCGGAACATTGATCACCGCGCAGAGTTATCTGGACGCCGGCCTGAATCCGGAATGGCTGCGCTACTACTTTGCCGCAAAGCTGAACGGTTCGATAGAGGACATGGATCTGAACCTGGACGACTTTGCGATGCGCGTCAATAGTGACTTGATCGGTAAATACATCAATATCGCCAGCCGGACGGCCCGCTTTCTGGTCAAATGTTTTAACGGCCGCGTGTTGGATCATGCCATGCATCATCCGCTGCTTGAACGTCTGCGCGCGGCGCTGCCGTCCATTGCAATGGATTATGAAAACCGTGATACGGCGCGCGCAATGCGCGCGCTCATGCGCAACGCGGACGCGGTCAACGCCTATATCGACGCCGAGAAGCCCTGGGCGCACGCGAAAGCGCCCGACGGCGCCGAGGCGCTGCATGAAATCTGCAGCGTTGCGCTTGAAGCATTCCGGCTTCTTACACTTGCATTAAAACCGGTTCTGCCGCGACTTGCGCAAACGGTCGAGAATTGGCTTGCGATTGCGCCGCTCGCCTGGTCCGATGCGCGCGCGCCTCTGCACAGCGGCCAGCCGATCCAACCCTACCGGCATCTGATGACGCGCATTGAACCTGGCCGCATGGATGTGCTGCTGGCTCAAAATCGTGCAGCGCTAAACGCTTCTCTCCTCTCCTAAAGTCTTTCTAATATGGCATTGCCGCAGACGATTCACGCCCCTGTGTCTGGACAAAGCGCGCCGATTGGCGTGTTTGACTCCGGTCTGGGCGGATTATCGATACTGAGCGCGATCCACGCCCTGCTGCCGAATGAATCGCTTCATTTTTGCGCCGATTCTCGTTATGCACCCTACGGGGAGCGTGAGGTTGACTTTATCGTCGAACGCGCTTTTTCCTTGAGCGCCTGGCTGATCGAACAGAATGCAAAAGTGCTCGTGGTTGCCTGCAATACCGCAACGACGCGGGCCATTGAGGCATTGCGCGCGCATATTGCAGTGCCAGTGGTGGGCGTCGAACCGGGGATTAAGCCTGCTGCCGCTTTGTCCGCCGCGCGGGTAGTGGGTGTGTTAGCGACTGCGAATACATTACATAGCAAACGGTTCCAGCAATTGCTCGCGCTGCATGGGAATGACTGTCAATTCATCCTTCAGCCTGGATATGGTTTAGTGGCAGCCATTGAACGCGGGGACACCGACTCGCCCGAGTTATGCGCGTTGCTTGAGCGTTATTTAGCGCCCATGCTGGCTGCAGGCGCGGATACCTTAGTGTTGGGATGCACGCATTATTCTTTCATCGCCGCTGCGATCCTGAAAGCGGCCGGAACACAGATGCAATTGATCGACACAGCAACAGCCATCGCCCGTCAAGTTGAACGCGTGTTAGACAGCAACGGGTCGCGCGCCCCCGCGGATGCAACGCCACGGTTATGTTTTTATTCAACCGGTGATGGCAAACTACAGCAACGTTTACTCCATACTTTATTAGATCTCCATGCACAGGTCGAATGTGTGACTATTCAGAGCGAGCGTTCATGCACAGATGAAGGAAGCGAAATACCTGTTGCATTTTCATCTCATATCAATGAAAATAATTCTTATTAAAATTCCGATTGTTATTTAGCTATGATTGTTTGTGTTTGCCAGTCCGTTTCCGACCGCGAGGTGCGCGCAGCGATTCGCAATGGCGCAACCTCATTTGAGCAATTGCAGCTTGAACTGGGCGTTGCCGCCTGTTGCGGCAAATGCGCGGATGCCGTTTGCAACCTGCTCACCCGGGCGCAGTGCCGCGCTGAAGCACAGACACACGCGCGTTGCCGCAAAGCCGCTTGATATGAGCGCCTATTCTGAGGCTGTCAAAATTTTGTGTGCCGAATGAAAAAATGCTTGCTGCAAAGCTCTTTTACGACTCCGACACGCAAAATCCTGGATGCAATGCCATGTTCGGCTAGTAGCGTGTGGCCACGATTGCCGGAATACCCAGCGCGCTGAATGCGCCGTCCAGATCCAGTCCTGGCGTAATCACCGTCGCTTTGATCGGATCGAGCATATTGAACCCTTCCGCCAAATCGCCGAAGCCATGCCAGCGCGCATCAGGCGCGCGCAGCCAATCTTCTTGTTTGCCTATGCCTTCCGCCGCGAGCGCCTCCGGCCTCCATACCCCGAACCGCCCATCATCGCCGTAAGCGGCGCCGATGCCGCGCATTGCGCGGCGAAAGTCCAACGCTTCCAGAATCGATTCCTCGACGGATGACTGGAAAGCGGAATTTCATTCGATATTGACTCCCACCTTTCTTTAACTTAAATTTAAAATTAAATTTAACTGAAAAATTAATTAATTAAGTAATGTTATCCATCATCGATCAGCTCCGTCAGCGCCGCGCGGATTTGAAGTTCAGCTTAACCACATTGGAAAAACGGACTGGGGTCGCCCTCCCCCGTCTTTCAGTCATTTTCAACCCGCAGAAAACGGTTGATCTTCGTCTCAGCAGCATTGAAGTACTGGCGGATGCGCTCGACGCCGAGGTCGTCGTCGTTCCGAAAGCATCGGTTGCGCTGGTGCAGTCGCTGTTGTCTTCCCAAACGTCCCCAATGGTGGTTGAGCAAACCCCGTCAGCGCTTGAACGTGCGCTTTCCAGGCGCGGTTGAATGATGCGCGCGCGGTTTCAGTTCCTCGATGTGTATCTCGGCGATACGCTTGTGGGTCGGCTGTCGAAGACCGGCGATATTGTGCAATTTTTGGGCGATGCGTCTTATTTGGAAAATCCCCATCGTCCCACCTTTTCTCTTTCATACAACAGTCTGGATGAAATCACCGGAGACGCGGATACGCGCGAGATTTTCACTAAGTCCGGCACGCGCTGGACGCGGGCACTGGGCACCGTGCCCGCGTTCTTTGAAAATCTGTTGCCTGAAGGGGCACTGCTCAACTGGCTTGCAAACCAGCGGCAGGTCTCGACGCACGATTCATTCGAGCTGTTAGCGGCGACCGGACAATCGCTGCCAGGCGCGCTCGTGATTCAGCCCAGTGATATCGCGCACCTTGGCGCGCGGCTTGAACGTCACGCCGCCGCTTTGGAAGAAGGCAGCCGCCGCGATGTGCTTGCAACGCCGGTGGCGGCGCCGATTGAAGGCGCTTTCAGCTTGGCCGGCCAACAGATGAAACTGGCCCTGTCTATGGTCGAGAAAGGCCAGCGCTACACATTAAAGACACATGCCGCCACTGGACAGGAAATCGTGGCGAAATTGCCTTCATTTACGCGCCGCGATACTGTGGAGGTGGAATACGCGGGAATGCGCCTTGCCCAACTTGCGCATGTGAATGTGCCGGATTTTTGGCTCGAGCGCACGGATACCCTCGATATCGACGGAATTGAAAGATTATGTCCATCCGGCTGCTTTTTAGCCGTTGCGCGTTTTGATCGCGTTGCCGGTCAGGCCCCTATTCATATCGAGGATTGGTGTCAAGTCAATGGGCGCCGCCCTAAAGATAAATACGGTCCGGAATCCGCCTACATCACCGCGCTCAAAGCCATTCACGCCTATTCACCGGATCAGTACGACGATGCAGCGCAGTTTTTCCGCCGGCAAGTGGTGAATGTGATGATGGGAAACACCGACGCGCATTTGAAAAATTTCTCGTTTATCTATCCAGATGGCCGATACCCTCGCCTTTCTCCCGCATACGATATGGCGCCGGTGATTGCCTATCTTGGGACTGGGCTGTATGCACTGAACGAACAGGTCGAAAAAATGTATCAAAACATGACCATTGACGATTTCTTGCGCGTCGCCAAAGCCGCGCGTTTCGCACCGCGCGCCGTCGAGCGGGAAATCAAGCAAACCCTTGAGCGCATCCATGAGGCATGGCCGGCCGCATTAAAAGATTTGCCGATTTCGGAGGATCTGCGCATGAAAATTCAAGCGCGCATCGATGGCATCACGCTGGTCAAGTCTGCGTGCTCTGCCCGAGCAACACAAGCATGTGCAGATTGAAGCCGCCAGAAAATGGCGCTTTCTGGCTTTGCGAAATATCGAGAAACCCACACAGTAGGCTAAGTCCATCTTGATGCAAAGATGGGGATTGTAATTACTGCCGTACTTCGCCGTGTCCCAGCACCACGTACTTCAGCGAGGTTAGACCTTCCAAGCCAACCGGGCCGCGCGCGTGCAATTTATCGTTCGAGATGCCGATTTCCGCGCCTAAGCCGTATTCAAAGCCGCCGGCAAAGCGGGGCGATGCGTTGACCATCACACTCGCTGAATCGACTTCGCGCAGAAAACGCATCGCGTGCGCGTGCTGTTCAGTAATGATCGCATCGGTATGCGCGGAGCCGTAGGTATGGATATGCGCCATCGCCGCGTCGAGTCCGTCCACGACGCGAATCGACACAATGGGCGCCAAGTATTCAGTGCGCCAATCGGCTTCAACCGCGCGCGTGCGCGGCCCGATGCCAGCGCGCGCGAGGATCGCCTCGCTTTCCGGACACACGCGTAATTCGACCTTCTTATCGCGCCATGTCCGGCAGACAAGCGGCAGAGCGGCGGCGGCAATCCCGCGCGCAACTAAAAGCGTTTCCATCGCGTTACACACGCCAAAGCGTTGCGTTTTTGCGTTGTCGCAAATCGCGCGCGCTTTTTCAAGATCGGCGGCATCGTCAATATACACATGACAGATGCCGTCCAGATGCTTGATCATTGGCACGCGGGCGCAAGCTATCAGCGCCTCAACCAAACCTCGGCCGCCGCGCGGCACAATGACATCGACGTATTGCGTCATCATCGCGAGCTTTTCAACCGCCGCGCGTTCAGGCGTTGCGACGAGCTGGATGGCATCCGCCGGCAACCCCGCCGCGGCCAGCCCTGCACTGACTAAACGCGCAAGCGCGCGATTACTCTCGAGCGCTTGCCCGCTGCCGCGCAAAATCGCGGCATTGCCTGCTTTTAGGCACAGAGCGCTGGCGTCAATGGTCACTCCCGGCCGCGCTTCGTAAATCATGCCGATCACGCCAATCGGCACGCGCATTTGGCCGACCTGAATACCGCTGGGCCGGATGTTCAAATGACTGATTGCGCCGACCGGATCGGGCAACGCCGCAATCTGCCGCACGCCCGCGACCATTTTGGCGATTGTGTGTTCGGTCAGCATCAGACGGTCAATCAATGCGGGCGAAAGCCCCACTTCACGCGCGCGCGCGCAATCATGCGCGTTGGCACTTCGCAACGCTTCAGATTCGCGCTCAAGCGCATCGGCGATCCATTCGAGCGCGCAATTTTTGGCGGCCGTCGGCGCGCGCGCCATCGCGCGCGATGCAACGCGCGCGCGCTGACCCAGACCGGTCATCAGATGGTCAATATCCATCGGGGACGTGGATTAGCTTAAGTGCAAAAAATACTTGAAGATGATTGGAGCTAAAGTAATCGCGGCCGCCAGCATGATGCCGAACCGGACCGTGATCTGCAAGAACAGTTTTTCCAGTTTGATGTCTATATCCTTGCGTAAATCGTCGATATCCCGCTTAGTCGCAACATCTAAAGAATCATGCGCTTTCTGCAATGTTTAAACACCCCATAATAGTGTATCGCCTTTGTTTGCAGGCGCTGCAATACGCAGCGCCAGCTCAAATAAACCGCGCCAGGGATCCATCTGCGGCATTGCGTCGCGCGGTTCTCCCCTCAACGGGTGCGTCAAACCTTTGAGCTGACGGTCGAGACGCGCGGCGAATGCCAGCGCCGCGTTAAGCGCGGCCATGCTTAAACGCTCCACCGCCGGGCCGATGAGCTTTTCGCGCGCGCCCCAGATGCGCGCTTCGCGCACCAGCGCGGTCAGCGGCCGTCCCGCCGCAAGTCCTTGTTTAATCCGCCAGAGCGTGCGCAACTCTTCGACCAATACCCACAGGATAAAAACGGGCGCGGCGCCTTCATCGCGCAATCCATCGAGCATTCGGGCCAGACGCGCAACGTCTCCCGCCAGCATCGCTTCGCTGAGTTTAAATCTGTCGTAACGCGCCACATCCAGCACCGCGGATTGGATCTGCTCAACGCTCAACTCGCCCGGCGGATAGAGCAGACCTAATTTCTGGATTTCCTGATGGGCCGCCAGCAAATGGCCTTCAACGCGATCCGCAAGCCATTGCAAGGCGCGCGCCCCCTCCTCTGCATCCGGCGCGCGTTGATTCTGCGCCGCCAGACGTTGCTTTAACCAAGCAGGCAAATGAGCGCGCTCGATGCGGTCAACGCGCACGACCACGCCTGCATTGATCAGCGCGTTGTACCAGGCGCTCTTTTGCGCGGCAGTATCGAGCCGAGGCAGCGTAATGAGAATGATCAAATCAGGAGGATGAGCGGTGCAGAGCGTTTGCAGCGCTGCGCCGCCCTCTTTGCCAGGTTGTCCGCTGGGAATACGCAGATCAAGTAAACGGCGCGCGCCAAACAGAGTGGGTGAACAGCTTATGCCAAGCGGCACGCTCCAGTCAAAACCACGCTCAACCGTAAATATCGTGCGCTCGGTATACGACTGTGCGCGCGCCCGCCGCCGGATTTGGTCGAGCGCTTCCTGAACCAACAGCGGTTCATCGCCGCATACCGCATAGAGTTTTTCCAGTCCGCGGCTTAAATGCCCAGCCAGCGCCTGTGCGCGCACGTGCATTTTTAATCCGTTTCAATGCGCTGCACACTCGCCAGACGGCGCAATAGTTGATCGACCGCATCATTTTCAATGGCTTGATAGAGTTGCTCGGATTCGATGGCTTTTGCCAATGCGTATTGATCGTTGTAAGTCATGGAACGATGCAATATCAGCCGGTCTGGCTCAAGCAGGGATACGCCATTGGCGCCCTTCAACTGATAGTCAACCGCCATCTCTAGCGTGTATTCCTCAGTTGCACCGTGCGAACTCAGACTTTTTGAATTGCGGCTGCGTATGGCATTGAGTATCAGTATGGTGTCTGCCTCATTTGGATTGCTCACCACCCTTGTGTCACTTCCCATTGGAATCATTTTCTTCAGATGCGCGACCATATTCTGACTGGTCTGTGCGGACGCCTCAATGTACAGGCGCTTAAATGCGTAATGTTGCTGTCCTTTCAGGTGGAATCCGCAGGCAGAGACGAGTAACAACACTCCCAGCATAAACGTAAACCGCGCATAGATGAAATGAATCATGGATTTTCTCGAAATTAAACCACGATATTCACCAATCGCCCCGGCACGACAACGATTTTCCTGGGCGATTGCCCGTGACTGAAACGGGCGAATATTTCGTGCTCAAGCGCGGTCTGTTCGATGGCGCTGCGCACCGCATCTTGAGCGACTTTCAGCGTGCCGCGCGTTTTACCGTTGATTTGCAATATCAGATCGATTTCCGCAGCGGCGAGCGCGGATGGATCAACTTCCGGCCAAGGCGCATCGAGCAGCGCGCAGTCAAATTCGGCTTCAAATCCGAGCGTTCGCCACAGCGCAGTGCTAAGATGCGGCATGACCGGATAAAGCACGCGCAACAGAATGCCCAATCCTTCATGAATAGCAGGCTTGCAGCCGCGACCCAGCCCATTGCCGAGTGCGCGCTCCAACGTATTGAGCATCTTCATCGCGGCGGAGACAACCGTGTTGTACTGCAAACGCTGATAATCAAATTCTGCCTGCTTTAATAATTGGTGGATTTCACGCCGCAGCGCTTGCGCCTCTTCTGGCTGAGGTTGAGCGCCGGCGTGACCGTTGGCTGGAGAGGAGATTGTCTGCGCGTATTTTTGAGCTAAAGACCAAAGCCGGCGCAAAAAGCGGTGCGCACCTTCGACGCCCGCGCCCGACCATTCGAGCTGCGCGTCGGGCGGCGCGGCGAAAATAGTGAACAGGCGCACGGTATCGGCGCCGTACTGGTCAATCAGCGTTTGCGGATCGACGCCATTGTTTTTTGATTTCGACATTTTCTCAACGCAGCCCGCTTCAACGGGCTGGCCGTCCGCGTTCAGCGCCGCGCCGCAAATGCGGCCTTTGTCATCAAAAACAGGCGTCACTTCCGCCGGGTTAAACCATTCCCGCTGGCCTGAAGACTGTTCACGGTAATACGTTTGATTCAGCACCATCCCCTGCGTAAATAGATTCCGCGCGGGTTCGTCAAACGCGACCAATCCCAGGTCACGCATGACTTTAGTCCAAAAACGCGCATAGAGTAGATGCAGAATCGCGTGCTCGACGCCGCCGATATATTGATCCATCGGCATCCAATAATTCACGCGCGCATCGACCATCTCCGGCGCATCGGGACACGCATAACGCGAGAAATACCATGACGAGTCGATGAAAGTATCCATCGTGTCCGTTTCCCGGCGTGCGCGCGCCCCGCATTGCGGGCAAACACAGTCAATAAAGGCGGCGGATTGAGCGAGCGGATTGCCCGTACCGTCCGGAACAAGGTCTTCAGGCAAGCGCACCGGCAAATCGGAGCGCGGGACGGGCACAATGCCGCACGCGTTGCAATGAATGATCGGAATTGGCGTACCCCAATAACGCTGCCTGGAAATGCCCCAATCGCGCAATCGCCAGCGCACGCAAGGCTCGCCCGCGCCGCGCGCTTTTAAATCTGCGCCAATCGCTTGAATCGCCTGCGCGGAAGAAAGGCCGTTGTATTTGCCGCTCTGGACGCAAACGCCGCGCTCGGCGTACCAATCCGCCCAGCGCGCGGTTGAATACGGCTGACCGTTGACGTCAATCACCGGTTTAACCGGCAATTTGTACTTCTGTGCAAACGCAAAATCGCGCGCGTCGTGCGCAGGCACGCCCATCACAGCGCCCTCCCCGACCCGCATCAATACATAGTTCGCAATCCAGACTTCGATGTCTTGCCCCGTCAGCGGATGCTGAACGAAAAAGCCCGTTGCAATCCCTTTTTTCTCGGCAGTTGCGAGATCGGCTTCAGCCAGTCCGCCTTGTTTGCACGCTTCGCTAAAACGCTGCAGCGCGGGCTGAGTGCGCGCAAGACGCGCCGCCAACGGATGCTCCGGCGCAATCGCGCAGTAAGTCACACCCATGATCGTATCCGCGCGCGTTGTAAACACACGCAGCGATTGGGGTTGACCGTCCAGCTGATAGAAAAAAGCGACTATCACGCCCTGGCTTTTGCCGAGCCAATTTCGCTGCATCCGCTTCACATTTTCCGGCCACCCGAGGCGCTCTAAATCCGCCCGCAGCGCATCGGCATAGCGCGTGATACGCAAGTAATACATCGGAATTTCACGCTTTTCCACCCGCGCGTCCGAACGCCAGCCGCGCCCGTCAATCACCTGTTCATTCGAGAGCACCGTTTGATCGACCGGATCCCAATTCACCAGGCCGGTTTGACGGTAGACGAGCCCCGCGTCCCACATTTTTAAAAACAGCCATTGATTCCATTGGTAATACTCAGGTTTGCAGGTCGTGATTTCACGCGACCAGTCGATTGCCAGTCCTAGCGCCTGCAATTGTTTTTTCATTGCGGCGATATTGCGATACGTCCATTGCGCGGGCGCAATGCCATGCGCGATGGCGGCATTTTCAGCCGGCAGGCCAAAAGCGTCCCACCCCATCGGCATCAAGGTATTCAAACCTTTCATGCGCATTTGGCGCACCATCACATCATTGATCGTGTAATTGCGCACATGGCCCATATGCAATTTGCCGGATGGATAAGGCAGCATCGACACGCAATAGAATTTTTTCTTGGAATCCGTCTCGAGCGCTTTGTAGATTTCGCGTTCGGCCCAATCGCGCTGCATAGCGGCTTCAAGTTCGGCGGGCCGGTATTTGTGTTGCATTTGGAAAGTGAAGAAGAAAAATTAAATGCTCTAGCGCAAGCCCAGTACATCCTGCATATCAAATAGGCCGTGCGTTTTATCCGCCAGGAAATGGACTGCGCGCAGCGCGCCCTGCGCATAGCTGGCGCGGCTGGTTGAGCGGTGGGTCAGTTCGATGCGCTCGCCCTCCCCTGCGAACAGAACCGTATGATCACCTACGATATCGCCGCCGCGGATCGCTGAAAAGCCGATTTCTGAAGGTTTGCGCGCGCCCGTCGACCGCGTGCGGCCATACACCGCCGTTTCCGCCAGACTGCGTCCCACCGCCTGCGCAATGATTTCGCCCATTTTGAGCGCAGTTCCTGAAGGCGCATCGGCTTTGTGCCGATGATGCGCTTCAATCATTTCAATATCGTATCGATGTTTGAAAAGACGCGCAGCCGTTTCGACCAACTTGAGATAAAGATTGACGCCAACGCTCATATTTGGCGCTAGCACGATGGGAAGCGCGAGCGACGCGATTTCAAGCTCGGCGCGTTGCCGCTCGGTAAAACCGGTGGTGCCAATCACCAGTTTGATCCCATGCCGGCGCGCAACCGGCAAACAAGCGAGCGTGTGTTCAGGAGAGGTGAAATCGATCAAATATTCAGCACGCGCCAGCCCTGCTTCAATATCCTCTGAGACCGTAACGCCTGTTATTTGACCAAAACGCGCGCCGGCATCTTTCCCCGCCCATTCACTTCCAACGCGCGCCAGCGCGCCGGCCAGTTGTACGCTGCGATTCTCCAAAGCCGCTTGGAGCAATATTTGGCCCATGCGGCCGGAAATACCTGAGATTGCAATTTTTGAGGCCGACATAAGAAAACCAAACAGATTCTTTAAAATGCCATGCGCGCAATCAATGTTTTACAGAGGCCTTTTGCCTGCCGCGCGTGTTTGCGCGCTTATCGCCGTCGATCTCTGCGACGAGTTCATATTCGGTCGGTAAGTCTTCAGCGCCGGTCCAATGGGTGACTTGATCTTGCTCAAAATAAATGGTCAGATGGCGTTGCCGCACCACTTGAGTCTCTCCGCGTCTGAAATAAAATAGATAATCCCAGCGGTTCGCATGAAATATGTCCGCTAAGAGCGGCGTTCCCAATACAGCGCGCACTTGCGCGCGCGTCATCCCGGCTTTCAGCTGCGCAGCGGCTTCACTGGAAACAAAATTGCCTTGGACGACCGTGATGCGATAAGGCGTCACGCTTTGCGCCATGCGCTGCGTAACCGTGTGATAAGACGAGCAACCCGCCAGCAGGGCGGTGAACAATAGAGATGAGAAAGATGAGAATAAAGAGGCGGCTTTAGATATAGTGCAGTCATTAGAATTTTTCAGCATTCTGAATGTTCCTGAGTCGGAGGATGAATGAAGAACTTTAAGAACCTGTCCACAAAGTGTGTACTTTTGACTCACAAAAGTTAGCCGCTTCTGCGCATCAGATCAAAAAACTCGGCGTTATTCTTGGTTTTCCTGACTTTATCGAGCAGAAATTCCAGCGCTTCGATTTCGCCCATATCATGGATGAATTTGCGTAATATCCAGACTTTTTGCAGAATATCCGTCTTAATCAGTAATTCTTCGCGCCGCGTGCCTGATTTATTCAGATTGATCGCCGGATACACGCGCTTCTCGGCAAGTTTACGCTCAAGGTGCACTTCCATATTGCCGGTGCCCTTGAATTCTTCATAAATCACGTCGTCCATCCGGCTGCCTGTTTCGATCATCGCGGTGCCGATCATCGTCAACGAACCGCCTTCTTCAACATTGCGCGCTGCGCCAAAAATGCGTTTAGGGCGTTGCAGCGCATTGGCATCCACGCCGCCAGTCAACACTTTGCCTGAAGTCGGAATCACGGTGTTATAGGCGCGCGCGAGACGGGTAATCGAATCCAGCAAAATCACGACGTCTCGCTTCATTTCAACCAGACGTTTGGCTTTTTCAATCACCATTTCGGCCACTTGAACATGGCGCAGCGCCGGTTCGTCAAAGGTCGATGCAATTACTTCGCCTTTGACTGAGCGCTGCATTTCGGTCACTTCTTCAGGACGCTCATCAATTAAAAGAACAAAGAGCGTCACGTCGGGATAGTTCGCAGTAATCGCGTGCGCAATATGTTGTTGAATGACCGTTTTACCCGATTTAGGCGAAGCGACGATCAAGCCGCGCTGGCCTTTGCCAATCGGCGCGATCATATCGATGATGCGGCCAGTAATATTTTCCTCGCCGCGCAAATCGCGTTCGAGAATCAGCGGCGTATCGGGATGCAATGGCGTGAGGTTCTCAAACATGATTTTATGTTTTGAGGCCTCAGGCGGAAAACCGTTGATCTTGTCGACCTTGACCAGCGCAAAGTAGCGTTCGCCGTCTTTAGGCGTGCGCACTTCGCCTTCAATTGTATCGCCCGTATGCAGATTAAAGCGCCGGATTTGCGAGGGACTGATGTAAATATCGTCCGGACTGGCCAGATAGGACGTTTCCGGCGAACGCAGAAATCCGAACCCGTCGGGCAAAACCTCAAGCGTTCCGTCGCCGAAAATCGTTTCGCCGGTGCGCGCGCGTTTTTTCAAAATGGCAAACATCAGTTCCTGTTTGCGCAGGCGATTGGCGCTTTCGATCTCCAGGCCATACGCCATTTCGATCAATTGCGACACGTGCAAAGACTTCAGCTCAGATAAGTGCATACAAAATAACTGTAGGGAAAATGGAGGAGAGGGGGTGAGAAAAGAGGGCTGAGCGAGCGCTCGAGATTTAGAAAAAAATGAATTTCAATTTTAGCATGATCTCGCATTGATCCGAGCCGTTTTGCAGCGCGCAACTCATGAGCCGAAATGGCCTGGCAAGGGGCCCGGATACCTCCGTATACGAACATCTGGACGTTTCAAAGCGCTTGATCATAAAAGCTTTAATGGCCTGCCCAGAGGGATTCGAACCCCCGACCGCCGGCTTAGAAGGCCGATGCTCTATTCCAGCTGAGCTATGGGCAGCTGGGGCGCAACACCGTTAATGCAATACCAGTGGATGCGTCATCCAATCATCAAATTGCCCTAGAAAAGCATCCATCTCGTCGAAGCCAGGCTGCTGCTTGACCAGCTTCTGCACATTTTTTTGGAAGTGCGCCGCCATTGGCCCATGGATAAACAGGCCACGCTTTAAATTCTTCGCGACAATTTCATAGCCGCCCTCAGCAAGTGCGAAACTGTCTTCCTGTGCTGGAAACGCAACGACGCAGTAATTTGGACTGTTGTACATCATCTGCATAACCGTCTCCTCTCAAACGGATGTTGACTTTCACAGTGTATCTTAAAAGATTGTGCGGTATTAGGTTCCAGATGAATTTCAACCTCGGGCAGTTACGGCCGCGTAAGTCCCTGGATTTTGACCTTGCCGACGCCGCGCCGGCGCAAACCAATCGTTGTTGCCGCCGCATAAGAAAGGTCGATGACGCGGGAGCGTGAGAAAGGGCCGCGGTCGTTGATTTTCACGACGACCGATTTGCCATTGGCAAGATTGGTCACACGAACATAACTCAACAGCGGGAGTGTCTGGTGCGCGGCGGTCAATGCATACATATTGTACCGTTCTCCGCTCGCGGTACGGCGGCCGTGAAAGCGGCGGCCGTACCAGGAGGCGCGGCCTTTTTGGAAAAAATGCGCGGCGTAAGGAATGCGCGATGAGACGATGCGATGATAGACTGGGCGGCGGTGTGCGGAAGGCGGGTAGCGATATTTTTTTCCGGCGTGCGTGGTTGCGCAACTGACGAGCAGCATGGTAAGGAGTAAGCGCCATCCGTACCGCCTAAACCGAAACTCCATCAAGATCATCCTCTACAATCGGCGCGCGTTCTTTCTTTATTTAACTCAAGAATAATATGAATCCCGCCTCCTTTGCCTGTATCTTATTGGGTGTTGTGTTGAATGCGAGCGCGCAATTGCTGCTCAAAGCCGGAGTCAACGCAGTCGGCGCATTCGATTTTACACGCGCCAATATTGTGCCGGTCGGGTTGAAACTCATTGCACAGATACCCATTATGGCGGGTCTTGTCTGTTATGCCGCCAGCCTGGTGGTCTGGATGATGGGCTTGTCGCGTGTCGATGTATCCATCGCCTATCCAATGCTCTCGCTCGGCTATGTCATCAATGCTTTCCTGGCTGCGTTTTTGTTCGGCGAAGCGCTCACGTTGCAGCGTTTGGCAGGGATATTGATTATTTTGGCCGGCGTGTATGTACTTGCGCGTAGCTAAATGGCCGCCCGAGGCCGGCTTGCAAATACTAGGCTGAGTCTATGAACACGCCCTTCCTTCCTTTTACCCGTCCTGAAATCGACGAAGCCACGATTGCCGGCGTTGCAGAAGTACTGCGCAGCGGCTGGCTTACGACTGGGGCGCAGAATCTCGCGTTTGAGGCGGCGCTATCCGAGTATATAGGCGGGCGCTTGGTAAGAACGTTCAGTTCGGGCACCGCAGCGCTTGAGGTTGCGTTGCGCATTGCAGGCGTGGGCCGAGGCGATGAAGTCATGACAACGCCGCTCTCGTGGGTGGCGACCAGCAATACGATTCTCACCGTTGGCGCAACGCCGGTATTCACCGATATCGATCCACTCACGCGCAATCTTGATCTGAATCAGATTGAAGCGCTGCTTACGCCGCGCACTAAAGCGCTGATGCCCGTCCATCTCGCAGGATTGCCCGTCGATATGGAACGCTTGTATTCAATCGCGCGCGTGCATCGTCTGCGCGTGGTTGAAGACGCCGCGCAGGCGCTCGGCGCGTGCTGGCGGGAACAACGGATCGGCGCGTTCGGAGACCTCGTAGCGTTCAGTTTCCACCCGAACAAAAATTTAACCGCGATTGAAGGCGGCGCTCTGGCGCTCAACGATGAGGCGGAAGCGCTGCGCGCGCAGAAATACCGTCTGCAAGGCGTCACCTGTAATGGTTTTGACGGCATGGACGTAGATGTGCTGGGCGGTAAATTCAATCTGAGCGATGTGGCGGCGCGCGTCGGATTGGGGCAATTGCCGCATCTAGAGCGCTTTACCGCACGGCGGCGGATGCTCGCGCGCCATTATTTCGATTGTTTTGATCATTTAGAGGGCGGCGCAACGATAGAAATGGGTGTCGAGTTGCCGCCGCGCGATTTCGAGCAATCGAATTGGCACATGTTCCAGATCGTGTTACCGCTCAACCGGCTGACGATCCCCCGTGCTGGATTTATGGCCGAACTGCATGCGCGCGGGATCGGCAGSGGCGNKGCATTACCCGCCGATTCATCTGTTTAAACTGTACCGTGCGCGCGGTTTTGAACTTGGGATGTTCCCGCACGCCGAGCGCATTGGCGCATCGATTATGACATTGCCGCTGTTTCCGGCGATGAGTGAAGAGGATGTTGAGCGCGTCGTGACGGCGGTTCACCAAATCTGTCAACGCTATTCAAAATAACCTCGCTTAAAAATGAAAACCCCTGAACTGTCGGTCATCGTTCCTGTGTATAACGAAGAAGCCGGTCTGCAGGCCTTGTTTGATCGCCTCTATCCAGCGCTGGATGCGCTCGAACTGAGTTATGAAGTGATTTTTGTCAACGATGGGAGCCGTGACCGTTCCGCAGCGTTGCTCTCCGAGCAGTACCAAGCGCGCGACGATGTTACGCGCGTTTTATTGCTGAACAAGAATCATGGTCAATACACCGCGCTTCTAGCAGGCTTTGAAGCGGCGCGCGGGGAAAAAATCATCACGCTCGACGCCGATCTGGAAAACCCCCCGGAAGAAATTGGCAAAGTGATTGAGAAAATGCGCGCCGGTCATGACTATGTCGGTACGATCCGCGCGCAGCGGCGGCGCAGTTTATGGCGGCATCAGGCGTCACGGATGATGAACTGGCTGCGCGAACGGATTACGCATATTCGTCTGACCGACCACGGCTGCATGCTGCGCGGCTATAGCCGGCGCATCATCGACCGGATTAACGCCTATGGCGAGACCAATATTTTTATTCCGGCGCTCGGCTATACCTTCGCACAGAATCCGACCGAAATCGAAGTGATGCATGACAAACGTTTCGCTGGAGATTCAAAGTATTCACTTTATGATCTGATTCGTCTGGCCTTCGATCTGGTGACCGGATTTTCAGTTGCGCCTCTGCAGTGGCTATCATTTACGGGCTTATTGTTATCGGCCGGCTCAGCGGCGCTGTTTATTCTGCTGGTCGCGCGCCGCTTTATTCTGGGTGCGGAAGTCGAAGGGGTATTTACGCTTTTTGCGATTAATTTCTTCTTAATTGGCGTGATCATTTTTGCGCTCGGGTTGCTCGGAGAATATATCGGCCGCATCTATCAGCAAGTCCGCGCCTGGCCGCGCCAATTCACGCATACGCGGCTTGAAAAGACGGAAGACAAGGTTGAGGGATAATACGGGCTTTGGTTGCGCCTTTTACTCCTCTTCCGCATGAAAAAAGTCCTGATCCTCGGCGTGAATGGTTTTATCGGTCATCATCTTTCCAAACGCATCTTAGAGACCACGGATTGGGATGTGTTTGGCATGGACATGCTGACCGACCGCTTAGGCAATGAAATTCACCATCCGCGCATGCATTTCTTTGAAGGCGATATCACGATCAATAAAGAGTGGGTCGAATATCACATCCGCAAATGCGATGTTATTTTGCCGCTGGTTGCGATTGCAACGCCGGCAACCTATGTCAAACAACCGCTGCGCGTCTTTGAATTGGATTTTGAGGCTAATCTGCCGATTGTGCGTTCGGCAGTCAAATACCGTAAACATCTGGTGTTTCCATCTACTTCCGAAGTCTATGGCATGTGCACGGATGATGCATTCGACCCCCAGACATCCAACCTGATTTATGGCCCGGTCAACAAACCGCGCTGGATTTACGCGGCTTCAAAGCAATTGATGGACCGCGTGATTTGGGGATACGGCATGCAGGAGAGGCTGAATTTCACCCTATTCAGACCGTTCAACTGGATCGGGCCGGGATTGGATTCCATTAATACGCCCAAAGAAGGCAGCTCGCGCGTGGTCTCCCAATTTCTAGGGCAGATTGTGCGCGGAGCGCCGATTGATCTGGTCGATGGCGGTCATCAGAAGCGCGCCTTCACCGATGTCGATGATGGCATCGACGCGCTGAAGCAGATCATTGAAAACCCAAACGGCATTGCGAGCGGCAAAATTTACAACATCGGCAATCCAGCCAACGAGTTTTCAATACGCGAACTGGCTCAAATGATGCTCGCGCTGGCGGCTGAATTCCCGGAATATGCACCGCGCGCGCAACAAGTCGAGCTGGTTGAAACGTTGTCTGGAACGTATTACGGCGATGGCTACCAAGATATGCGCGCGCGCGTGCCGAAAATCGACAATACGCGTGCTGACTTGGGGTGGAATCCTCAAACAGATATGAACCGCGCGCTTCGTAAAATTTTTGAAGCCTATCGCGACCATGTCGCGGATGCGCAAGCATTGGTTGAATAGGGGTTGCCCAAATATTGACTTACCGGAGAACTTTGATGCCTATCGTGCTCGACCAACCGATTCCTGACTTCACGGCCGAAGCGACCGACGGAGCATTTTCAATCACCGCTTTGCGCGGCCAAAAAGTGGTGCTGTATTTCTACCCAAAAGACGACACGCCGGGCTGCACCTCCGAAAGTATCGCGTTCCGGGATCTGTTTGCGCCATTTACCCAGGCGGGCGCCGTCATTGTGGGTATTTCGCGCGATTCGCTCAAATCGCATGAAGCGTTTAAAGCCAAATACGCGCTGCCGTTTGAACTGATTGCGGACACCGATGAAGCGCTTTGCACCCTGTTCGACGTGATCAAGATTAAAAAAATGTATGGCAAGGCGGTGCGCGGCGTCGAGCGCTCGACTTTCCTGATCGATAAACGCGGGGGGCTGCGCCGCGAATGGCGCGGTGTTAAGGTGGCCGGACATGTGGAGGCGGTGCTTGAGGCGGTGCAGTCGTTATGACATTGATGTCCATCACGCCTCAACCAGCGCTCCAGCGCGTCATTGAGCAGCGCGCAGTCTTTCAATATTTCGGCTGCGCCGCTGTTCATTGCAGCAGCGTCTGGCGCGAAAGTCAAAGAATTCATTCGTGAACGCAGAATTTTCAGCGCCGCTTCGCGCTCAATTCGATGCGCTGTCTGCTCGATGGCGCGGGATCCTGGCCCCCTTTCTCGAAAGTCCGCGTTATGCGCTGCTGTGCCGCTTTGTCGATGGTGAACGCGCAACCGGCAAGCTCATTTATCCGCGCGATGCATTTCGCGCGCTGCATTTGACGCCGCCGGATGCGGTCAAAGTCGTCATTCTCGGTCAAGACCCTTACCACGGCGAAGATCATGGTATTCCACAGGCGCATGGATTGGCTTTTTCAGTGCCGCCTGGCGTGCGCCCGCCGCCGTCGCTGCGCAATATCTTTAAAGAAATCGGCGCCGATTTCGGCGCGCCAACCGTGCGTTCGTATCCCTATGGCTGTCTGGACGATTGGGCGCGCCAAGGCGTGCTTTTGCTGAACGCGGTGCTGACCGTCGAGCGCAACCGGCCGGGCAGCCATGCCAAACGCGGTTGGGAACACTGTACCGATACGTTGATCCAACGCCTCGCCGCGTGTCGTGAAGAAATTGTCTTTATGTTGTGGGGCGCGTACGCGCAGGCCAAACGCGCGCTGATTGATTCAAGTGGTCATAGAGTGCTGGAGGCGGCGCATCCATCTCCACTCTCAGCGGCGCGCGGTTTTTTCGGCTGCCGTCACTTCATCCGAGCGAACGAATATTTAGCGCGGACGAATCGAGCCGCAATCGACTGGCAGCAGCCAATGCGGATGGTTTAAGACATCAGGATTTTGAATGAAACGCTATCACGCACTCCTGCGCGATATTCTCGCCAACGGCGTCCAAAAGTCGGATCGAACCGGCACCGGCGTGCTCAGTGTTTTCGGGCGTCAACTGCGCTTTAATCTCGAAGAAGGTTTACCGGTTGTTACGACCAAAAAAATTCATCTGAAAAGCGTGATCGTCGAGTTGCTTTGGTTCTTGAAAGGCAATACCAACGTTCGGTATTTACATGAGCATGGCGTGACGATCTGGGATGAATGGGCGGATGAAACCGGCAATCTGGGGCCGATTTACGGCGCTCAATGGCGTTACTGGCCCGCATCGGACGGCGGCGTGATTGATCAAATTGCCGGTTTGGTTAAACAGATTCGCGAACGCCCCCATTCCCGCCGCTTGCTATTGACCGCGCTGAATATCGCGGATTTTCCGGATGAATCACAAACGCCAGTGAACAATGTGCGCGCTGGACGCATGGCGCTTGCGCCATGCCATTGTCTGGCGCAATTTTATGTGCATGACGCAAAGCTGAGCGGTTTGTTGTACTGCCGCAGTCAAGACGTTTTTCTGGGTACGCCGTTCAATATCGCCAGCTATGCGTTGTTGACGCATCTGCTCGCGCATCAATGCGATTTGTCGGCGGGCGAGTTGATTTGGAGCGGCGGCGATTGTCATATTTATTTGAATCATTTAGAGCAAGTGCAACAATTACTGACTCGTATGCCCTATCCGCTGCCGCGCTTACGCTTCGCGCGCAGACCGGATGATATCTTCGGTTATCGTGTAGAAGACTTGATCATCGACGATTATCAATATCATCCCTCGATCAAAGCGCCGATCGCCGTTTGAAATGACGACGCTTTCGATCATCATCGCGCGCGCGCGCAACGGCGTGATTGGGCGCGGCAATCAATTACCCTGGCATTTACCTGAAGATTTGGCATTTTTTAAACGCACCACGATGGGCGCGCCCATTATCATGGGCCGTAAAACACATCAATCGATTGGACGGCCCTTGCCGGGGCGGCGCAATCTGGTCGTCACGCGCACGCCCGCGCACGTGCCGACAGGTTGCGAGACGGTCGAAAACCTTGCGGATGCGCTCGCGCGCTGCAAGCAAGACGGCGTACCGGAAGCCTTTTTAATCGGCGGCGCGCAACTTTATATGGAAGGCTTGGCCTGTGCCGGCCGTTTAATCATCACTGAAATCGACCATGATTTTGACGGCGATGTAACGATTCCCGCGCCCGATCCGGCGATTTGGCGCGCGGTTTCACTCGAAACGCATCATGCCGCGCCGCCAAACGATTGGGATTTTTCCTTTGTGGTCTACCGAAAAAGGCTCTAAATCACTGTGAAGTTTGCAACCTGGAACGTCAATTCGTTGAAAGTCCGCCTGCCGCAGGTCGTGGACTGGCTGACTGCGCACCGGGTCGATGTGCTGTGTTTGCAGGAAATCAAATTGTCCAACGCGCAATTTCCGAGCGCAGAATTTGAAGCCCTCGATTATCGCAGTGTGTATGCCGGCCAAAAAAGCTATAACGGCGTTGCCATTCTGGCGCGCACGGCAATCTCGTTTGACGAAACGGATGTGATACGCAATATCCCTGGGTTCAACGATCCGCAGCAACGCTTAATCGCAGCCACGCTGGCCGGTATTCGCGTGCTTTGCGCGTATTTCCCAAACGGTCAAGCGCCCGGCACGGATAAGTTCGCGTACAAGCTGGAGTGGATCGATGCGTTATGCAACTGGCTGACGAAGGAAATCATCCGTTATCCAAAACTCGCGCTGATGGGGGATTACAACATCGCGCCTGCGGCGGTCGACGTGTGCGATCCGTTCCGATGGGAAGGACTGAATCTGTTTTCACCGGATGAACGCGCCGCCTTTGCCCGTCTATGCGCGCTGGGTTTGGTCGATGCCTTCCGGTGCTTCGCACAGGAAGAGAAATCTTATACGTGGTGGGATTACCGCGCCGGCGCGTTGCGCCGCAATGCGGGCCTGCGGATCGACCATATTCTGTTGTCTTCGCCACTGGCGGCGGCGTGCGTGCGCTGCACCATCGATAAAACGCCGCGTCGCTGGCCGCAGCCCTCCGATCATGTGCCAGTGATCGCCGAAATTGAAATGAGCGGAATCGATGGATGAACAGACAGAATATTAAGCCAGCGCGGGCTGTTCGGCTGCATCGCTTGGACTGAGGCGCGCTGCAATCGTTTTCCGGTAACGGTTCAATTCCTGCACGGTCGCGAAAGTGCGCTCAAAAAGCAGTGATAAATTATGCAGAACCCGCTCGACGACTTTCTTTTCCCAATCATCGTTGAAGCGGATCTGCTTATCCAGCCAGCGCTCCAGCCATTCGGGATCCGGCAGACGCGATTGCACTGTGTCGCGCGGGAAAAGTGCGCGGTTGACGTGTAGATTGGTCGGATGCAACGGTTTATCCGTGCGGCGCGAGGACGCCATCAACACGCCAATTTTTGCAAAGGCGGCGCGCGCAACATCGCCGCATTGCGCAAGCGCCTTCTTCATATAACGCAAATAAGCGCCGCCGTGCCGCGCTTCATCGCGCGCAATCGTTTCGTAAATGAATTTGATCACGGGCTCGGTATGCCATTCCGAGGCGCACCGGTACCAATGATTCAGACGCACCTCACCGCAGAAATGCAACATCAGCGTTTCCAGCGGCGGCGCTGGGTCAAACGGAAAACGCACCGCATGCAGCTCTTCTTCGGTCGGCGCAAATTCCGGCTGGAAGCGTCGCAGATATTCCATTAAAACCAGCGCGTGTTTCTGCTCTTCAAAGAACCAGATACTCATAAATGCGGAAAAATCGCTATCGTGCGCATTGTCGCGCAGGAACATTTCCGTGGCCGGCAATGCCGCCCATTCGGTAATCGCATTCATTTTGACCGTCATTGCCTGTTCATCGCTCAGACGAGAGGCATCGAAACGGTCCCATGGAATATCCTTTTCCATATTCCAGCGGACGGATTCGAGCGATTTATACAGTTCGGGATAAAGCATGGGGTTGGTTTTCATGGGATGACCTCTTGCGCGTCCTGCGCCTGAAGATTTGAGTGTGCCATAAGTTTTCGAGTTTGCGCGCTTTTCATCGTAAAGAACCCTCAAGCGATACCGTAACATGCTTAGCAATTCACCTGATTCGTATAAGAATGTTAATATTTAAAAAAATCCTCAAGGAGTGGATATGAGTTCAGGTCAACATCCTAACTATTCCAGCACCTCCGACCCTTTAACGCTGGCAGCCACAATGCCAGTGCTTGGACAGCTGGGCAGTCTTGATTCCTATATTCAGGCCGTTAACCGTATTCCCATCATTGGCGCGTCCGATGAGCGTCGGCTTGCGACAGAATACCGACTCCATGACAATCTTGAAGCGGCCCGCCAATTGGTCCTCTCGCATTTGCGTTTAGTCGTTTCAGTGACCCGTCATTATCTAGGATATGGCCTGCCGCACGCGGACTTGATTCAGGAGGGCAACATCGGTTTGATGAAAGCAGTTAAACGCTTTGATCCTAATCAGAACGTGCGGCTTGTCTCTTATGCGATCCATTGGATCAAAGCCGAGGTTCACGAGTATGTGCTGCGCAACTGGCGGCTGGTCAAAGTAGCAACGACTAAAGCGCAACGCAAGCTCTTCTTCAATCTACGTAGCCGAAAGCGCAATTCGCAAGCATTGACGCAGGGCGAAATCGACGATCTCGCGCAAGAGCTCAAAGTAAGGCACCAAGACGTTGTCGAAATGGAAATGCGCTTAACCAGTGGCGATATTGCGCTGGAAGGGCAAATGGAAGACGGCGAAACCGCATTCGCACCCATCTCTTATCTTGCCGATACGCAACAGGAACCGAGCGAAGTGTTAAACGCGCACCAGTTCGATAGGTTGCAAAGCGAAGGGCTGGCAAACGCGCTGAGCGCACTGGATCCACGGAGCCGCCGCATTGTTAAAGCACGTTGGCTGGACGTTGAGGATGATGGTTTGGGAGGTGCAACTTTACATGAGTTAGCCGATGAATTCGGCGTTTCTGCAGAACGCGTTCGCCAGATTGAAGCCAGTGCAATGAAAAAAATGAAAAAGACGCTCATTTCGTATACCCCACTATATTAGAACAATAATCGGACGGAACTGGCTTTGAGAAAATTGAAACCCTATTGATCAATCACATAGGAATGGGCCCCCCGGGAGTCGAACCCGGCACCAACGGATTATGCATACCCGCTACGGCTTTCGCCGCCTCTTTCGAGTTTGTGGTCTGGACTGTCTCTTGTCTTGCGACCTGCCCGTACAGTCTCTACACGTTCCCTTTCTTGAGGGCTTCGCTCGGGATTACCACGGAGTAAAACCAGAGGTTTCCCCGAATTTGAGCAGTTCTACCCGTATGCAGCATCGAAATGAATTCGCTGCTCGCACATTCAGGCAACCCGTACAACAATCTTCCATTGCGCCTAATCACTACGTTTTAGGAAGATTATTTGCTCAGTCCGCTGCTCTAACCATGCATGAGCTAGAGGCCCGTAAACTCTTGGAATGAAACTAAATTACTCCAGTAGTGAGAGGAATAAAGCAAAGCGCGGATTTTACACCGTCTTTTATCAATTCATCTATGACTTGTTTCTGTAGTGCTTGCGGATGAAGTTCCCCCGTCTTTGCGTAGCGCCCATGATGGGCTGGACCGACCGTCATTGCCGTTACTTTCATCGATTGCTGACCCGCTATACATGGCTTTATACGGAAATGGTGACGACGAGCACGTTGTTGTATGGAGACGCAGCCCGCCATCTTGCGTTTGATCAAAGTGAACATCCAGTTGCATTACAGCTAGGTGGCAGCAAACTCAACGAATTGGCCGATTGCGCCAAGCGTGGCGAAGCAGCGGGTTATGATGAAATTAATTTAAATTGCGGTTGTCCTTCCGCGCGCGCGTGCAGCGCGGCGCGTTCGGCGCAGCGTTGATGGCAGATCCGGCGCGCGTTGCTGAGTGCATGCGCACAATGCGCGATGCGGTGTCGATTCCGGTCACGGTTAAACATCGGATCGGTCTTGATAATATTGAAGAATACACATTTGTGCGTGATTTTGTCGGCATGGTCGCAGACGCTGGCTGCCAAACCTTTATATAAGGCGGCATTCAGCTACTTTTGCCTGATATGCGGCGCGTATATTGTGTTGCTATGGTTGCCAACGCTGCTCAGAGAAGCGGGCGCAGCCGGGTTAATGTCGATTGGCGTGCTGTCGACCATTCCGCCGCTGGCGGCGTTTATGATGAAAATGACTCTTGGCGTCTGTTCCGACCGCATGGGCGAACGCCGCTGGCATAGCGCGTGCGCAACATTTATAGGCGCGGCAAGCCTATATCTGTCGGTTTGGACAACGGACGATCTTATGCTGACGCTGTTCAGCATGACGTGTGTATTGGCGTTCACGTCAGCGGCGAGTAACGTACTGATGGCCTCATGCTTGGATTATTTACACGAGCATATGGCAGCAGGCGGCATGGCATTCGTCGGCAGCGTTGGTATGCTCGGCAGTTTTATCGGTCCGACAATCATTGGTTGGAGTAAAACGGCAACAGGCAACTTTCAAACCGGGCTGTTTGTGATGGCGAGTGTATTATTGCTTGGCGGAGTTCTAATTGTTTCTAACCGATGGCCATCAACCCAAAACAACCCCTAACTCCGCCGTTCCCATGCCCTTCCTAGCCGGCCAACGGGCCAAGTCAGACCGTTCCCTTTTGTGAAGCGCCTTCGAGTGCGGAAAAAAGAAAAGTACATGGAAAAAGTGCTCAATCCGAGCCGCTCTAAAACATGACATTTGATGTTCTGAAAACAGGCACGTCGAGCGGTGCATTTGCAGTCCTTGATACATTCTCTATCATGGATGTAAAGGGTCCTGATGCAGCGGATTTTTTACATAACCAGCTGACCAACGATATTCAACATCTTGACCCTGCCCACGTGCGGCGCGCAGGCTTGTGTTCGCCTAAAGGTCGTTTGTTGGCCTCTTTTCTAGTTTGGAAAAGTGCTGAAGCAATCCAACTCATGGTATCCGCCGATTTGCGCACCCTGGTGCGGCAGCGCCTAGCAATGTTCATTTTGCGTAGCAAAGTGAAGCTGATCGATGCATATGAACGCTTGGTTTGCGTTGGCTTTGTAGGGGAGGTTTCCCGTTGCCTGGCCCCGCTTTTTCAAACTCTGCCAGAAGATATAGACGGAAAAGTCGACAGTGAAGCGGGCGCGCTGATACGGCTGACGGATAGCCCTGAGCACCTGCTCAAAAACAGTGGCGCGCAGGCGTCAGCGCCGCATCACGCCGCGCGCGCGCGCTATCTATGGGTTGCGCCCCGCTCGGTGTTGAATGCACATGCGCATACGCTCGATGCGGCACTGACGCGCATTGATCCCGTCACCTGGGGCTGGCTTACCTTACAGACTGGAGAGCCTTGGATTACGGCCGCGACGCAAGCGCAGTTTGTCCCGCAGATGATCAATTTCGAATTAATCGGCGGCGTGGATTTCCGCAAAGGCTGCTATCCTGGCCAAGAAATTGTCGCGCGCACACATTATCGCGGCACCCTCAAGCGTCGCATGATGCTGGCGCATACGACGGATGCACAGGCAGGTGCATGCGTTTTTCATTCCCTGGATCCAAGCCAACCCTGCGGAACGGTTGTGAACGCTGCGCCTGCGCCTGAGGGAGGAAGTGATTGTTTGGTTGAACTCAAACTTGCGGCGCTGAACTGCGGCACGATTCATATCCATGCGCCGGATGGTCCAACGCTTCTCCTGCGCGCATTACCCTATCCAGTGCCAGAAGTTAAACAATAGATTTCTATATCGAGAATGGCTGCGTTATCTTGTTAGGGACCTTAAAATGATTTTTTAATATCCAAGTTTAATACTAACGTTTCAATTCTCCGAATAGGCGATTGCGTTTGATCCTTTACGAATTTCCATTTAATGAACGGATTCGAACCTTGCTGCGATTGGAAGAATTGTTCAATCGGTTCAGATTTTTTCTATCCGGACAAGATGCAAGGGAACACCATATTGCATTGATGACGCTCTTTGAGATTAACGAAGTCATCGGCCGCCTTGATCTCAAAGCGGATTTGATGAGGGAACTTGAACGTCAGCGTCAAACGCTCGCTCAATACCGGAATAATCCCAATATTGAACCGCGTATGCTGGAAGCCGCCCATGCGGAAATAGAACGGACAGTCTCTACTTTAAGCCAGATGCAAGGCAAAACGAGCCAGTCTCTTGCGGATAATGAATGGCTGAGCAGCATCCGCAGCCGCGCCATTATTCCAGGCGGCACGTGCCGTTTTGACTTGCCTTCTTATCATGCTTGGCAGCAAAGCCCAGCCGAGCAGCGCCAGCGCGATATTTCAAAATGGGCGCAACCCTTCCTTCCTCTGTGAGATGCCATCGCCATTGCGCTGAAATTTATCCGCGAGCTAGAGTAAAGGAATGACTCAGCAGTATTAGACTGAAGCCTATCTGTTGCTGCGGATTTCTCCT
>LXRJ01000482.1 GCA_001684025.1 Candidatus Glomeribacter gigasporarum | reverse complement strand
TTATTAAGACAATCAACTTTGAGTCAATAACAAAAAATGTAGAATTTGTTAAAAAACATGTAGTTTCATAGAATCACTTTTAGTATTTTATTAATAAAATTTTTCATAAATTACATTTTAAAAACTGACGAATTTTTTTTGTAATTTATAATTCAACGTATTTCTATTGGTKATTRTCATGTGATCAMCACGTWGATCRCCGATTGTTTATTTATTCGATTGTTTTGATTTTTATTTTTCTCTAGGTGTTTGYTTTTCTTACACCATAGGGCATATTGCATACRAAGTAGTTCTGGATTCTGTWGAAAAATAAGACCAYATATAGTCGTGGACAGTCTGGCTATTAATATTATAACCTCTTCTTGTATCTACGGATGCATCTAAGTTATAGTGRTTAATAGTCCTTGTAAAGGGTTGTAAATGTCCGACTATGAGACTATTGTCTTTATTTCTACAGGTGAGGATTGCTTTGGAACGGGTTGGTGCCTACGAATATGTTCCTCACCAGAATCTCATGATATGTAGCTTCCAAGCAGCGAGATTTGGACTTACATC
>LXRJ01000478.1 GCA_001684025.1 Candidatus Glomeribacter gigasporarum | reverse complement strand
ATTTTATTCTTTTTTTTTTTTTTAAAAAAAACATACAAATAAAATATTTCTTTTTAAAGAAAAATATAGATTTTTATTTAGATATATTATTTTATTCGTTATAAAAATAAAAAAAAAATTACAAATAAAATATTTTTTTTTTAAAAAAAATATACATATTTTTAAAAATAAAAAAAACAAAAAATATAAAWTTATTCTGGATTTTATAAAATTGAACTTAAAGTTGATTATCGAGATCAGGTTCATCATATAAGGCATCTAATCCTCCTGTCACTGGTTTTGTTTTTTTTATGAACTTAATAATATCTTTTTCAGGGATTTCTAAAGAAATTAAAGATTTTAAATATAATAAAAACAAACATTAAAAATAAAAAATAAAATAATATTTTTTACCTAGATAATCTTCGTTTTCAAATCCTTCTAAATTTTCAATATAATAAATAAATTTGTTTTTTTTTGTTTCGATTTTTCTAATTATTCCTTGAAAATYAACATCATATCCATCGCGTTTAAAGGTAACTTCATCTATAGAACAAAGTAATTAATTTAATTAAATAATATTCAATA
>LXRJ01000469.1 GCA_001684025.1 Candidatus Glomeribacter gigasporarum | reverse complement strand
AAAGTAACTAAAAATATCATTTGTTTCTGTATCACTTTGAAATTCAGACATTTTTAATTTATTTATATTAATAATTATATCAAGTCTTTATATAGAAAAATAATAATTTAATAAATTATTATTAATATAGAAAAAAAAATAAATATAACGTGAGGAAAAAATAATTAGATAAATTCTTGTTACAATGAATAACTATAAATTTAATGTGTTYATCAATRAAAAAAATGATATAGATATTATTGATCCGACAAATTGCRTTTTATTAAAACCACCATGTTTYCCACCGAAAATAGATATCRAAAAAATGTTAAAYAAATCTTCTGGAAAACGAAAAGTGTGTAATTCTTTTYTAATTTAYCGCAAAATATATATTGATGAACTTAAATCAAACAACATCAATTTATCGATGATYAAAATYTCATCATTTGCATCAACATTRTGGAAAAAAGAATCAGAACATGTAAAAGATGAATATAATAAAATTGCTAGAGAACTCAAAGAAGAATATAATAAGAAATATCCCGAGAGAGAAAAATATAGAAACAGAGCAAAAAATAAAAAATATCGAAAAAATGAAGAATC
>LXRJ01000466.1 GCA_001684025.1 Candidatus Glomeribacter gigasporarum | reverse complement strand
AAACAAAATGCCCTTTTTTGATATCTTCTTCAATTATGATAAAACAAAATTTAATATACTTGACTCAATATTCGATGCAAATATTTTTAATATTTCAACTCATGATCTTCAAGAAAATAAAACAATACTTAATATTGATGATGATGATTCTTTGATTCTCAATAAATGGAATTTGGATTCTAAACAACGAAATTTATTTTTAATTTCTCAGCAATTGCATCTAGTTAACTTAACAAAAAATGATGAAACTAATTTTTCATTATCTGTATTTGGTTTAAAAAAAGATAAAAAAGTTGGTAAAAAAATATATATAGAACTTCTTTGTAATATTAGTTTTTTTAATTTAAGTGATAGGATTRGAGAAATTGAAACTGGAAGTAATGAATTAGCTGTTCGTATTTTTGGTCCTGTTTATARAATTGATTATTAATTCGATGTTTTTTATTTTTYTTTTAAAACTATAAATAAAACTGTTATTTATTTTTTTTTATTAAAAAAAAATGGAAACAAAAAAAATCCTTATTGCATTTTTGATTTTTTTAATAATAATTGATAATGTATTTACTAGAGAAGATGTTACAGTTTTAGTA
>LXRJ01000447.1 GCA_001684025.1 Candidatus Glomeribacter gigasporarum | reverse complement strand
ATGCGAGGTCGGGAACCAAAGCGTGAATCAACGTAAAGAACAGACAAAAAATATATTTTATATTGAATTTCTATAATATTTTTTCATTATTATAAATGATTTTTTGATAYTTAAATTTATACTTAGTATATAATAAAGTAAAAAAATATAATAAAAWATAATTTTATTTAATGTTTATATGATTCTAATGCATTTAAAAAAGCWTTCYATAAATCATCTTTAAATTTGTTTCGCCAACAAAATTCTAATAAATAATTTTCTATACAGTGTTTATTTCTGTTTCTTTCTGATATTTGTAATTTTATTCCTTGCCAAATCCCCTCAATTGTATTAGTATGAATCTTTCTAATCTTTTGTATTTTAGTTAAATTTTTTGAATGATTAATTCTTTTGTGTTTGTATCCAAGAGATTCCAAATTTGAATATCCTTTCCAAGAATCGCTGTATATGGTTGAACCTGATTTAATATRTTTTTTAATTATTGCTCTTAGTGTATTTGCATCTCTATTTTCCGAAACAACAAAAAAACATTTTTTTTCTTTTGTTCGCTCAATTGCTCCAACTACCCAAAAATTTTCTAATTTTTTAAATTTACTCTCATCGATTTCTACTTTAATATTTGGTCCACCA
>LXRJ01000417.1 GCA_001684025.1 Candidatus Glomeribacter gigasporarum | reverse complement strand
TATTTTCGGCAGCCGAAAAGATTTTAGGCTGCCGAAAATATTTAGGCTGCCGAAATTATTTACGGTTTAGGCTGCCTAAAATATTTTCGGCAATTTTTATTTACAGCAAGCCAAAAATAATTTAGGCACACATCTATAGCATTGATTTGTTGGTAGAATTTCGTAAATTTATTTGTTATGAAGAACCTTATGATATAGAATTAGATCCTCAAAAAGAATCTGCACTCACATGGTGGCTAACACATAATATACATTACCGCACAAGTCTAGAGGATTTGGCCGTTAAAATGTTTTCAATTGTACCATCACAAACAGCATGTGAACGGAATTTCTCTATCCTAAAATGGTTTTATGGAGATCGGAAAAATCGACTTACAATTAACCGTGTTGAATCTATGGCCAAATTGCGGATGTATTGGCTTTCAGAAATTCGAAAAGAACTTGAATATTATGGAAAAAATTTAACAGAGGAAGAATTATGGGCATGTGCTAATATTACAACAATTCCGATTGATTTATCCTTACAAGATGATATATTCAATGATAACGAAGCTTATATTACAAATCAAAATATTCCCTTCTGTTTTTACTCCGGTGAATTCTAATATGCTTATGACTTTCAAGACAAAGCTTAATATCGAAGATATAGCAGACCTCACTTTGTCTTTTTTTAATTTTAATAAT
>LXRJ01000402.1 GCA_001684025.1 Candidatus Glomeribacter gigasporarum | reverse complement strand
ACTAACAAAATCAACAAAAGAGAGTTAGACTAGCAAAACTAACAAAAGACAAACTAGCAAAACTAGCAAGAAAGAAACAGACCAAAGAATTTAACAAGAAATAGACAGATTAGTAAAACTAATAAAAGATAAACAAACTAACAAAACTAGCAAAAGATAAACAAACTAGCAAAACTAAAAAAAAAACTGTTAGTTAATCAATTATATAATATAAAAAAATATATNTATAATGTAAATAGATATTATACCATAAAAAAATGCTCAAATAATAACCTTCTCATATATTAGAAAAAACAAGCAAATTTTGCTAAAACCCAAGCCAAACGTTTATAAAAACTTTATGATAATCTCTCAAAAAATTTACAAACAGTTAAAATTAATCTTGATAATGAAACCAAATTACACCAAGAAACAAAACAAAAATTAAAAGAACAATACAAAAAACTTATTAACGAAATAAATGWCTAWAANGAAACTAAAAAAAAACTTGAAGAATTACTAAAAAAATATTCAACTTTTTTAACAGATTATAAAATAAATAAAGAACAATTAAAAGAAGCAAATAAAAAAATTAAAAAATTAAATAACAATTTAACAACTGAAAAAATACAATATGATAATACTAAGATTAAATTAAATGAAGAAAAATTTATTACACTAAAGGCTCAAATGCTTTACAAAGAAGAAAAAAAATTTTATCATCTTACAAAAGAT
>LXRJ01000399.1 GCA_001684025.1 Candidatus Glomeribacter gigasporarum | reverse complement strand
AGCCCCGGGGGAGCCTATGGCTGCTCCTTTGCATACCAAGAGGAATTCAGTATTTCCCACATTGATTACATCTTTCATTTTACACTTGGCTATTACCCTACCTGGATACGCCACCTTCCAGCCATCCCTCGACTCAACGGTAATACTATAAGCAGATCGGAGCGGATAATGACCCGGCTCTCTTCCAGTATTACAATGGTCAACCAGGTGCTGTAAGTAGGCTTCCTTTTTTCGACATATCATTTTCCTCCAGATTCGAGAGAATTCATCGTTTAAGGTATGGGAACTTAACAGATTGGAGAGGAAGACAAGGGCAACATAATCATTAAACTATCCCAAATTGATGGTTCTATTTTAAGAAGTTGTCCCTAGCTTTTGGTGTGCCCCACGTGGCGGACCACACMCCCTTACTAAAGAAGGAAGGGAAGTGAAAACATCCTACTTTCAGCTGCTTCCTTTAATCTGAGCCTTCCTTGGCTTCTAAAGGAAGAAGCCTGCTTTTATCGCTATAGAAAGGATCCCCCTCTGAACTAATTCAGTGTAAGGATGCCTACTTTCAACCGAATCGAAGAGGAGGTGGGTAAGAATAAGGAGGGGTCGTAATCAGGTACTGTCGTACCTATCTACTCGCAAGAGTCTAAATAAATCCCATCAGTTTGATTCATTATGTTAGAAGGGTTGAGATAGGGTCATCGGCCACCTTAGAATCTCCCATTTCAATCAATTGATAGGA
>LXRJ01000344.1 GCA_001684025.1 Candidatus Glomeribacter gigasporarum | reverse complement strand
GAATTATATGCCATATTGGAACGTGCGTTATTGAAATGATGTTATTGGGATGTGCGTTAATTCAGGATGACTATGAGCATTAATTCAAGATCATATAGGCAACTTTTGAAGCCTACAAGTGTTATTTCGTGCTTATATAATAGTAAATTTGTATTTAGGATTGATAATTCTGCGATAGTAATTTATAAAGTAAAAATATTTAAAAATTAAAAATTTTCATATTTCATTATAAATAATTATAATTTTATATTTAAAATTTTCTGCATTAGCCCAATCTTGGTCTATKTCCCACTGAGATGTCATGTTACAATCACAGTATAGACAAAAGTAATTAGCTTTTGGAGCCTTTAACTCCATTATTATATACATAAACTTCCAATCACCACAGAAGTATAATTCTACTGACCAATGAATACTATCATGATCAAAAAAGCCATTTTTTTTAGATCTAAAAGCTGATGTTCAAAAATTTGTCCAACTTTCACCAATGTATCATAGTTTTCATACCTGATATACAAACAAATACTTAAATAGCAAGCAATTAAAAATTTATAATTAAATAACTAGAAATTAAAGCTATTTATAAAACTTATCAATATTCATAGTCAGGCTTTAAAATACTATTACCTTCGTTTAACAGACAAAACATCATTATTACATAGTTTTGTCTGCGATCTACATTATAGCCATTACCCCAAGCTTTAATCTAATTATATCTTCTAAAACGAGAATTGGTGGAGAAAAATGTTTTCAAATAGAAAGCAGGATACCTAAAACAGATTTGATTGATCTATAAATACCATTTCCTATTTCTGATTGTTTAACTACTATTTCTTTATTATGTTTAAGTAAAATAATATTATCAGGACTACATTGGTTATCTATATCAACATTAAATGTTCCAATTTTGATTTCATTATTCA
>LXRJ01000824.1 GCA_001684025.1 Candidatus Glomeribacter gigasporarum | reverse complement strand
AACAGCCTAAAGGGGATCGCGCCTTTGTGGAACTGCTGATGGCAGCGCGAGAAGCAGGACTGGATGCGCTAACGCTCGCGCTGGAATACGGCACCGTCACCGCGCCGGTGATTATGAATGAGCGGCGCAGACTGATGGCTCCAGACCGTCCTGTGGCATTACAGGCCCTACGCATAGCGCCCCTGGCGGATTGGGGTCGTTACGATGATCTGCGGGGCGGGGGTCTATTGATTT
>LXRJ01000112.1 GCA_001684025.1 Candidatus Glomeribacter gigasporarum | reverse complement strand
CCCTTTAATTCCATCTCCTATCGTAATTCCTTCTTTCCACAGATTCTAATCCCTTGATAACTTCTAACTTGGGGGGCCTCCTACGGCCCTAGAACTACAAAGTTCCCCCTTGACTCTTACTTCTCTTACATTCTTCTGAAGAAGGGTAGGGAAATGTTAGGTGAAGAGTAATGGTTATCCATCTTATTGTTAACGGGTAAATGTCCCGAGCAGGGGTCGAACCTGCGCCTTACGATTTTCATTCGTATGCTCTACCGTCGAGCCCTCGGGACCAATCCTTATTCAGAATAGTGATAATGGTATTTAACTGCTATTAACTCCCTTATTCTTAATAACTCCCTGACCTGAAATTACCCTTAATCTTGGATAAGTTTCACCTCGTAAAAAGTGAGAGTTACTTACTTATTACATACTCTGGAAGGGATAATTCAGGGAGGAAAGGCTACAGCTGAGGTATCACATATAGAAGCCATCCGACCAGAAGGCAATGTCGAGAGTAGATGTAATCAGAGGGCGGGGCTTCTTTGAAGCCCCCCCGGCTTCAGATAAGCCCACCCCCGGCTTTAGCCCCTCGGGATAAACGACATCCTTTCCCTTGGTTATGCTTGGTATGCTTGGTACCAAGCATAGCAACCATAGCAACCATATCAACAATTATAGTTAAAGAGAAGGGCTTTAAGCCGTATTTAATGATGGCATTGTAAATCAAGGAGTTGCCGAGCCACTGCCCTGCTTGTAGATTAAAGTACACCGGTACAAATTACTTGAACTGCCTATGTTATTTTAGCTTTCATTCAAGTCCATATATAGACCCCTGAACGGCCCTTAGTTAACTACATAATCAAAGCAATAGCTTCAGAAACATTATGCTTGGTAGTTGGTAGTTGGTAGCATAGCAAGGGACCCGCAAGTACCAACCCGCAGGGGCTTTACCCCCTACCCGCAACACATTCGTGTATAATTAAGCGTATTCAAAAGGAGATTATGTATGTTTACTTTCAACGGTAAAGTATGCCGTGTATCCTTCGCACCACTCTGATTAGTAGAACAATTCGTATGTAACCTGAATTGAATGAAAATGGTTCTATGTTATGCATTCTTAACAACCCTCTTGAGCAGTTCGAGATTATCAAGTTGCTAGGTATTGATGCCCCTCTATTACCCTTAATTGAATTACCCTTAACTAACCTTGGGTTATACCTCCTTATAGTCTTAGGGGTGGTTATATCAGGATTGGTTATTAGTTTCATTCCAGCACGGATAGGCCGTGATAACTCTTGGTTGGTTACATTGGAGTCTATATATGGCTTTCTTGTTAATTTGGTACATTCCCAAGTAGCTATTGCTGGGCATATCTATTTACCTGCAATTATTGCTTTATTTACCTTTATTCTATTATGTAATTTATTTGGGCTAATCCCGTACTCGTATACCGTCACAGCTCAGTTTGCCTTAACCCTGGGGTTGAGTTTTACTGTTCTCTTAGGAGTCACCATCTTAGGTTTACAACGGCATGGAGTTCATTTCTTCTCTATTCTTGTACCAGCCGGTACACCTTTGGTGTTAGTGCCCCTTTTAGTTGTAATTGAGGCTATATCCTACCTGGCTCGTGCCATATCCTTAGGAGTCAGGCTCTCAGCTAACATGATATCGGGTCATGTGTTGCTTAAGATTATATCTACTTTCTCTTGGCAATTTATTACTGGTTCTATCTTAGGGGTTATCCTTGGTTTTCTCCCTGTGCTCTTCTTAACTGCCTTATACGCCCTTGAACTAGGGGTTGCGATTCTTCAAGCTTATGTCTTTGTACTTCTCACGGCTTCTTACCTAAATGACGTACTCTCTCTCCATTAATGTAATCCAAATTCCCCCTGCTTTACCTTTAATCTACTTTATAAGTATCCTTACCTAGAAGTAACAAGAGGACTGGGTGTGCTGTTTAATGCAACATAGTTTACAAAGCTAAGTTGTAACTAGTTTTAGCTAAGGAAGTAAAGCTATCTTAAAGAACCGCTCTGAAAGGTAACCCAAGTAAAGCTATACCTAGGAAATATAAGGGGAAGTTCTAGCTAAGACCTAAACTAACCCTATCAAACTTGATTATCCTTAAGGATAGGATAGTAGAAGTTATGCAGAAAGAAGCTTTATTAAAGCCAAGGTAGTAAGCCAAAGCCTGTCTTGTTGTGACTTAAGGCTCTCTTGAGCAACCCTACCTTGAAGGCAAGTGTAATAAACTATCCCAAATAGGTATCCAAGAAGTAGCCCCCCGTAGGATCGGGCCTAAAGGGCTAGGGGGCCCCTAATCAATATCCATCAAGCCCGGTTGCTTACTGTGTAAGGTGACATTCCTATGTCACCGCTCCTGGTTTTCTTACTGAAAACCGTGTTACTCTTGGGAACCTATTTTCCTTGTTGGCCTCTTGTTTGGTTCGGTTAGAGTCTCGGGGAGAATTTTGAGAAGAAGTTAGTGAAGAAGAAGAAGCTTTAGTGGCATAGTTAAGAGCGCCTATGCCTAATTCGTACACAAAGGCAACAGTTAGAATCAGAGAAAAGACTATAAATACCCAATAACCTAATAGTGAGAGGTGGCACAGAGACATAGCAAAAGGATAAACAAAGAGGATTTCAAGGTCAAAGGTTAAGAAAAGAATAGCAACAAGAAAGAAGCTTACCGAGAATTTTTGGCGACTGGTTCCCACTGGCGCGAACCCGCACTCATAAGGGGATACTTTGGCTGGATCTCCCTTCTTAACACCTACCCTGTTATTAATCACCATTAAGGTAGCGGTGAAAAGGGGGACAAAGCAGAAGTACATAATCAAAGTACTCATTACCAAAAGTAAAAGGAAAGAGCAATAAGATGCAGGGAGTTTAATGAGGGATAAGGATAAGCTAGGAACAGAATGATAATAAGGCTCAAGGTAGCAATCACCATGGAATGAAGAGGCTTCGGGTCCGACTCCGACAAGACAGCCCGCCTAAGAATCATTTCCGTAGAACGGCTGATCTCGAAATGAATCGAATCGAAAAATAAGACTCGAATTACTCTAAGATAAAACCCAGTAGATATGACACTGACCAGAATCGCTATAAACACTAAGAAGTAATACCCAGAGTCCAACGCTGTCGTAAGCACTAGCAGCTTACCAAAAAAGCCTATTAAAGGAGGAATACCAGCCATGGAGAACAGGCAGATTGCAAAGCTGAGCGCTAAGACAGGGTTCGAGTGAAAACAACTGATTCGGTTATATTCAGATGATATCAGCAAGGGTTTGGTAGTGGCTGTCCTCATCACACTCAATCCCTYTAGCCAATAGGATTCTTCGTCTTTCTCCGGTTTTGGTTGCTCAAGGAATACCGTTGAATCACCCCAGGTCTCCAATACCTGATTAGAATACACTAGCAGGACGAAGAATAGGTTGGAGCTGGTAACCACGTACTGGAAAAGGTAGAAGAGATAGGCCTCCAGACCCTGGGGAGTAACCAACCCTAGAGCAAGTAGCAAGAACCCCAAGTGGCTTATCGTACTATAAGCAACCATCCGCTTAATACGGTATTGAGCTACCCCGAGGAGAGCTCCTAATACAAGGGATAGAAGAGCAGATCCAAGGAGAATGAACCCCCATACCGAATGTTCGGTAACCACTATCCCACCTATTTGGGTTAAGCCCTGGTAGAGGGCTAGGAAGGCTAGTAAGGCAACCTTAGGCATAATTGCTAGCCAAGAAGTGACCAAGGTTGGTACCCCGTCATAGACATCAGGGGCCCAGTAATGAAAGGGAGCTGCAGGAAGCTTAATAAGAACCGCAAGACCTATAAAGATAACAGGTATAAGGAACCCGCTATAACCTACTCCCAAAGAGGAGACCAGATATACGCCTTCTAAACTAGTGAGGCCAGATAAGGCATAGAGTAGGCTACTCCCAAGGAGGAACAAGCAACTTGAGAGGGCTCCAATTAGGAAGTATTTCAGGGCGGCAGAAGTGGCTGGTTCAGAGTCACGGTACAAGCAGGCGAGGATGTAAAGAGGGAGGCTTTGAAGCTCAACAGACAAGTAAACGGTAACCAAATCAGAACTAGTTACAAGGCAACTCATACCAAGAGTACTGATCAGTAAAATAAGAGGGATAAGCTTAGAAAGAGGGTCATGGGTAATCTCTTCTCTTGTTGAGGACCAGTAATACAAGGATTTCATCGGAAGGATACCGGTAGCAAGTACCAATAATAAGGTACCGGAGGCCAGGATAAAGCAATCAAATGCTTGTGATATAACAGAGACCAGGCAGACTCCACCATAGATTCCTACCCCAACACCTAAAGGCTCTAATAACAAAGTGTTAAAGGCCAATAGCGAGGATAAGAGTAAAACTAAGATGGCTACTCTATTGATTACTATAGAGGAGAAGTAGAATACGGAAGAGAAAGGCAAAGCAGCCGTTAACAATAAGATGGATAGGATAACCATTACTCTTCACCTAACATATACTTAACATTGAAAGGGAAATGCCATCTACGGTCTCTAGGATGTCCTAGAGACGATGATTAAGGGGGGAACTTTGACTTAGGGGTATCTAAAGATACAAGTTATCAAGGGMTKWGWAKYWSTRKMARKAAGGTATTGACGATAGGAGATGCAATCAGAGGGCGGGGCTTCTTTGGGGCTAAACCCCCAAAGGATACACGGTTTCTCGTTGGCATGGTTGGTATGGTTGGTATGGTTGGTATGGTAGCAAGCAT
>LXRJ01000778.1 GCA_001684025.1 Candidatus Glomeribacter gigasporarum | reverse complement strand
CCCCAAACTGTATTTGTAATACCGGCCAAGGAATAGTAATAGCTTTTCTTAAGTAGCTCATGCGATAGGTTAACCAGCAATAAATATCGAGCGCTAACGGAGAACGCTTGAGCGCTTTCAGCGTATCTATATGAATAGGCGTAGGATGATTGATGATCTCGTTAAAGAAATCTCTATGGAGTGTGAGGGTGGATTCAAATAGCGATGTTTGATCTAGCTGCTTTGGATTCCACCATAAATTAGCTTGAGTGACGGGCTGAATATTTTTAATAGACCAG
>LXRJ01000723.1 GCA_001684025.1 Candidatus Glomeribacter gigasporarum | reverse complement strand
AATACCGGATYWYAAMRYYANKMWNATTATGTACACTCCCCTACCAAAAATCACCGGAATTTTCAATAAAGTTACGATTATCATTTTTTTATACAGCTTTTTTTATTGGCAATTTCTCGACAATTTACATATCAATTTAGACTGTAATTTTTTTATTTAATAACTATGCAAATAAAATTTTATTTACAACAATTAATATGGAGTGGGATAACCATTTGCATTTTTTACAGCAATAACACGCCGGGGCATGCTTTCAACAAGATTTTGATAAATTGGTCCGTCTAAATTAAACCATTCCTCCTGCAATAAATTGAGCA
>LXRJ01000720.1 GCA_001684025.1 Candidatus Glomeribacter gigasporarum | reverse complement strand
ATTCTTTTGTATAGTCAGAATCATCTGAATCATATTCGCTAAAATCTGAATTATACCTTTCAATTTYATTTACTTCTGGTTTTTGTTTTTTTGAAGATTCTGCTTGACTATAATTATTTTTTCTTTTTAATGTTTCTTTATTTTTTTCTTGTTTACTTGATGCAATTAATATTCTTTGACCAGGAGCTGATTTAGGAATATTAGTAATTACTCGATCAGTAATATTATCAATATCTTCAATAGTTGAATATTTGTTAATTGTATTATTCCAAAATCTTCTCCAATAATATAAGTTRGTTTCTYYATCTTGATGAATTTCG
>LXRJ01000673.1 GCA_001684025.1 Candidatus Glomeribacter gigasporarum | reverse complement strand
AATGATAATAATCAAGGAGATTCAGATGAAAATACTAAATTAAAAGAAGAGATTTATTTTTTGAARGAAACGATCTCAAGTCTAGAAGAAGGAAGTAATAAAAGGAAAGTAGAAAATGATTTTAAAAGTCCTAATTATGAATATGATTATGAGACTAATAATCGTAAGAGAATTAAAGAGTAAATGTACTTATTTTGTTTGTATAAAATAATTTATCCACCTGATATCATGTGATTATATTCATAAAATATAAATAAATGCTTATTTTACCTACCATAAACCATGCAAAGATGGAACGTTTAACATTAGAGATAATGCATAATATTTTTATTATGATTTCCAACCCAGCATCTATGATAA
>LXRJ01000624.1 GCA_001684025.1 Candidatus Glomeribacter gigasporarum | reverse complement strand
ATAATAATTAACAGTTATTAGAATTATGGACATTTTTACTTGACAAATATTCTTATACTGTTAACTTACGGATTATTGTAGTATTGTGCGATTACGCTGATGTAAAAGTGTAATATGTTATAAGAATTGAATCGTCAATAATTTTATACAAATAATACTCTCGTCAGTTATACTATTAACTTACTCGCTAAAGTATTATAATATTATTTGATTGTGTTGACATAACAGATATAAAATGTTATTAGAATTGAATTATTAAATTTTTTTTCTCGAAAACATTTTAATCAGTTATACCATTAACTTACTGACTAGAATAGTGTTATTTGATTGCATTAACATGTTATTAGAACTGAATTATAGATATTTTTGACTTTAGGTTATTTTATCAGTTCTAT
>LXRJ01000622.1 GCA_001684025.1 Candidatus Glomeribacter gigasporarum | reverse complement strand
CTAGGGTCTCAAAAAGAAAAGAAGACCACAAAGAAAGAGATCAAAGACACAAGTTCATAGCAAAGCTGGCTGGGATTACAGAAGGTCTTTCAGAAACTCTTCTTCTAAGATATTTAAAAGGCAGAAAAGCAAAGGCAGTCTATATTCCTAAAAGAAGAAGTGGGTATATGAAGCAGATAGCAAAAATAACTTTTGCTACAGAGCAAGAAATGAGAGAAGCTCAGAACAAGTCAGTAAGATATAATAATTTACAACTTCATTGGATACAAGACGAACAAGGAAAAAGTATAGAAGAAGAGAGTGATCTAGAGGAAAAGGAAAAATATGATAACGGCTTAAGAAAAAGAGAAGAAATTTTAAATGAAGAAAAAACAGTATCAAGGGGAAGAAGATATA
>LXRJ01000610.1 GCA_001684025.1 Candidatus Glomeribacter gigasporarum | reverse complement strand
AAGGATCCCGGCATAGGGCCCCCCCCGGCCGCCATGGTAGCAACGCTAAGCTCAAAGACATAAACCAATCATTTTGTTGCCTTGCTATGCTACCAACTACCAACCTGCATGCCTGAAAATCTGAACGGGTGTAAAGGGGAGGGGAACATTGGCTTATAGCCAATTACTACTTCCCTGCCTTGTCTTTTGCTTTTTAGGTGTTGAAAACCAATATTAGGTTATGCCCTTGGTAAAGGGCAATAATTGGGTTAGAAGTTTTACCATGTATGTTTTACCAATGTCTAGTGGTCGGATATTCCTCATGGTAAAAGTGGACGCCAATGAAAACGTCCCCCTAAGGACATTGTCTATGGGAAATATGAAACGCCATGGTAGGGGGTGGGCTTCAAAGAAGCCCCGGGGG
>LXRJ01000593.1 GCA_001684025.1 Candidatus Glomeribacter gigasporarum | reverse complement strand
AATCTTTTGATTTYTTTTTTTTCTCTTTTTTTACGTTCATTTTCCAAAGTATCATTAGTTTTTTTAAAATTATGAATACTATATTTTTTTAAAGAATTAATCGAATAAATTTTTGTCTTTTTTGTTGTTTTTTTTAAATTAATAGGGTCAAAATAAAATACATATTTCAAAGGATGTTCAACTAAAAAATAATTTGTATCTGGCATTGGAAATTGTTTTTCTTTTTTTTTTTTGTGAGTCACATCATAACAAATAATTCCTTTAGGAACTGTTATTTGTTCATTTTTTAAATTTAAAAAAAAAAGTCTTGCGATATTATCTTTCCCTGGAAGTGTTTCAATCTGAATTTTAAATGGAAGGTTTTCAAATTCTTGAATATCATGGTCAAATTCCAAGTCACCATCACTATTGCGT
>LXRJ01000592.1 GCA_001684025.1 Candidatus Glomeribacter gigasporarum | reverse complement strand
TGTAATCGCTAATTGTTAAGCRTTAAGTGCTAATCGTAATCGCTAAGCGTAATCGCTAATCGTTAAGCGTTATACATGTTTGTTAAATTCTACTCTAATAATATTAATAACTAATGATAATAAGATAATTATTATACAATATCGAAATATTAAACTAATAAAATAATATAATAAATTAATWAAATAANTAAACTGTTCTATAACATTTCCGTCCCCTTAAGAAATTTGTTCCACAAATTTTAAACTATTACAAAAAGTTAAAAATAGTTTCTGTTTCTATTATTTGTAATCATATGATTTACAAATATTGTTACTACAAATTTGTTAAATCAATTTCCAATTGATTTYCAAATTTGTTAAATYAACTTCTAATTAGTTTCTAATTTTGTTTTAAAAAAAAAATTTGATCATTGT
>LXRJ01000091.1 GCA_001684025.1 Candidatus Glomeribacter gigasporarum | reverse complement strand
AAATTTACGTGAGGTGGGTCAGTTTCATTCCGCTGATGTGGGTCAGTTTAATTGCGCTGGTGACAACGGTGAGCGATGTCCAGAAGACGGCTCATGGGCGCTCCACCAAATTGACATTGCGTCCTACCCGACGCAGATCACGCAAGGCCCGCTCGGGTGTCGCTACCCAGATGCCGCGCGTAGGGTTCCATTGAATTTCATCGGTGTTGAGGAGTCCGGTTCTCTTCGTATGCACAAGTTCCAGGCTGCCCAGCGGCGTATCAAAGCGCGCTTCGCGGCCAGTCGTCATATAAGTCTCGACGGTCGGCACCTGGGAGAGCCAGCCGCGGCGCGCCAGTTCTGATTCAAGGCTGGCATAGGTGATATACGGCCTGCGCACTTCAAGCGCAAAGCGATCTAGCGGAGTAGCAGGCAGGCTCCTTGCACGGGGGAAATAGAGCCATCCGCGCGCAAGTTCCGCCACGATGTGAGCTTGCCTTGCGCGATGCAGGGTCAAGTAGAGTTGACTGTCTTTTTCCCCTGTCAGGCGCGCCATTTCAGAAACACGAAATAGCCATTGGCCCGCATCATCACGCTGATGCAGACATTCAAGTAGATGCGATAATTTCACATGTATACTTTAAGATATCAATATTGATAATTTACAGTATACCTATCTTGGAGGATTGATCTATGCATTGTCAGACAACATGTCGCACACGGCCTTTATATCCAAGCCCGCTACTGTAACACGAATCTGCTTGTATCGGCTGGTATGGCCGGTTTCCAGATGCACGGCCTGATTCGGCACTTTCAAGCGGTTCAGCAAGCCAAGCGTACAATGCTTTATTTGCCTTGCCCTCCACCGGCGGCGCATTCAGGCGTATTTTTAGCGCGCCATTGAATTCCCCAACGACTTCCCTCACCTTTGCATTCGGTTGCACATAAACCCAAAGCTGCACGCCATCGGCTAAATTCCGGCACCAGCTGGCAAGCTGCGGGAAAAGTGTTGGGTGTGAGGCCCTTTCATGGGTACAGACAGCGTTTCTACCGCAGATATAGCCTCGACCTGCTCCTCTAAGTTCTTCCGATCAGGGCAATGGCCTTTGCCCGAACTTCGGCCAGCTCGATAGAAGACACCCTGCCCTTGCGGCTTGCTTTGCGCACGACCCAATCAAGGCTTTTCACCTGGTCTGCCAGTGCCGCGCTCGGACGATCACCGTCAATTAAGACCTCGAACGGATAGCCCTTGATCTGCGTCGTCATGGGACAGCACAGCATCAGGCCAGTTTTGCTGTTGTACGCCGCTGGACTGAGCACAAGCGCGGGCCGATGCCCGGCTTGTTCATGGCCGGCCCGCGGGTCGAAATGTAGCCACACTATATCGCCCGCCTCAGGCACGTAGCGACGCGCCATTAGAATGCTTCTTTACCGAGCGCCGGACCAAAATAAGCTTCAGCATGCAAGTTCTCCGCCGTGATGCCAGCCAACAATTGGGACAGATCATATTCGTTTGGGTGCACGGGCTCGATAATGATGCGTCCGCTTTCTTCGCATACGTCTACGGCTTCGTCCAAGCCTAGATGTGTAGCTTCCATAATGGCGGCAGGGATGCGCACCGCTGCGCTGTTGCCCCACTTTTTAACGATGACTCGCATATAAACCTCCTTTGTATCTTCAATGTTGATACTATACCCGGTCTGGCAGTAGGAGGCAATGTGCCGCTTCTGGCCTGTTGCATTGCGTCAAAACGGAGCGCTAACATCAGGATGCGTGGCGATAAGCCGCCGCAGAATGGGGATGAACCCACCCTGCGACAACCGCACCCAAGGTATTACCAATACCTTGACTGCTAACCATAACCAACTGAACGGAGTTGATCATGGCTTCCGATAGCTTAGGGCACGGTGTGCCTGCGCGACAACCTACGTCCGTGACACGGGCTGCTGATCAAAACAGGCTGCCTTCCACAGGCCAACTGGCTGCTTGTCTGACAAGTCCTATCTGCTTTTTTAAAGTGCTGAGCAAACGATTGACTGATCTGGAACCCCCTTAGCGGTTTAGCGAGTTGCAGCTTCATCACCGTGAAGTCTGCTGCTGAAACCGAGAAATAGCGGGCGCAAAGCGCCCACTTACCGCAGCCGCGAGGTGCTCACGACACCTCGCTGTCACTTTCACAACCGGCACACAGGGGTACCCGATTATGACAGCAGTAGTGTTATCACCCTGTTTGGGGTGCGGCAGCGTGCGCTGCCTTGAGAGAAATACAGTTTACCGGCCTGGCTTTGGCCGGTAAACAATGGCAGGGACTGTGATGCGGAAAGCACCCTCACACCAGAAGCGGGTACGACCTGTCCATCCAGCCTGGCCAAAACCATCCGCGTATCTCTGGAAAGCCCAGGATTCTCTGACGAAGGAAAGAACAGTTCATCGACAAGCTGCTATTCAGCTATCTGATGCCGGTCGAGCTGATTGCGTATTTCGGAGAAGCTGATCAGCTTCTCCGAAATACGCAATTGGTTGGCAAAAGTCCAATGAACACGGTCGGAACGGCTGCCATAATGAATGAAAGCTGAAGAGAAAACGCCCTACCCAGCCGGTCTCCTGCTCCCAAAGAATAGGCTACCCAAAGGCTCTACAAAATAACCCAAGGCAAAAAATCAGTTGCAGTAAAGACAGGGTTATCTGCTGCCTCTCTCACAACCAATGCATCTATGCTCTGGAACTAAACAAAAATAAGTTATTGACCTGATAGACTAACTTAATGATCTTTAGATAAATTGGAAATCATTGAATTTTAACGAAGTAAACAATTAGATTCACTTTTCTTGAAGTAAGATAAGAAATTTATAAACACTATTTTTATTTACAAGTTCTTAAATCTTCATAAAGGCTACACAACAATCTATCAAGATTAACCTGTGAGAGCGAAAACAGTTCTAGGCGCACATGTCTCTGAAAAACAAAATCTTAATTACTGGATCGAGAGGGCTAATTGGGTGTACTGTTAAAGACCAATTGAAAAACAGCGGACCAAAAGTTCAGGGAATAGACATTGATTACCCTGCAAATCACCCAGAATACGGAGATATTCGTGATACGCAATTAATAAAAAGTCTAGCTGCCGAATGCAGTGGAATTATCCATCTAGCAGCAATTTCTCGTGTCATCTTAGGTGAATATAAACCCAAACTTTGCTGGGATATTAATGTAAATGGCACGCGCAGCGTGCTTCAAGCACTCTATGATCTGCCTAACAGACCCTGGATTATTTATGCCAGCAGCCGGGAAGTTTACGGCCAACAAACCGAACTTCCTGTTCGTGAAGAGGCAGCTTTGTTACCCATAAATGCATATGCGCACTCTAAAGTCGCTGCTGAGAAGTTGATAATGGAACATAGAGAAAGAGGGTTACAAACTGCCATTGTCCGTTTTTCAAATGTCTATGGCTCAGTGCATGATCATGTTGACCGGGTGATTCCTGCTTTTTGTCGAGTAGCGGCCCTGGGCGGCAGTATCCGAATTGATGGCGGACATAATACCTTTGACTTTACGCATATTAATGACGTGGTGACAGGAATCATGAAGGTCATTGATCAGTTGCAAGTAGGCTGCATGGATCTCCCAACGGTGCACTTTACTACTGGACAGGGCATTACTCTGCGGCAGGCAGCAGAGCTGGCTAAAAGCTTGAGTCAGCATTCAGTGAATTTTCTGGAAGCGTCGCCACGTACTTTTGATGTTTCCAGTTTTTATGGTGATCCTACCCTCGCCAGCCAACTATTAGGATGGGAAGCAAAGGTGAATCTACAAGACGGGATGACACAATTGATTGATCAGTTTAGGCACCATATTGAGCCTATAGCAGTGAATATTTAATTAATGCGATGAAAATATTGAAGATTATTCACGGCTATCCCCCTCTTTACAATGCAGGCTCTGAGGTTTATAGCCAATTGCTCTGTCATGGCTTGTCAAAAAAGCACGAAGTTCATGTTTTTACCCGCGAAGAAAATCCTTTTGCTAAAGACTTTAGCGTCAGGACTTCGCATGATGCGCTGCAGTCAAAAATTAAACTACATATTATTAATATTCCGGGAGAAAAATTTCATCATCGCTACCGGCATGTACAAATGGATCGCGTTTTTTCTGATTTGCTGGATCAATTTACGCCTGAGATTGTTCATATTGGCCATTTAAATCATTTATCGACCTCTTTAATTTTTGAAATCGCTAAACGGGATATTCCAATTGTCTATACCTTGCATGATTATTGGTTGATGTGTCCCCGGGGACAGTTTATTCAAAGGAATTCGGACAGTTATGGGGGACTATGGGCATTATGCGATGGCCAGGCTGATCAAAAATGCGCGCAACGCTGTTATGCGGGGTGTTTCTCAGGCGCTGCAGATGAGGAGACAACCGATCTGGCGCATTGGGAGAATTGGGTCAATCGACGCATGCAGCATATACGAAACATTCTGCAGTATGTGAGCTATTTTGTCGCACCCTCCCGATATCTGCATCAGCGCTTTGCGCGGGAATTCGGTCTGCCTGAAGACAAGATGATCTATCTGGATTATGGCTTCGATCACCAGCGCTTGCAGGGCCGGCATCGTGCGTCAGGTCAAGCTTTTACGTTCGGGTATATCGGTACGCATATTCCAGCCAAAGGGATTCAGCATTTGATTGAAGCCTTTGGATTACTACAAGGCAATTGTCGTCTTATTATTTGGGGTCGGCCAAGGGCCCAAAACACTCAAGGATTACACGCGATTGCTACCCGTTTGAAGCCTGTTATCCAAAGCCGAATTGAATGGCGGCCTGAATACCGGAATGAGCATATTGTTCAGGATGTTTTTAATCATGTGGATTGCATCGTTGTCCCATCGATCTGGGTCGAGAATTCACCGCTGGTGATTCATGAAGCTTTGCAGGTCAAAGTACCCGTGATTACCGCTAATAGCGGTGGCATGGCAGAGTATGTACGGCATCAAGAAAATGGGCTGTTATTTGAACATCGATCTCCTCAGAAACTCGCTGAGCAAATGCAATGTCTAGTTGACGAACCTGCACTGGCGCAACGATTAGGGGCAAGAGGTTATTTGCAGTCCGAGGACGCGAATATTCCTGATTTAGAGACCCATACAGCAAGCATCGAAGCCATTTACAAACGCCTGCTCCATTAACCTGCACCTTACCCAATGTAAAACTTTCATCAGGAGGAGAACGATATGAACAAATTATCTGGCCCGTGGCGCATCACGTTCGATACTAATCCTGATGATTGCAATTTATCGTGCATCATGTGCGAAGATCATTCACCTTATAGCACGACGCAGACTATACGCATCTCCTCAGGCATACCAAGGCGGCGTATGTCAATTGATCTGATCAGAAAGATTCTGGCCGAGGCGCAAGGGACGCCTTTGCGAGAAATTATTCCCTCCACCATGGGCGAGCCGTTGATATATAAACATTTTGAAGAAATTATCGAACTCTGCCGACATTATCAACTTAAATTAAATTTAACGACAAATGGTACGTTTCCCCGTAAAGGGGCAGAAGGTTGGGCAAAGTTACTGGTGCCGGTGACTTCCGATGTCAAAATTTCCTGGAACGGAGCAAGTAAAGCAACGCAGGAAAAAATTATGCTCCGTACGAAATGGGAAAAAGTGCTCGATAACGCCAAAAAATTTATTGCCGTTCGCAATGATTATGCGAATTCTCACTCCCATTACTGTCAGGTCACTTTTCAACTCACCTTTCTTGAAACAAATGTTAATGAACTTGCAGATATTGTTCGGTTAGCCATTGATTTAGGCGTGGACCGGATTAAAGGACATCACTTATGGGCGCATTTTGATCAGATCAAACACTTATCCATGCGGCGCAACCCAGAAGCTATTGCTCGCTGGAATCAAGCGGCCAAGCAAGCGCAAGCGGTCGCCGATACCCAGCTTTTACCTAATGGCAAGCATATTAAACTGGAAAACATCTATTGTTTGGCAGAGGATGCTTCGCAAGATTTGGCACCTGGGGGGG
>LXRJ01000588.1 GCA_001684025.1 Candidatus Glomeribacter gigasporarum | reverse complement strand
AAGCAAATTATACTACTACAAGTAAATTAACTAATTATTCACCCAACACAATARTYAAATATTTTAAAAAYTTTAGAAAACTTGTAAACAGTACATTAACAGATGATGATTTCATTTTTGGKGGTCCTYATAARATYATTGAAATTGAYGAATCAAAGTTTGAAAAAGATAGTTCTTGGTGGGTTGTAGDGATAATTGAATGAAAAACTAAAAAATGTTATTTTRAAGTTGTTGATAATCGYAATAAAGAAACATTACATAGAATTATTCAAACACATGTGAGAATTGGATCAGTTATATATTCTGACTCTTGGTCTGGATATAAAGGATTGAATGATTTAGGTTACAAACATAGATGTGTTAATCACTCAAGAGTAGATRATAGATTAARAATCAAAAAAATTCATAGCAATACTA
>LXRJ01000590.1 GCA_001684025.1 Candidatus Glomeribacter gigasporarum | reverse complement strand
AAAAATTATTATTTGTTGTTTNAGTCTGTTTTAAAAACAYRCTTATTTATTTAWTTTTTATCAGTTAAACTTTAATTTTYCTTCAAGTATTTGATAAAYTTCATCATACATAACAATAAAACTTTCTAATTTGTAAACTGATTAGATAGATAAAAASAATTACTAAATATAGTTTTATTTAAGAATACGTAATTCAAAACCAATTATAATTTAATTATCTTAATTTATAAACTAATTAGAGATGATAAAACAATTACTAAATATAGTTTTATTTAAGAATACAATTTCAACTTGATTATGTAAGTTATCACAATTTACTATYATAATTCCTCTTCTGGTAATTTATGAACAGGATCGTAGCGTACTTYAARATGTCCACCRTAATTTCTTTTGATAAAAATTCCACCTTTATAACA
>LXRJ01000577.1 GCA_001684025.1 Candidatus Glomeribacter gigasporarum | reverse complement strand
TTTATTTTTTTTTATATATAATTAACAAGTTTTTTATCTTTATTCAACAAATGTATATTATATTATTTTTTTATTTATTTATTTCACAATTTATAAATAATTTATTCAGTATTTTTAATACCGAATAAAATTTTWATTAAATRATATTTATAAAATGTTTTCGTAYGAATTATTTTATATGATTCTAAATARATTTGATTTTTCAAATTTTAAAGAAATTCAAAATTTATCAATTATAAACAAAATGTTCTACAATATTATTRCARATTTACTATTAAAAATTAGTATAAAAAAGAAAAACAATTCTTATCAGATTACTATTAACAACAAAGATACTAATTATGAAGAAACTTTATTTGAAAGAATTTCTATTTTATTTGAAGATTGGGTTATTAATGAAATAACATATGAAAACAAAAATAATTATT
>LXRJ01000572.1 GCA_001684025.1 Candidatus Glomeribacter gigasporarum | reverse complement strand
AATTACTAGTTTTTATACGAATAAGGTAATTATTAAAAAAAATATTTTGAATTAATTATTTTCTTCTATTTTTCGTTCTTAATTCGATTTTTGCACCAATCATTTCTATTAGACTAATATGCAAAAAAATTTAAATACGATTTCCTATCGTATTTTTGAGATTAATTTTTAAGAAAAAATGCCAAAAGATTCAACTAATACAATCAAAATCATTGAAGAAAACGGAATAAGTGATTATCCGTATTCTATTCCAAAAAGAAATCGTGGAGAAGAAAAAATGAAGAACGAAACTCTATCTAAAGAATTTAAAGAATATAAAGTTGAAATAGAAGAATTCGCTCTTAAAAATTTCAATAATATACAAAAAATTATTGAAGAAAAAGAAAAAACTTTGRAAGAARCGRYTYGYRAAAATATCGATAAACTTCAGAAA
>LXRJ01000559.1 GCA_001684025.1 Candidatus Glomeribacter gigasporarum | reverse complement strand
GATCAAAAAAAAAACTTAAAATCTCTTCATCGCTGCACAATTGAATGATATTCAGGTGTTCCTTTTTGAATGAAACACCAGATAATACAAAGTCACGAAACAATTCTTTGATAGTTTCAGTATTCTCTACCGAGAACCCAGAAGGTCTTCCAACAACAAACAATTTTCCAAATATATTAATAATAACTCGAAGATATAGAATAAAATTAAAGCACTTATTAACAATATCTGATTCTTTATCATACGCTGAAAGAAACCAAGTTAAAAAGTTTTTACTGAATGGTAGAATATCTTGCATTTGAAATCTAACATTCGTCTTTTCAGATGTGCTTCTTAATGCATTTTCTAGCTTTCGAATTGAAGAACAAAGATAATGATTAAAAATGTCTATAAATGCTGGTTTTAAATMCTCATGCTCGGTTGAATAAAAATTCTGAACTGATATATA
>LXRJ01000554.1 GCA_001684025.1 Candidatus Glomeribacter gigasporarum | reverse complement strand
GTGGTAAGGGATTACCTAAAAAAGATGACGCAGAGAATGCTGAGCGCTATGGGTTATGTATTCTTATGCTATTTAAGCCTTGGGAAAATGTCAAGGACCTTTGTGAAGATTATGATTCTTGGGACGAGGCATGTCAGGTTTACTGCTATAAACCTCTGAATCGATTATCAGTTTCAAGGCAGATCGTTGTGTAATATTTGTCTCTATAATTACGCATCTATTATTAGGAAAGCCCCAATAAATTTCTATGAACTTTCTATGCTGTCGAGTCAATACTCAAGAGAAAACAAATCATATATTGATCGCTTTCTTTTTTGTAGTGGTGAATATGATAATGACATTATTTACAACTCCAATTATATTCATCCACAATGTAAAACACATATTTAATAATATAGAAAGCGAGGTTCTGAGAGTAGTTGTATTATGTGGTGAGGGATTACCTAAAAA
>LXRJ01000537.1 GCA_001684025.1 Candidatus Glomeribacter gigasporarum | reverse complement strand
TCAATTATATAAAAAAAAATTAGTCAATTATATAAAAAAAAATTAGTCAATTATATAAAAAAAAATAGTCAATTATATAAAAAAAATACTTATTGCTAGTAAAACCAACAAGAGACAAATCAACAAAACCAACAAGAAAGAACCAGACCAGTGAGATCAACAAAAGAAGATCAATAAATCAGTAAGAAAAAGACAGACCAGAAAAACTAACAAGAAATAGCAGATCAGTGAAACTAACAAGAAACAAACAGATTAGCAAAATTAGCAAAAAACAGACAAACTAGCAAAACTGGAAAAAAAATATTAGTTAGTCAATTATATAATTATAAAAAAAAAATACTTATTGCTAGCAAAATTAACAAGAGACAGACCAATGAATCAACAAAAAAAAGCCAGACCAGCAAAACTAACAAGAGACAAATTAGCAAAACTGCAAGAAAGAGACAGATCAGAAAAATTAACAAG
>LXRJ01000532.1 GCA_001684025.1 Candidatus Glomeribacter gigasporarum | reverse complement strand
TTAATATAAAAARWTTRTTTMTTGCTAGCAAAACCAACAAAAGACAAATTAATGAAATCAACAAGAAAGAGCCAGACTAGTGAGACTAACAAGAAAATATTAGCAAAATCAGTAAGAAAGAGACAGACCAAAGAAACTAACAAGAAACAGACAGATTAGCAAAATCAACAAAAAACAAACAAACCAGTAAAACTAGCAAGAAACAAACAAATGAGCATAACTAAAAAAAACAGTTAGTTAGTCAATTATATTATATAAAAAAAAATACTTATCAGTAGCAAACTAACAAGACAGACTAACAAAATCAACAAGAGAGAACTAGACCAGTGAAATCAACAAGAAACAGACTAGCAAAACTAGCAAAAAAGAGACAAATCAGAAAAACTAACAAGAAACAAGCAGATCAGCAAAACTAACAAGAAACAAACAGATTAGCAAACTAGCAAAAGACAAACAAACCAGTGAAACTAAAAAG
>LXRJ01000527.1 GCA_001684025.1 Candidatus Glomeribacter gigasporarum | reverse complement strand
TAAAATATATCATTACTTTTTTTTTNAACRTAAAACTTTATTTGATCTTTATTTATCTAAGTTTGGTTATGTCAATGATAAACTATTTTAGAATCTCATTGTACAATAGATATCTTATTTATAATAAAGCCAAATTACTAAATATAGTTTGATTTAAAAAAAATAAAGAATTTTATTACGTAATTTATATGTAATTATTTTTAATATGTAATGAATATAAAAACTATAAAAACACCATRTTTGCTTTACATYATATAAATAAATTTACATNAAAAAACTAATYAGNAACAAAAATGGTTTYATTAGATTTTTCTCAACGTTTTTTTAATTTTTTTAACAAGTAAATATTGTTTTAACCAAATTATGTTATAATTATAAGTAACTAATATACATTTTTTTTAAAAAAAATAGTATGGGAGGGAATAATATGACAAAAAATCAACTTTTAGCAAAAATTAATGAATTAACAACAACATTTGAAGAACA
>LXRJ01000516.1 GCA_001684025.1 Candidatus Glomeribacter gigasporarum | reverse complement strand
TGTGTAACCTTTGTTGCCCRAGAACTGATAAAAACTTTAAAGAAATTCATACAATCGTACYATACGGGACAGTACAAAGATGATCAAAATGTGATTGGTGATGAAACCAGCGAGGTGATTTATGGTGATACTGATTCATGCCTTGCACGATTACCAAAAAATATTCTGCGCCATATTCTGGAAAAGTATTACAATCGCTTTAAAAGCATCGAACCAATAACCAATTCTTTAAAATCATGTGAGGAGATCATATTTGAAATGTATGATGAGCTCACCAAAGAAGGAAGCATTTTTGGCAAAAATGTTTGTAATGCATTTAACAGATTCAATCGTGGTCGTGAGATCAATATAATTTCATTAGAGTATGAAAAACTTTTATTCGATTTGACACTAAATAACAAGAAACGCTATGCGGGTTATAAGTTTGAACTGCAAAGCGATGGMAGTCCTCCAGATTACCTTTTTTCAGAAACATTCTCCGGTGCTAAAGATTATATTTC
>LXRJ01000050.1 GCA_001684025.1 Candidatus Glomeribacter gigasporarum | reverse complement strand
TGTATCAGTTTTAAATCGCTGGTCGCCAAAAAAATGTGTCACTTTTAAATCGCCGTTGACAAGTGTGTCGCCCGGATCGAGCAGCAGACGGGATTGGCTTTATCCGCTTCCCAGCGTGCGGCCCTTATGCAGGCGCTGAATGCCAAAGTATTCATCCTCACGGGCGGCCCTGGCGTGGGGAAGACCACCATCGTCAAAAGTCTACTCGCCATCCTCAAGGATCAACGCCTGGGCGTAGCGCTTTGTGCGCCGACCGGACGGGCGGCCAAGCGGCTTTCCGAGACCACAGGCTGGCCGGCCAAAACGATTCATCGGCTGCTGGAATTCGATCCGAAGCGATTTAGATTCCAGCATGATCAGGACAATCCCTTGTCGGTGGATCTGCTGATTGTGGATGAAGCGTCCATGTTAGATATCGTTCTTAGCAATAACCTCCTGAAAGCCTTGCCTTCACACGCAGCCCTGTTCTTGATTGGGGATGTGGATCAGTTACCGTCTGTGGGGCCGGGTCGGGTGCTGGCGGATTTAATCGATTCCAAAACGATCCCGTTGGTGCGGCTGACGGAGATTTTCCGGCAAGCGGCGAGTTCCCGAATCATCGTCAATGCGCACCGGGTCAATCGGGGGCAGATGCCTTTGTCTGCGCCGGAGAGCACAGAACTGACAGATTTTTATTTTATCGAAGCGGAACCGGAAGCGATCCCCGATAAAATTCTATCTCTGGTCTCGGAACGTATTCCGAAGCGGTTTAAGCTGCATCCGGTACGTGATATCCAGGTGCTGACCCCGATGAATCGAGGCGGGGCAGGTGCGCATGCTTTGAATAGCGCTTTGCAGGAGAAGCTCAATAGTGAGGCGGCCCCAAAGATTCATCGATTTGGCTCGACGTTCGCGCCAGGGGATAAAGTGATTCAACAGCTCAACAATTATGATAAGGACGTGTTCAATGGCGATATCGGTCATATTGCCGCTATTGATCTGGAGGAAGGGTGCTTACAAGTAGACTTTGAAGGGCGATTAGTTGTTTATGAGTTCAGCGAACTGGATGAACTGTCTTTAGCGTATGCCATGAGTATCCATAAAGCGCAAGGCAGCGAGTATTCGGCGGTCGTTGTGCCCGTTGCGATGTCCCATTACCGGATGTTGGCGCGAAATCTGCTGTATACGGGGATAACACGGGGCAAGCGCTTGGTTGTGCTGGTGGGTCAGAAAAAGGCGCTGGGGATTGCGGTTCGGGCGGGGCAAAGCCATCAGCGGGTGACATTGCTGAGAGAGCGGTTGGCAGGGTGTTGGAAGCAGCGCGTTTAGCTGGGGAAATGCATGCGTATCCTCACGCGCCTCATCACTTATACCCATTACACTCGACTCCGAAATGGGGCGTTCCCAAGAAACGTAAATCCACCTGATTGGCAAAGCGGCCCAGTCGGTCCGGGCAGTCGCCGTGGCGCATCCGGCAGCGGGGGGTCGCGTGTGTCGGGTGGTTTGGCATATTTTGAGCACAAAAAACACCGGACTTAAGCTGGCGTTGCATGAAACGGTGCCCCCGATGTTGCCGTTAAGGACCCTCTAAGCGGTGTGCGCCCTTTAACGTATTCAGCGACAACCTACCTGCGCGATCCGTTCCACGATCAACGTGATGTTCTCTGTTTCCAGTAGACGTGTTGCGAAATAAGGTTTTTGAGCATTTTTTGGAAATTGGACTCTGCAAAACAAGGCACTGCAAAGAGCGATTTTTATTTCGCAACAGCTCTAGTGTCCTTGGCCGTATGCTTGATGGGTGAGCACGGCTCGTTTCTAAAAATCCTTGTATCTTGACCATGCGTTGAATCGGCTATCCGGCTAAACTGCCCCTGCGTCCCCAGAAACGGTTGACTGCCCGCCAGCGGCCGAAATTGACCTTGGCCTGAAACTTGCCAGGCGCAACGATCATAAGTACCGATGCGGCCTGCGTCTGCCTCAAACATCGCTTGTTTCACGGACTCCAGATGGCTGGCTGGGACGTATACCGCGAATCCGTCATCGACGGTTGCGATGGTCGGTGCAGGCGGTATGCCGCTCTCGCTGCTGTTCATGCAGTACTTTAGCAATGCCCGCATTCTTGGGCTGGACAAGTGCGAAGAGTCGCTGAATATCGGCGGTCAATACATCGACTATTTAATGACGAAACACCCGCAGAACTGTCGACGCGACGCTATTGATCTAGTATGCGCGGACGGTGCCACGTTCAATTATAGCGAATGCGACATCATCATCCTGTCCATTCATATCTCGAACAAGGTGGAGATCATGGAACGGATCTTAGAAACTGCACCGCGTGCCCGTCAAGTCATTGTGATCGAGCGGCAGGTGCGAGGCCTCCGCCAGTATTTTTACCGCAACCACGGTTTCGATCCGTCAGGATTGCCCGTACACAGGATCGGCACCCTGTGCTCTTCAGTGCTGGATAGCACTGCCTATCGTCTGGAGAGCAGACGCCGTGCTCAGGGAGCATCTGATGCCTTTGATTGATCTGTCCGTCTGTGATGGCGTACAGTTCAGGGAGTGGGAAGATCGCTTCATGAGCTTGTATCTTTCAGCGTTTACAACGGAGAACTATAGTGGACATTACCTTGACGAGTTGGAAGAACGTGTCTGGTTGCATGGATTGTTTGCGAACCACCACGCACGCTGCTATATCTTTCACGAAGGTCCAGTGTTAGCGGCGTTTCTGCTTGCGGCGGATACAGGATACGATCGCAGATTGCCTGCTGACATGAAAGCGCAGCTCGAAGGGCACGGAGCACTGTCTATTGCAGAGCTGACGGTTACTCCTGCGTTCCGGCGGCAAGGGCTTGCGTCACGTCTAGTTATGCAGTGCGTCGCAGACGCAACCGGGCACACAGGAAACGTAATTGTACGGACCAACACGCACGCAGATCCGGCACGGCGCCTGTACGAGCGGAACGGGTTCGACAATTGGGGGTCGTTGCGTGTACCTAATCCGATGTTGCAGAACGGGAAACTGTATTGGCAACTCGTCGACAAGACCTACTACAGACGAAACCTTTGATAAGGTAGTTGTTTAGTCCCGGGCTGTGCGTAAGGTGAGTTATTCAGAAGTAGCGGTCTTTTGAAGCACCTGATAAAAGGCGCGCCAGCCTAGGGCTTGCTCGCGCCACTGGCGGCAGACGGCAGCGTTAAAGGCGGTGGTTCCGGCGATTTCAGTAAGCGAAACGCCGGCGGGTTCTCGATCAGACTCGGCTTGCGCCTTGCAAGCGCATGAAATCCAGTTGCCTGAGATGGCCACCGCGGCAAAGCCTAGCCAGCAGCCGCGTACCGAGTCTTGCGTGGTGACTGGCAACAGTCATTGCGAAGCGTAGACAGGGAGGGTGCAGGCCGGAACGAAAGTGAACGGGAAGATAGCCCCGAAATCAAACGTTGTTGGAGTAGCCGACCCTATCTCACCAAGGGGAAGGCAGAATTCCAGGACACGACAAGGCGAGTGTTCTGGGATGCTTCCGGGGTTTGTACCGCTGGCATGCAACCAAAGGATTTTATGTGAACAAGGGAGAGCCGTCAGGTTCAAGCGTGAGCTTGTAAGGCCCAACAAGCTGACAAAGTGAGGATGGCCTGATGACCTGACGGCAGTCAGACTGGCTGATAGTACTCGGCGGTCGGGAGAACCGGCCACAAGGGGAAGCGGCCAGCGGAAAGTGGCAAGTTCGAGGGCAACATAGGCTCCATATAATGGGAGGAAAGGGCTTCTATGCAACCGCCTACGTGGGCTGCGCGCCCGCCCCGTATGGATAGAAACACACGGAGCGTAGACTGGTACTGCGCATGGACTTAAGGCCGATTTCTTTTTGGAGGTGTTTATCCCCGTTATGCAACCTGGCTCAGGGGAAGCTGCGGACCAAGCTGTGGTGGCGCCTTGTGTGACCCCGTTTAGGAAAGTGATCTCATCCGAGTTCCCCGTCCTGCGTAATTTCTATGCCATTCGCAGGAGGTTTTTATGTCTAAAGCTAAAAGCAAGTTATCAGGATTACCGATTATCAACGAATGGGCAGCCGCCATCGATATCGGCTCSCSCYTCCMTGTAGCCGCCGTCGGCCCGGATCGGTATGCAGAACCCGTGTAAACTTTTCAAGCCTTTACCGGCGATATTCAGCGCATGGCGCAGTGGCTTACTGAARCGGGTATTCAAACGGTTGCGATGGAATCGACCGGCGTTTATTGGGTGCCTGTCTACGAGGTGCTGGAAGATCACGGAATGGAAGTCATTCTGGTCAACGCGCGCCAGGCTCGCGCCGTACCGGGCCGTAAAAGCGATGTTAACGATGCGCAATGGCTGCAACGTCTGCATGCGTGCGGTTTGCTGCGCGCCAGCTTTCGTCCAGGCAGGCAAATTGCCGCCTTACGGGCCTATCTACGCCTCCGGGAACGCCATCTGGAATACGCAGCGGCTCACATTCAGCACATGCAAAAAGCGCTGACGTTCATGAACCTGCAACTGCATCATGTGGTTGCCGACATCACCGGCACGACCAGCATGAAGATCATTCGCGCCATCGTAGACGGAGAACGGAATCCAGAAGTCTTGGCAAAGATGCGTAACTTCCGCTGTAAAGCCAGCGAACAGACTGTTCAGGCTGCCTGGTCGGCAACTATCAGCCCGAACACGTGTTTGCCCTAAAGCAGGCTCTCACTCTGTACGATTTCTATCAAGTTCGCATTAAGGAATGCGACGCGCAGATTGAGCAAGTTTTAGCATCGCTTACGGCTGAAAAGTCAGACCCTGAGGCCCCTTTACCCAAACCCCGCAGCAATAAACGACAATCCAACGCCGTGAATTTTGATGTCCGTCCACTGCTGTACCAGCTTACCAGTATCGATCTGACTCAAATCCACGGCATTGGCCCCTATCTGGCTTTACGTCTCCTCTCGGAATGTGGCACCGATCTCAGCCGCTGGCCCAGCGTCAAACATTTCACTTCCTGGTTGTGTCTCTCCCCAGGCGGCAAGATCAGCGGCGGGAAAGTGCTCTCCGCTCGCTCCCGAAAAACGATCAATCGCGTCACCGCTCATCTTAGGCGGGCCGCCGTGTCTGTCGGACGGACTCTCACCGCACTCGGCGCTTTCTATCGGCGCTTGGCAGCTCGAATCGGAAAGGCCAAGACTGTCACAGCCACCGCGCGCAAAATCGCCGTTCTCTTCTACAACGCAATGCGTTATGGCTTGGATTATCGAGACCCCGGCGCTGATTACTACGAGCAGCGCTAACGTGAAAGGGTCGTTAAACAGCTACATCGTCGGGCCGCAGAATTTGGCTTTACCCTACAGGCTGCACAGGGTGTTTCTTAGGAAAGAGGGATCATTGAATCGCTCAATGATCCGCTGAAAAACTTAAGGGAGATTGAGCACTCCCGTCATTACAGCATCCGGAACTTTGCAGTCGATATCCTGTGCGTATTAACATATTATAGCTTTCAGCATAAACATTCCGGCTTGAATTTGAGAGCTGGATTATGGGCTTGATATCGGCGGTGCTTATCTCGAACTGAGAACCTGCTTACACAGTGATAATTGTGGTCAGAGGCGCGGAAAAATGGGGAGAAAAGCGGAGTGTACTGGGCGTACATGAGCATTTTCGAGCCATTTTTAACAAAGTATCCGGCCTCAAGGGCGCGGTGCTTACAGGTTCTGAGGTTATTCAGCAGCCGCTATCTGTGGACATCAAACAAACGGCCCGCAATCTGGGGCGGCTTGCCAAACAGACTGACCCATACAATCGCCATCGCTGACAGCGCAAAGCCTGGGACGATTTCGTATAAACCGAACCAGGCGTAGTGCTTCCATACCAACACGGTTGTAGCCCCTGTCACAATCCCTGCCAAAGCACCCGCGCGGGTCATGCGGGGCCATAAGAGCGATATCAGGATTGTGGGGCCAAAGGCCGCGCCAAAACCGGCCCACGCATAGCTGACGAGTTTCAAAATCTGCCCGTTTGGGTCTTGCGCGAGCCAGAGGGCCGCCAGCGCGACGCTTAAGACCATCAGGCGTCCGAACCAGACGAGTTCACGCTGGGAGGCTGTTTTGCGCAAAAAGGGTTTATAGAGATCCTGCGTCAGCGCACTCGAACAGACCAGCAATTGGCACGACAGCGTACTCATCACAGCGGCCAGAATCGCAGCCAGCAGGATGCCGGTTATCCACGGGTTGAACAATTGCTGGGTAAGCGCGATAAAGACGGTTTCCGCATTGGCATTTACAACGCTGGCGAATTCGGGTCGATTGATAGAATACGCAAAACCAAAAAAGCCAACCGCGACTGCGCCAGATAAACACAGCATCATCCAGCTTATACTGATCCGGCGCGCATGCGGAATGGTGTGCACGCTTTCTGCTGCCATAAAGCGCACCAGAATATGCGGTTGCCCAAAATAGCCGAGTCCCCAGCCAAGCAGCGAAATCATCGCAATCGTATCGAGGCCATGCAACAATTTCAGGTGCAAGGGCGATACTAAATGCACAGCGTCCATACTGTGACCAACACCTCCCTCAGCGTAAATCACCATCAGCGGAACCAACAAAAGCGCGGCAAGCATCAGGGTAGCCTGCACCGTATCGGTCCAGCTGACGGCCAAAAACCCGCCCATCAATACGTAAGTTATCGTCGCCAGTGCGCCAACCCACACCGCGGTGGGATACGCCATGCCGAACAGATGCTCAAATAAACGGGCGCTGGCGACTACGCCGGAGGCGCAATACAGCGTAAAAAATATCAAAATGACAATCGCGGACACGATGCGCAAGAGATGACGATTATCCTGAAACCGGTGTGTCAGATAGTCCGGTAAGGTCTGCGCATTACTGCATTGTTCTGTATAGTCACGGAGACGGCCGGCGACAAAACGCCAGTTCAGCCAGGCACCCAGGATTAAGCCAACGGCAATCCATGCACTGGACAGGCCAGAGATATAAATAGCGCCGGGCAAGCCCATCAAGAGCCACCCACTCATATCAGACGCGCCGGCAGACAAAGCCGTCACCCAGCGCCCTAGGCGCCGTCCACCCAGAATATAGTCGGATAAGTTGCTTGTCGCGCGGTACCCAAACCAACCAATCAGTAGCATTACCAGCAGATAGAGGGCAAACGTGATGTGGGTTGCGCTATGGACTGTCATATTAGGCCTCCTGTTCTGATCTAAGGGCGTCGCACTATCCCGCTTCTAGAGCCGCAGATATACCTTCTCGCACTCAGCTTTTCAGGTTCGCCCAGCATCCGCACACGATCCTCACGGTCACCCAGTACGCGGCGCGCGTTTGTACGGCGCACGCCTGCCTGAAAACCTGATGGCTTCGGGTATACTCCCCGTATCGCTCTGAAAGAAAAAAGCAGGACGGGGAGCATTAACGCAGACTCATTAAGCTGGCGTTACCTCCGGCGGCTGTGGTGTTGATACTCACTGAGCGCTCGATCAAAAGCGGTGCCAGTCGATACCGTCTACCTGCACCCAGTGCTTGAGCGCTCAAGCCTTGTACGGAGAGGATCGGACCCGTGCGACGGGCAATGCGAGCGTTGAACGCGCGCATGGCATCCGGCTCTCCTTCAAACAGCACCGAGGCAATATCGGGTTCACAGGCGGCATCCATATTCTCCGCCAGCACCCGCAACTTAGGTTTTAACACCTCCGGTAAAGCAGCCTGTAAAGCCTGTGCCGCTGCCTGTGCGACATAACAGGCAGTGTTGCCGGTTGCAAGGCTGGCTGCAAACTGCACCTGTGCGCCTAATGCCGACTGAGCCACGCACAGGATCATGCCACGTGGCACCAGCCAATACCGATTGCATTCACCGGTCGGCCCCGGTAATAGGGCGCTGCCGCCTAAGGGCGAACAGGCGAGATACTGCTCGCAACAACGCGCCCCATCAAGCACACCGCGATTAGCCAGCCAGTCTCGGTAAATGGCGAGTGCAGCCAGTGCCGTTTCATCGCGTTTCATCCCGGACGGCAAACGATCGGGGCGCGCGCGCAAACGCGGCACATAAAACGGGCCGCCGGCTTTGGGCCCTGTGCCTGACAGGCGCTCGCCGCCGAAAGGTTGCACACCGACGACAGCCCCTACCATATTGCGATTGACGTAGAGATTGCCGGCCGGGGCGTGTTGGCTTAGATGCTGGATGGTTTGGTCAAGCCGAGTATGCAGGCCAAATGTCAAGCTATATCCGGTCGCACGAATCGCGTCGATCAATGCATCCAATTCGCTTCGCTTGTAACGCAGCACATGCAGCACAGGACCGAATACTTCGTGTTCTAAAACCTGGATACCGTCAATCTCAATCAAGGTCGGCGGTATGAAGGTGCCGTGACCGCAGGCTTCCGGTAATTTCGGAGCGAAGATGGGAAGCCCGCGCCCGCGCATGGCTTCAATATGGCCTTGAATGCGCGCTTTTGCCTCGGCATCGATGACAGGACCGATATCGGTGTCCAGGCGGTCCGGCGGACCAAGCGACAATTCCTGCATTGCGCCTTTCAGCAACGCCAGCGTATGCTCAGCGATCTCTTCCTGTAGACACAGGACACGCAGCGCGGAGCAGCGTTGACCGGCCGAATCGAACGCGGATGTTAGTACATCGACGATAACCTGTTCGGAAAGCGCGGAGGAATCAACCACCATCGCATTTTGTCCGCCCGTCTCAGCAATCAAAACCACTGGCTGATCCTCTGCATTCAGCCGTTCAGACAGGGTGCGGTGAATCTCCTGCGCGACTTCGATGGACCCCGTAAAGAGTACCGCCTGCGTGCGGGAGTCTTTGACCAGCGCCGCCCCGATGTCACCTGCCCCCGGCAACAGTTGCAGTGCGCCGCGTGGCACGCCCGCTTCGTATAAAAGTCGCACACTTTCCGCGGCGATCAGCGGCGTTTGCTCGGCGGGTTTGGCGAGAACGACATGACCCGCTGCGAGCGCAGCGGACACCTGGCCGGTAAAAATCGCCAGCGGGAAATTCCACGGACTGATACAGACGACAACGCCTAAGGATGGACACGCCTTTTGAGAGACCTCTTCCTGAATCTGATGCGCATAATACCGCAGGAAATCGACTGATTCGCGCACTTCAGCGATCGCGTTCGGCAGTGACTTTCCCGCTTCGCGCACCAATAGCCCGATCAAGGGAGCCATGCGCGCTTCGAACAAGTCAGCGGCCCGTATTAAACAGCTTATGCGTACACGCACATCGGTCTTGCCCCAGCCGGTTGCCGCGGCTGCCGCGTGGGCCAGCGCCGCTTCGACATCTGCTGTGTCAGCCTGTGTAACGTGTCCCACGAACTCACGCCTATCTGCTGGATTCCGTACCGCCTGCAGCGTGCGCTGATTATGCGCGTCCTGTGCCAATAAGGGAGCCGCTTGCCATAGACGTTCGGCACTTGCAAGCAGTGTCTGACTCAACTGGCTAAGACACTGCTCATCAGACACATCGAGGCCTTGCGCGTTGGCACGGGCGCCCTCACAGGGTTTGCCGTACAGTTCGCGCGGTAAAAGAATGCTTGAATGCGGCGCGCCGAGCAGTGAAATTTTTTCGGCCTCACGCACGGGATCGGCCAGCAAGGCATCGAGGTCAATCGTTGGGGCTGCAATCTGGTTGATAAAGGAGGTATTGGCGCCGTTTTCCAGTAGACGACGCACGAGATACGGCAGCAGGGTGTCGTGTGCGCCCACGGGCGCGTAAATGCGGCAAGGCCGGTTCAGCCGGGTTCGCACTGCCTCATACAGCGGCTCGCCCATGCCGTGCAAACGCTGGAACTCGTAGGGACTGGCCGCGCGATGAGCACCGGCCAGATAATAGACTGCAGCTAGGGTATGTGCATTATGCGTGGCAAACTGCGGACAAATGGCCTCTGGGGCAGTCAGTAGCTTTTTTGCACAGGCAAGATACGATATATCTGTGTGCACTTTACGAGTATAAACCGGATAATCCTTAAGCCCATCCACTTGCGCGCGTTTAATTTCACTGTCCCAATACGCGCCTTTCACGAGCCGTACCCGCAGTCGCCGGTGGCTGCGATGTGCCAGATCCATCAGATAATCGATCAAAAACGGCGCGCGCTTCTGATACGCTTGCACGACAAACCCCATGCCCTCCCAGCCCGCCAATGCCGGCTCGAAACACAAGGCTTCGAGCAGTTCAAGCGATAGCTCCAGCCGGTCGGCTTCTTCGGCATCAATCGTCACACCGATATCATAATGACGCGCGCGCTGACACAAGGCTTGCAGGCGCGGTAGCAGTTCCGTGTGTACGCGCGCGATTTGCGCGCGCGTGTAACGAGGATGCAGGGCAGAGAGTTTGATCGAAATATCCGCCTTATCCTCCCTATTCCGGCTTGGGTCGGCCTGACCCATCGCCTCAATCGCTTGCCTATACGAATCGAAGTAACGCTGCGCATCCTCCGCGCTCACCGCGGCTTCGCCGAGCATGTCATAGGAATAGCGAAAGCCTTGGGCTTCGAGTAGGCGACTTTGAGTCAGCGCTTCCTGGATGGTTTCGCCCAGCACGAACTGTTTGCCGATCTGTTGCATCGCATACTCGGCGCTTTTGCGAATCAGCGGTGCGCTGCCCTTTTCAATCAGCCGCTTAAGGCAGGCTGAAAGTCCCGCTGGGGGAAGGTTTAGCTCAAAGGTGTTGCTCACTTTTCTGCCAGCGGCTAACCCTAAAATAGCGGCCTTGACCTGCCATGCGCGCGTGTGGCCCCAATGAGACAGCCAGTTTCCCTGAGTAAGTTTGTCCCGAATCAGTGCCTCACGGGTTGCCGGGTCTGGAATACGTAGCAAGGCTTCTGAAAGACACATTAAGGCGAGCCCTTCTTCGCTTGCGAGCGGAAAGGCATGCATCAGCGCAGAAACCGCGTTGGGCCTTCCTGCGCGTTGCGCTTCAGCCAGTTCCTTGCCCAGCGTGTGAATCGCGCTTACCTGGGATTCCGGCAGTCGGGCTTCCTCGATCAAGGCTGCGATGCAGTCAGGCTCTGGGCGCCGGTAAGCAGCCGTTACTGCAGCGCGCACTTTGGATGGCGGTGGGCGTTTTAGGTCAAATTGCTGGAAGGGAGGCACAATCAACACTCAGCGTAACTGAAAAGGCCGAAATTTACGTGAGGCGGGTCAGTTTAATTGTGCTGGTGACAGCGCCTTTCACTGGGCGGCTATGTTGCTTGAGCGCAAACCGGAGCCGCGCTGAGAAAGCCGATTTTTCTGTTCAGAGGACATAAAGGGGAGCCTTATTTGAATAGGCGGTCTTGATGACAGGCAAGCCAAGACTCAACCATAATTATATCTATTGGTTTATTTTTATCTTACGCGGGATTCAAAAAGAAAAAAATCGGGTATTGCCCTGAGTTTTAATCGTCACTTCGAACGCGCCTTTTTACCGGATCCAATTGCTCTCTTTCCGCCGCCTACTTTTAAACTGGCAGTTCTATAAAATCCCCAGCCTGTTTCCTGCTGTTCTGAGAATCGTGCGGGACAAAGGCACAGAACCGCCTTTGAGCGGTGCGCATGAAGCCCCGCAGGCACCAGGCACTTATTTATGCCGCCGCTGCGCGGGCTGGCGCTTTTCAGAACGTCTGCTCAATTTCCTTCAGGCTGCGGCTGGCCCAGCTTCGATCAGGCGATACCCAAAGCCATCACCCAGAGGCCGGATGCCGACGGCATCCGAACCGAAATCGTCTGCACAAGATGTCAGGCTTGCGTATTTCGGAGAAGATGATCAGCTATTCCGTGGAAAGTGATCAGTCTGGTATGAAGTGTTGCG
>LXRJ01000514.1 GCA_001684025.1 Candidatus Glomeribacter gigasporarum | reverse complement strand
GTTCGATACACCTATCAGAGAAACAAATTAATGTTTATTTGCTTTTATTATTAATTACATTGAGGTTCATTTTTGTATTCTTTGTTCAATAYRCATATYGGACTGRCAAATTRAAGTTTATTTTTTKNGATAAATTATATATTATTAATNYACNTNGAAAGTTTATTTTTTGTATTCTTTGTTCGAACAAATTAAAAGGTGATAAATTATTTGTTAATTAAATTGAAGTTTATTTTTGTATCTTGTCTGATACRYGTATCGGACTGACAAATTAAAAGTTTATTAATTACACTGAAGATTTTTGAATTCTTTGTTCGATACGCATATCAGACTGACAAATTAAAATTTTATCAATTTTTATTATTTATATAACAAAAGATGAAATTAAAAGCTTATTTTTATCATTAAAGTTTTATTAATAAATTTTATTAATTTCTTCAATTGCCTAATATGCGTATCGGAAYAACGCAACAAGGTTGGTGGCACAGCTCTCCTGTACTAT
>LXRJ01000513.1 GCA_001684025.1 Candidatus Glomeribacter gigasporarum | reverse complement strand
TAATGAGGGTGTTGATAAAGAAGGTGTTTATACTAAAAACATTGTATATAGAGAAATTTTTGATGATTAATTCTATATTGTATATAATTCACATTTGCATTTAACATTGTATATAATTTGCATTTGCATTTACATTTAATATTGCATAATATTTGTATATAGTTTAAAAGNWWTKWTTATTTAATTKAATTTGTATTATATTGTATATTATTTGTATATAGCTTAAAAGTAATTTNATTTAATTTAATTTGTATTATATTAATATTATTTGTATATAATTTGTATATAGCTTAAAAGTAATTTTATTTAATTAATTGTACATAAAATAAAAATATTTTAATAATTAATTATAAAAAATTTTATTAAAAATTTATAAATTATATTAATAATTAAACTATAATTTGCTCAACAACTAATAATTCAAATTAAATAAAATTTTAACTATAAATAAATATTTTATYTGTATACAACATATACAAAATWATATAATATAAACATATTTT
>LXRJ01000509.1 GCA_001684025.1 Candidatus Glomeribacter gigasporarum | reverse complement strand
AAAGATGCTATAGAAATAGATTGGGATAAGGAGAAATAGATAGATTGAWATNTGTTTGTTANAANGANTAATRAWRWWGWTRAWARWARTRANAAATAGAAAATATAAAAATTTGTAAYGATTTTTATATTTTATYTAATAAAGTATTTAATAWACTAYTTAATTATATTGTCAACTTTAATAGTAAATTTGTTTTTCTTTTTGTAATTAATTCTTTCATTAGTCCAAGCCTTGATTTGATCTAGATAATAAGAAATATTATCTTCTAAAGTAGTATTATTTAACTGAATTTGATTAACTTTATTTTGTATTGTCGATAGTGGCTGACTAAAAGTATTAGTTTTTTCTTGAGTTGAACTTGATTTTTGTTGATTATTTGTTYGARTAGAAGTAGTATTTTCTTCTAATTTTGATATAAGACTTTGATTGTTTTTAATATTTTGATTCTCTTGCTTTTTAATAATAATTTGATCATTTGTTGTTTCAAGGAAAGTTTGAGCAACCATA
>LXRJ01000504.1 GCA_001684025.1 Candidatus Glomeribacter gigasporarum | reverse complement strand
GAAAGGAAGTACAAATGGGCAATACCATACCGGACTTTGCTATGAATCAGGTACTGAAATTTCTCAAAATAAGGAAAAGGCATTTGAGTGATATTTGAAATCTACTGAAGGTTGAATTTCTCTGGACAATATTACGTTGGATTTTATAATATGAGTATTTCTAGAGATGAAAGAAGGATTGAATGGTTTTGAAACCTACAGAAGGTGAAATTGTCGGAGGACAATTCTTCACTGGAATATGTTATCNWWGTGRTNAWTGAGACACCTCATAATCAAGAAAAAGCTGCTGAATTGCTAGGCAAGTCAAAAAAAATCCATAAGAAAAGAAAGAGAAAGGAAGAAAAAAGTAACTAACGTGTGTGGAAATTCTATTATTGAAATTTTCTGACAAATCCTTGGAATGTGAATGAAAATGCATTATTCTGAATTCCATTCAATAAACTTAAATCGATAAGAAAATTGGAAAAGGTGGATTTGCAACTGTATACTTCGATTCGTAAAATTACCCTTATTCGTC
>LXRJ01000492.1 GCA_001684025.1 Candidatus Glomeribacter gigasporarum | reverse complement strand
GTTACGGTGAAAGTAGTACGACGATACTTGATACCTCTATGGTACTTAGTTTCTAAAAGAAGGGAGGGAAGAGTAAACTCATTCTAAAGAATAAGGACACCTAAGCCTAGGGGCATCTTAAGGAATTAAAGAAGGATTAGATTGATAAGAAAGATGGTAATCAAAGAGAAGGGTAGAATTCTTAAGAAGAAAGAGGTAAGGTAATTAAAGAAGGAAGCCATTAAGGAAAGAAGGAGTAAAATTGGAGTAAAATCAGGTTCATTTTGACCCTTATTGTCATGATAACATGAATCTTACCTTTCCTTCTTTACTAAGTAGTTACCTTAAGATAAAGAGGAGTATAGCTCTCTTGAGTAGATGACACTTCAGATGGGATACAAGGGCTTAGTAAAAGGTTACTCACTTGGTTGGGTCTGTAACGGTAAAAATTAGGCAGAGAGGTAAAATTCACCCTTCCTTTAGGCTTATTTACTAACACTCTTTGCTAATTCCCTCTCTAGGAATGTACACGGGAGTAAGACTCGCCTACTTGCTTAGATG
>LXRJ01000479.1 GCA_001684025.1 Candidatus Glomeribacter gigasporarum | reverse complement strand
TCGGGAAAGTATATAGTTTAAAGATATATGTATTTATTTACTTCAAGAATGCTTTAATTACAAGACTATACAATAGGTTTCTGTTCCTAAGTAATTCTTTAACTAAAGGGWGTCTGRATCTTNWTTMCAACNTTGGGGAAAATRGGAGGGTTTATATATCTTTTTYTAAACTAATAAAACTATTAATAGTAACRGTAGAAAGGTARAAAGGTAGAAAGGTAAAAAGGTAGAAAGGTAGAAAGGTARAAAGGTARAAAGGTAAAAAGGTAAAAAGGTAAAAAGGTAAAAAGGTAAAAAGGTAAAAAGGTAAAAAKKTAMATGTAACGATAATCGTTTATCATTTACTGCTACGCGTAACTATTAACAATAATCCAATAATAATATACAAATAATAAAATGCTAATAATAATAAAATAATAAAATAATAAWATACTAAAATACTACTAATAATAAAATAATTATAAAACTCATTCTATAACATTATAAATAAAATTTCTATTGTACAATGAGATTCTAAAATAGTTTATCATTGACATAACCAAACTTAGATAAATAAAGAT
>LXRJ01000477.1 GCA_001684025.1 Candidatus Glomeribacter gigasporarum | reverse complement strand
TTTTGCTGATTTTGCTGGTTTGTTGTTTTTTGTTAGTTTTACTAATTTGCTATTTTTTGTTAGTTTTTTTTAATCTTACTAGTCTGGCTTTTTCTTGTTAGTTTCATTAGTCTGTCTCTTGTTAGTTTCACTAGCAATAAGTAATTTTTATATATATATATAATTGCCTATTTTTTTTTGATTTTGTTAGTTTGTTTGTCTTTTGYTARTTTTGYTARTTKGCTTGTTTCTTGTTAGTTTTGCTGATCTGCTTATTTCTTGTTAGTTTCTTTAGTATATCTTTTTCTTACTAGTTTTACTAGTTTTCTCTTATTAGTCTGGCTCTCTCTTGTTGGTTTCATTAGTCAGTCTCTTGTTAGTTTCGCTAGTAATAAATAATTTTTTTATATAATTAACTATTTTTTTTTAGTTTTATTAATTTGTCTATCTTTTGTTGATTTTGCTAGTCTGTTTGTCTCTTGCTGGTTTTGCTGATCTGTCTGTTTTTTGTTAGTTTTTTTAGTCTTCTTTTTTTTGCTAGTTTTGCTGATCTGTTTCTTGTTAGTTTTGCTAGTCTGGTTCTCTCTAG
>LXRJ01000453.1 GCA_001684025.1 Candidatus Glomeribacter gigasporarum | reverse complement strand
ACAAAAAAAAAGTAGTTATGAATGTTAATTAGGGTGCCGCTTTCTGTGGCCCTAATTAAAAGTGTTCCTTGTGAAATTTAACTAATAGGGCTGTATTGATCTCTAACATAATGCGGTTTTGCTGGCTTAATTTTACACGCAACCTTTTGCTTGAAAGACAAAATGTGTATGTTTTAACTACCACGTAACACCTGATCTTGAATTTTGATTGGTCAAAAATTACAAGGACGAACATTTTTTGTGGGTTCGTTATCTAAAATCCTTCAGACGGCCTTTATAGATAGTTATATATATTATCGTAGACCATATAAATGTCCGGAGTTTTAATCTCTACGTAAGGTGATTTTTGGATACATTTGCATATAAATCTTATAAAAATTGTATCAAAACAGTAATTTAGAAAATTTTTGTCTGTCCACACACGTGTATTATTCGTTAATTATACGATAAGCTCTTGACATATATTACTACACATTGTCTACTACTCATCGTTTTAAAATATTTTATAATTTTAAATATTTCATATTTGAAAATTTGGCACGATTTTTATTTTTGACATGCCCTAAATATTTTAGGCACACATGTATAATAATGACGTCATAAAATATTT
>LXRJ01000450.1 GCA_001684025.1 Candidatus Glomeribacter gigasporarum | reverse complement strand
CATATAATAAAATTAATTTTTTTATATAGAAAAAAAAAGGCCAACTCAATTAACGCGCTCAACTCGTTCAAYGACAAAAAAAGGTTCAACTAAAAAAGCTGCAGCAGTATCAAAAAAACAAACAAGCAATAAATCAAAAAAAATAAAATATTAAATATGTACGTATATATTATTTTTAATTATTAAATTATTAAATTATTATTATTATATACTAATTTGATATTATAAAATTAATTAAATTATTTAAAACAGAATATACTGGTAATTATATGTATTAGCATAATTAGCRTATATATTTTTTTATTTATAAAAAATCGTATATAATCTAGTTGTATTACGATTATTAATAAATATAATCATGTTTTAATCAGAAAATAATCWTGYYATAATCTAATTWTTATCRAGATATATTCCAGTTTATTTATAAATTTAATCATGAAATAATCYGATTATTAAAAAATATATTCATGCTTTATTCAGAAAATAATCATGCTATAATCTAATTTTTATCRAGATATATTCCAGTTTATTTATAAATTTAATCATRAAATAATCTGATTATTAAAAAATATAWTCATGYTTTAWTCAGAAAATAATCATGCTATAATCTAATTATTATCA
>LXRJ01000061.1 GCA_001684025.1 Candidatus Glomeribacter gigasporarum | reverse complement strand
TAATCACTACTCTAAGTCGCCACACTCTTTTATAAAAATTAATTATATAATTATTTTAAAAGAATTTTATAACTATTTTATAATTATCTTATAATAATCTAATAATAATTTTATAGTAATCTTATAATATAATTATTTTAAAAAAGCATTATTTTATAGTGGCCTGTCACCATGATAACCCTATGATTAACCAATTAAAATTAATTATATGAATTACATATTTGATCAGTCAAACAGAATAATCACGTAATTTATGCAATTAATTTTTATTGGTCACTTATGATACTTAATAAAATTTTATTAATRAATCTATATTTTTATTAAAACTATCAAAAAAAACTACAAAATATTACAAATATCATAAAATAAATACTACAAAGATATTATATCTATAAAGACATTACACAAACATTATAAAAATACTATACAGAAAGAATACTACAAGACAATTCACTAGTTAAACACCAAAAGACCAAAAAAATAATTCATCAGTAAATGCTGAAGAATCAGAAAAATACTACAAAACAATTTATTAGCAAGTACCAAAAGACTAGAAGAAAYACCACAAGACAATTTACTAGTGAAATGTTAAAGAAATACTACAAGATTTATTAGCAAATACTGAAAGAACAGAAGAACTACCACAAGATAATTCACCAGTAAAATACTGAAAGACCAAAAGAAATAATACAAGACAATTCATTAGCAAATGCTAAAAGACTAGAAAAAATACTACAAGATAATTTATCAACAAAATGTTAAAGGAACAGAAGAAAGAGCATTAAAAAAAAAAGCTGAAAAAAAATTTTACAAAAAAAGAAAAGAAAGGGTAGTAGTATAAAACTATCCAAAGAAGTAATCACAAAACAATACACCAATAAATGCTAAAAGATCAAAAAAAATACTACAAGACAATTTACTAACAAAATATTAAAAAAATACTACAAAACAAATTACTAGCAAATATTGAAAAAAATGCTACAAGACAATTTATCAACAAAATGTCAAATAACCAGAAAAACTATTATAAGACAATTTACAGTAAATAGCAAAGAATAAGAAGAACTATCATAAGGCAATTTATCAGCAAATGCTAAAAAATCAGATTACAAGAAATTTATCAGCAAATGTCAAAAGACTAGAAAAAATATTACAAGACAGTTCATCAACAAAATCTCAAAGAAACAGAAGAAGAACATTAGAAAAAATACTGAAAGAAATTTTACAAAAAAAAAAAAAGGTAGTATAAAACTATCTAAAGAAGCAACTACAAGACAATTTATCAGAAATGCTGAAAGAACAAAAAAATATTATAAGACAATTCACCAAAAAATATTGAAGAATTAGAAAAAATACTACAAGACAACTTATCAGCAAATGCTAAAAGACCAGAAGAAATACCACAAGACAATTCACTAGCAAAATGTTAAAGAACCAAAAAAAATATTACAAGACAATTTAATAGTAAATGCTGAAAAAACATAAAAAATACTACAAGACAATTTCTAGCAAAATATTTAAGAATTAGAAGAAACACCACAAGACAACTTATTAGCAAACACTGAAAGATCAAAAGAAATGCTACAAGACAATTTATTAGCAAAATATTGAAGAACTAGAAAATATCACAAGACAATTTACAGTAAATAGCAAAGAATCAGAAGAAATGCTACAAGACAATTTATTAGCAAAATGCTAAAAAAAAATAATACAAGACAATTCACCAGCAAATGCTAAAAGATTAAAAGAAATATTACAAAACAATTCATCAACAAAACATTGAAAGAACAGAAGAAAACTGCTAGAAAAAAATGCTAAAAAGAAATTCTACAAAAAAAAAAGAAAAGGAAGAGTAGTATAAAACTATCTAAAAAAGTAACCTTAAGACAATTCATCAGCAAATGCTAAAAGACCTAAAGAAATACTAAAGACAATTTACTAGCAAAATGTCAAAGGATTAAAAGAAATACCACAAGACAACTTACTAGCAAAATGTTAAAGAATCAGAAAAAATATTACAAGACAATTCACCAGAAAAACATTAAAAGACTAGAAAAAATATCACAAGACAATTTATAGCAAATGGCAAAAGATCAAAAGAATTACTACAAAACAATTTACCAGTGAATACTAAAGAACAGAAAAATTAACACAAGACAATTCACTAGTGAAATGCTAAAAAAACAAAAGAAATACCACAAAACAATTTATCAGCAAATGCTAAAAGACTAGAAGAAATACTACAAGACAGTTTACTAACAAAATATCAAAAAAACAGAAGAATGGCAGAAAAAAATGACAAAAAAAAATTCTACAAAAAAAAGAAAGAGTAGTATAAAACTACCCAAAAAAGCAATCACAAGACAATACACCAGCAAATACCGAAAGACCAGAAAAAATACTATAAGACAATTTACTAAAAAATATTAAAGGATCAGAAGAAATATTACAAAACAATTTACTAGCAAATATTAAAAGATTAGAAGAAATGTCACAAGACAATTTACTAGCAAAACATCAAAGGATCAGAAGAAATACTACGAGACAATTCACAAAGAACCAGAAGAAATACCACAAGACAATTCATCAGCAAAATGCTAAAAGAACAAAAGAAATAATGCAAGACAATTCACTAGTAAATGCCAAAAGACTAGAAAAAATATCACAAAACAATTTGTCAACAAAATGTTGAAAAACAGAAGAAGATCGCTAGAAAAAAATGCTGAAAAGAAATTCTACAAAAAAAAAAAAGAAGAGTAGTATAAAACTACCTAAAGAAGTAATCACAAGACAATTCATCAGCAAATACTAAAAGACCAGAAGAAATACCAAAAACAATTTACTAGCAAAATGTCAAAAGATTAGAAGAAATACCACAAGACAACTTATCAGCAAAATATCAAAGAACTAAAAGAAATGCTACAAGACAATTCACTAGCAAAATGTTAAAAGACCAGAAGAAATACTATAAGACAATTCACAGCAAATAGCAAAGGATCAAAAGAATTACTACAAGACAATTCATCAGCAAAACATCAAATGATCTAAAGAAATACCACAAGACAATTCACCAGCAAATGCCGAAAGACCAAAAGAACTACTACAAGACAATTCACTAATGAAATGCTAAAATAATAAAAGAAATAATACAAGCCAATTCATTAGCAAATGCCAAAAGACTAAAAAAATATTACAAGACAATTCATCAACAAAATGTTGAAGAAACAGAAAAAGACTACCAAAAAAAACATCAAAAAGAAATTTTACAAAAAAAAAAAGATAATATAAAACTACTCAAAGAAGTAACTACAAAACAATTCACCAGCAAATGCTATAAGACCAGAAAAAATACCACAAGACAATTTACTAGCAAAATATTGAAGGACCAGAAGAAATGCTACAAGACAACTTATCTGCAAAATGTTGAAGGACTAAAGAAATATCACAAGACAATTCAGCAGCAAAACTTTGAAGAACCAGAAGAAATACTACAAGACAATTCACAGCAAATGGCAAAAGACTAGAAGAAATATTACAAAACAATTTATAGCAAATGGCAAAGGATCAGAAGAATTACTACAAAACAATTTACTAGCAAAATATCAAAAGATCAGAAAAATACTACAAGAAAATTCACTACAAATACCAAAAGACCAGAAGAACTACCACAAGACAATTCACTAGCAAAACACCAAAAGAACAAAAGAAATAATACAAGATGCTTCACCAGCAAATGCCAAAAGATTAAAAGAAATACTACAAGATATTTTACTAACAAAACATCGAAGGAACAGAAGAAGAACATCAGAAAAAAATGTCAAAAAAATTCACAAGAAAAAAGGAAGGATAGTATAAACTACCCAAAGAAGTAATCACAAGACAATTTACTATTAAATGTTAAAAAATTAAAAGAAATACTACAAGACAATTTATCAGCAAAATGTTAAAGGATCAGAAAAAATACCACAAGACAACTTATCAGCAAAATATCAAAGAATCAAAAGAAATGCTACAAGACAATTCACTAGCAAAATGTTAAAAGACTAGAAGAAATACTACAAGACAGTTTACTAACAAAATATCAAAAAAACAGAAGAATGGCAGAAAAAAATGACAAAAAAAAATTCTACAAAAAAAAGAAAGAGTAGTATAAAACTACCCAAAAAAGCAATCACAAGACAATACACCAGCAAATACCGAAAGACCAGAAAAAATACTATAAGACAATTTACTAAAAAATATTAAAGGATCAGAAGAAATATTACAAAACAATTTACTAGCAAATATTAAAAGATTAGAAGAAATGTCACAAGACAATTTACTAGCAAAACATCAAAGGATCAGAAGAAATACTACGAGACAATTCACAAAGAACCAGAAGAAATACCACAAGACAATTCATCAGCAAAATGCTAAAAGAACAAAAGAAATAATGCAAGACAATTCACTAGTAAATGCCAAAAGACTAGAAAAAATATCACAAAACAATTTGTCAACAAAATGTTGAAAAACAGAAGAAGATCGCTAGAAAAAAATGCTGAAAAGAAATTCTACAAAAAAAAAAAAGAAGAGTAGTATAAAACTACCTAAAGAAGTAATCACAAGACAATTCATCAGCAAATACTAAAAGACCAGAAGAAATACCAAAAACAATTTACTAGCAAAATGTCAAAAGATTAGAAGAAATACCACAAGACAACTTATCAGCAAAATATCAAAGAACTAAAAGAAATGCTACAAGACAATTCACTAGCAAAATGTTAAAAGACCAGAAGAAATACTATAAGACAATTCACAGCAAATAGCAAAGGATCAAAAGAATTACTACAAGACAATTCATCAGCAAAACATCAAATGATCTAAAGAAATACCACAAGACAATTCACCAGCAAATGCCGAAAGACCAAAAGAACTACTACAAGACAATTCACTAATGAAATGCTAAAATAATAAAAGAAATAATACAAGCCAATTCATTAGCAAATGCCAAAAGACTAAAAAAATATTACAAGACAATTCATCAACAAAATGTTGAAGAAACAGAAAAAGACTACCAAAAAAAACATCAAAAAGAAATTTTACAAAAAAAAAAAGATAATATAAAACTACTCAAAGAAGTAACTACAAAACAATTCACCAGCAAATGCTATAAGACCAGAAAAAATACCACAAGACAATTTACTAGCAAAATATTGAAGGACCAGAAGAAATGCTACAAGACAACTTATCTGCAAAATGTTGAAGGACTAAAGAAATATCACAAGACAATTCAGCAGCAAAACTTTGAAGAACCAGAAGAAATACTACAAGACAATTCACAGCAAATGGCAAAAGACTAGAAGAAATATTACAAAACAATTTATAGCAAATGGCAAAGGATCAGAAGAATTACTACAAAACAATTTACTAGCAAAATATCAAAAGATCAGAAAAATACTACAAGAAAATTCACTACAAATACCAAAAGACCAGAAGAACTACCACAAGACAATTCACTAGCAAAAYRYYAAAAGAACAAAAGAAATAATACAAGATGCTTCACCAGCAAATGCCAAAAGATTAAAAGAAATACTACAAGATATTTTACTAACAAAACATCGAAGGAACAGAAGAAGAACATCAGAAAAAAATGTCAAAAAAATTCACAAGAAATGTTAAAGAACCAAAAAAAATNYTACAAGACAATTTAATAGTAAATKCTGAAAGAACADAAGAAWTAYTAYAASACAATTCACTAGCAAAACATTGAAGGATCAAAAGAAATACTACAAGACAACTTACTAGCAAGCACCGAAAGATCAGAAGAAATGCTACAAGACAATTTATTAGCAAAACATTGAAGAACTAGAAGAAATATCACAAGATAATTTACAGTAAATGGCAAAGAATCAGAAGAAATACCACAAGACAATTTATTAGCAAAATGCTAAAAGAAAAAAATAATGCAAAACAATTCATCAGAAAATAATAAAAGACTAAAAAAAATATTACAAAACAATTTACTAACAAATCATCGAAGAAACAGAAGAAGACCACCAAAAAAAATTGCTAAAAAGAAATTCTACAAAAAAAAAGAAAAGAAAGGATAATATAAAACTACTCAAAAAGTAATCACAAGATAATTCATCAGCAAATACTGAAAGACCAGAAGAAATACTANAARACAATTYACTAGCAAAATNTCRAAARATCAGNAANAAATACYACAAGACAATTTACAAAGGATCAGAAGAAATACTACAAGACAATTTATCAACGAAATGCTAAAAGAACAAAAGAAATAATGCAAGACAATTTACTAGCAAATGCTAAAAGACTAGAAGAAATACTACAAGACAATTCGCCAACAAAATATTAAAAGAACAGAAGAAGACCACTAGAAAAAAAAATGCCAAAAAAWWTTTTACAAAAAAAAARAAAAGGAATGGTAGTATAAAACTACTCAAAGAAGCAATCACAAAACAATTCATCAGTAAATACCAAAATACCAGAAGAAATATCACAAGACAATTCACTAGCAAAACATTAAAAAATATTACAAAACAAATTACTAGCAAATGCTGAAAGAAATGCTACAAGACAATTCACCAACAAAATATTGAATAACTAGAAGAACTACCACAAAACAATTCATAGCAAATGAGAAGAATTATCACAAGACAATTCACCAGCAAATATCAAAGACCAGAACACAAGAAATTCATCAGCAGATTTTAAAAACTAGAAGAAATACTACAAGACAGTTCATTAATAAAATGTTGAAGAAACAGAAGAAAAATATCAAAAAAAATACTAAAAGAAATTCTACAAAAAAAAAGAAAGGGTAGTATAAAACTACCCAAAGAAGCAACTACAAGACAATTCACCAGAAATGCTGAAAGAACTTAAGAAATATTACAAGACAATTCACTAAAAAATGTTGAAAAATCAGAAGAAATACCACAAGACAACTTATCAGCAAATATTAAAAGACCAGAAGAAATACTGCAAGACAATTTATTAGCAAAATGTCAAAAAACCAAAAAAAATACCACAAGACAATTCAACAGTAAACGCTAAAAGAACAGAAGAAATATCAAGACAATTTACTAACAAAACGTCAAAGAATCAAAAGAAATACCACAAGACAACTTACTAGCAAACACTGAAAGATCAGAAGAAATGTCACAAGACAATTTATCAGCAAAATATTGAAGTACCAAAAGAAATATTACAAGACAATTCATAGTAAACAACAAAGGACTAGAAGAAATATCACAAGATAATTCACCAGTGAAATGCTAAAAGAAAAAATAACAAAACAATTTACTAGCAAATGCTGAAAGACTAAAAGAAATATTACAAAACAATTCACCAACAAATATTGAAGGAACAGAAGAAGACCACCAGAAAAAATAATGCTGAAAAAAAATTCTACAAAAAACAAAAAAAGGAAGGATAGTATAAAACTACGCAAAAAAGTAACCACATGACAATTCATCAGCAAATTCTAAAAGACTAGAAGAAATACCAAAGACAATTTACTAGCAAAATATCAAAGAATCAGAAGAAMTACYACAAGACAACTTATCAGCAAAATGTCAAGGATCAGAAAAAATGCCACAAGACAATTTATCAAAAAATGTTAAAAGATCAAAAAACAACCACAAGATAATTTATAGCAAATGGCAAAAGACCAAAAGAATTACTACAAGACMATTTAHCAGTAAATACCAAAAAACNAGAAGAACTATCACAAGACAATTTACTAGCAAAATGCTAAAAGAACAAAAAAAATACTACAAGACAATTTACTAGCAAATGCTAAAAGTCTAAAATAAATATTACAAGACAGTTTATCAACAAAACATCAAAGAAACAGAAGAATGCCAGAAAAAAAACAACAAAAAAAAATTCTACAAAAAAAAAAGAAGGGTAGTATAAAACTATTCAAAGAAGCAACCACAAGACAATACATCAGCAAATACCAAAAGACCAGAAGAAATACCACAAGATAATTTACTAGAAAATATCAAAGAATTAGAAGAAGGACAACTTACTAGCAAGYATCAGAAGATTAAAAGAAATGCCACAAGACAGTTTAYGAACAAAACATTGAAGGAWCAGAARAAANAYTACCAAAAAAAACAATACTAAAAAGAAATTCTACAAAAAAAAAAGTAGTATAAAACTACCCAAAGAATTAACCACAAGACAATTTATCAGCAAATGCCAAAAGACCTGAAGAAATACCACAAGACAATTTATTAGCAAAATATCAAAGAACTAGAAGAATTACTACAAAACAACTTAYYWGCARAACTAAAAGAAATACTATAAGATAATWCACNAGCAAAACWTCAAAAGAYTAGAAGAAATACTACAAGACAATTCACAGCAAATRGCAAAGAACTAGAAAAATTACTACAAGACAATTTACCAGCAAAATATCAAATGACCAGAAAAAATACCACAAAACAATTCACCAGCAAATGCTGAAAGACCAAAAGAACTACTACAAGACAATTCACTAATGAAATGCTGAAAAAACAAAAGAAATAATGCAAGATAATTCAATAGCAAATGCTAAAAGACTAGAAAAAATACTACAAGACAATTTACTAACAAAATGTTGAAAAAACAGAAGAAGACTGCTAAAAAAACAATGCTGAAAAGAAATTCTACAAAAAAAAAGAAGGGTAATATAAAACTACCCAAAAAAATAACTACAAGATAATTCATCAGCAAATGCTGAAAGATTAGAAGAAATACCACAAGACAATTTATTAACAAAACATCAAAAGAACAGAAAAAGACCACTAGAAAAAAAACACTAAAAAGAAATTCTACAAAAAAAAGAAAAGAAAGAGTAGTATAAAACTATTCAAAAAAATAATCACAAGACAATTCACTAGCAAATACTAAAAGATTAGAAGGAATACCAAAAACAATTTATTAGCAAAATATTAAAGAATTAGAAAAAATACTACAAGACAACTTACTAGCAAAATGTTAAAAAAACAAAAGAAATGTCACAAGATAATACACTAGCAAAACATCAAAAGATTAGAAGAAATACTACAAGACAATTCACAGCAAATAG